>JAQVTF010000016.1 GCA_028700185.1 Desulfobacteraceae bacterium | reverse complement strand
CATTACGCCGTTGGAGTTTGCCGAAACCATCGGTGCGACCCAGTCGAAAGGGTGCCAGGACTAAACCCCGGTCCTCTCTTTGGGCGGGATGACGTCTTTATAACGGGGTGTCCAGGAGGCCTGAGTTCTTGTCGGCCTCCTGGACACCCCGGTCGTTTCAGAAAACTGAAGCAGGACAGAATACTCAGTGAATGCCGTACCGCCGTCGTCCGCAAGCCGCTCTGGATCCGGCGCATCGGAAAACTCGGCGCCAACCGTCCGTAAGCCCGGACAGGGCCGCAACGTTGGCCATGTGGCACTGCCTCAATGAGAGAAATCACTTCTTTGGCCCAAGCAGAGTACTGTCCGGACCAACGGACGATAGGCGCCTCAGACAGTTCCGGGGCGGCGGTCCAGCGCGGCTTGCTCCCGCCGGGCGGGGAGGATAGCGATAGAGACGGGTTGGGAATGCTGTCTTCTGTTTCCCTTCAGCCGATTGAAACCATGAGAATGGGCGATCAGGGGGTTGAGTTTTGACGATCGGCAAGCTGTTTGAGGCGTTTAGGGCGCGTTGGGCGCCACCGAACTCGGCTTGCGCCAGAGGCATGGCATCGCGCTTTTGCTCCGACCGGTCGCCCGCATTGCGGCGAGGTGGCGGCCTACGGGCCCTTGGCGCCGAGTTCTTGACGGCGGCAAAACTCAACCCCCTGGGCGCCCCGGTGGTTTCAGAAAACTGAAAAAATGGCAGAAACCATTTCGGCGGATATACCGCGGACGTCCGCAAACCACCCTCAATCCGGCGCATCGGAAAACTCGCCGCTAACCGTCCGTGACGATGAGATTCAAATTCTTTCTATGGGTTCACTATTGCGGCGGCCAGGTACCCCATATAACCGATATAGCATAACATCAGCGCTCCTCCCTTCAAGCGGTTGATGCGGCCAGGACCCTTGCTACCGTAACCAAGGATGAACAGTGAAGCGGTGATTGCCGCCATCACGGGGATGTCGCGGGAGAAGATTTGCGGTTCCACCACCACGGGATGAATCGCGCCGGCGATGCCCACCACGGCAAGGGTGTTGAAGAGATTGGAACCGATGACGTTGCCCAGGGCAATGTCGTGCTCGCCCTTCAAGGCGGCCACAATCGAAGCGGCCAACTCGGGCAGCGACGTGCCCAGGGAAACGATGGTCAATCCGATGACCAGATCGCTCACCGCGAACCAACGGGCGATTTCCACCGCCCCCCAGACCAGCATCCGGGAGCTGGCAAACAGCATGACCAGTCCCAGCAACAGCCAGAAAAGTGCAAGGCCGAGAAACGGCGGCTGTCCCGGGAGCGAGGCCGCCGTTTCCTCTGCCGGGCTGTCGGCTTCCCGGCGCATCCCCTGCCAGATCCACCAGGCGAGGAGGCCGATGAACAGGACCAGCATCCAAATGGCCTCGAAGCGTGTCAGGTGGCCGTCCAACAGCCACCAGACCATCAGCATGGTGACCGCCATGAGCAGGGGCAGTTCTTTTCGTAGAACCCTGGATGGGATTTCGATGGGACTGATGAGGGCCGTGGTTCCCAGGATCAGGCCGATATTGGCGACGTTGGATCCGAAGGCGTTTCCCAGGGCCAATCCCGGGTTCCCCTGGGCCGCTGCCAGGGCCGAGATGACCATTTCGGGCGCCGAGGTGCCGAATCCCATGATGACCATGCCGATAAGCAGTGGTGGCATGCCCAGATACTGAGCGGTGGCTGAAGCCCCGAGCACGAAGCGGTCGGCGCTCCAGACAAGCAGGATCATTCCGGCAATGACGGCAACAATGGCCCAAAACATCACTTCAACTCCCTCGCCAGCGCCCACCGGGAGGGTTTCTGGAAGAAAGCCTCATCACGTTCAGCGTTCCGTCGGGCTCTGGGCTGGATAGAGATGCACATCCCTCTGGGGAAAGGGGATTTCAATCTCTTCCACCATGAACCGTTTGTAGATTTCCGTGTTGAGCAGGTGGAGTACCAGCCCGCGCTTCACCGGTTTCTCCACCCAGCAGAGCAGTTCATGGTCGAGGCTCGAATCGCCGAAGCCACGGAACCGGACCCGCGGCGCCGGCTCCCGGGCCACATCCGGGTGGCTGTTGGCCACGTCCAGGAGTACGGCATGGACCTTGTCGATATCCGATCCATAGGCCACTCCCACCTTGACCCGCAGGCGATACTTCTCGTGGGGGCCACCGGATTCGTTGGTGATCTTGGCGTTGCCCATGATGGAGTTGGGGACGGTGACCTCCACGTCGTCGCGGGTGAGCAAACGGGTGGAGCGGATGCCGATATGGGTGACCTCACCGCGCTCGCCGGAATCCAGAACGATGAAGTCGCCGAGTTTGTAAGGGGCATCGGCGACGATGAAGACCCCGGAGAAGAGGTTGGCCAAGGTGTCCTTGGCAGCAAAAGAGATCGCCAAACCGAGAATTCCCGCCGAGGCCATCCAGGCGGTGACGTCGATTTGCCACGCCAGGAAGATGAAGTAAACGGCCAGGGCCGTCACCACGATGATCAGCAGATTGTTGAGCAGGGGCAGGGTGCGTTCCTGGATGAAGAGGAAACGTCGCTGGTCCCGGCTCACGAACCCCAGCAGGAGCCTCAGGAAGCGGGCTGCCGCCATGGACCACAGAAAGATGGCCACCGTTTTCAGCCCCCCCAAGGTGATGAAATCCACCTTGGACGGCAGTTGCAGGCGTTCTGCGGCAAGCCCCAGCCCCACGAGCATGATACTGACGAAAACCGGACGGTGGATGATTTCCAGGATGTCGTCGTCCAGGGTGAAGTGGGTCCGGGCGATCCAGCGGCGGACGAAGCGCACCAGCACCAAGTCGAAAATCTTGGCCAGAAAATAAAAGACGACGATGATCATCAGCGCCTGGAGCAAGGGGTTGGGCGCGATGTCTGCAATGATGGTCAGGAGTTGGTCTTTGGAAAACGTCATAAATTCCCCTTATGGCGTTCGGGCCAGATTTTTATGGATCCGCTGTTTTTGGTTGTTCACCTTTGATCTCCAGGCCCGGTCGTTTCCCAGATGGGATTGGGCCAGGCGGTTGAACTGGGCGGCCCGGTTGGAATCACCCTTCAAGAGCCATGCTTCGGCAAGGTAATAGTAGCTGCGGCTGTTTTGCGGATCGATGTTCAATGCCTTCTCGAGGGTTCGAATCGCCTCGTCCGCCTTGCGCGCGGCGATGAGCTGGCGTGCCTGCTCCGTCAACCGGAGAGAGGCCTGGGCCCGTGGCGGCGGCGTGCGGATGGATTCGGTGGGATACAGGCTTGCCACCGGCGCTTCGGGTGCCGGTGCCGGTGCCGGGCTCGGGGTCGGTATCGGCGCTGGGGCGGGTACAGGTGGCCGGGACGGTGGCAGGGGGGCGGTGGCACACCCGGCGCACCCCAGGAGCAACGCCAGGACCAGCCATCGATTCAAACGCTTAAAGTTTGTCCACAAATTCTTTTACCTCCTCGAAAAATTTTTGCAACCGGCTCTGGGGTGGCTGATGAAGGGGACAGGGATCGGCGGGAACCAGTTCTTCGAGAAAAAGTTCCCGCACCGGCCGCGGGCAGCGACCGGTGACGGCCAACTGGCCGCTGTCAGCGCAGATCACCCGGTCCACGACCCCTGCCGGGCGCTGGAACCAGGCGCCGGAGAGATGCTGCGGAATACGGCGCATCAGGTCGGCCCAGATGGGTAGCGCCGCTGAAGCGCCGGTGCCCTTCACTGAACCCCCATCGTCAAACCCCACCCAGACCAAGGCCAGGATCTCCGGGGTATAGCCAACGAACCAGGCGTCCCGGGATTCGTTGGTGGTCCCGGTCTTGCCGGCCACCGGTTGCCCGATGCCAAGCCCCTTGAGGGAGCGGGCCGTTCCCTCGGCCACGGCACTGCTGAGCATCGAGTTGATCAGAAAAGCCTTGGCCGGTGTTGTCACCGGCTCGACGGCCATGTGGCGCCGGTTGAGGACCTGGTCGTGGTCGTCGCCGATTTCTTTCAGGGACAAAGGGACGGGCAGCAGGCCATCGGCGGCGAAGGCGCAGTAGGCGCGGGCCAGTTCCAGGGGGATGACTTCCATGGCCCCCAGGGCCAGGGAGGGGTGCGGCGCCAGAGGGGTGGAAAAGTCGAAGGCCGAAGCGGTCCGCACCACCTCGTCCAAGCCGATTTTCATGGCCAGGTCCACCGTGGCGATGTTGATGGAGTGCGCCAGAGCAGTGCGCATGGTGACGGTTTGCGCCGCCATGGGGGAAAAGTTGTCCGGCCGCCAAGACTTTCCATTCACCTGGTAGGTGACCGGTGTGTTGGAGAGGACCGAAGCGGGGTTGAAGCGGTTCAGGGCGCTCAGAAAGACAAACGGTTTGAAGGCGCTACCCGGTTGTCGCCGGGCGTGGGTGACCCGGTTGAACTGGCTGGTGGCGTAGTCCCGGCCCCCCACCATTGCCAGGATGTAGCCGGTCTTGGGCTGAATGACGATGATGGCCCCCTGCAACCGGCGGTCCGGTTCCCGGCGCCGCAGGGTGGGATCGTTTTTTTCCAGCCGCTCCAGTCCCACGGCCAGGGCCTTTTCCGCCGCTTCCTGGACCTCGGTGTCCAGGGTGGTGAAAATGGACAGGCCCAGTTTGGCCAGATCGTCCCTGGCGTAAAGGGCTTCGGCCTGCCGGCTGAGATAATCCATGAAATAGGGGGCTTTTTTGCCGTAAACCTTGAATCCGGACGGCTTCAACGGCGAAGCGAGGGCGGTGGCGCCTTCGGCCGCCGAGATCCATCCCTGTTCAACCATGGTGTGAAGCACCTGGTCACGGCGCTGCCGGGCGCGCTCGGCGTTCACGTAAGGCGAGTCGCGATTGGGGGCCCGGAGCAGCCCGGCAAGGGTGGCCCCTTCCGCCACGGTGAGTTGGGCCGCCGGTTTGCCGAAATAGAAAAGGGACGCTTCGCCCAGTCCGGTGACCGCGACGGATCCCTTCTGGCCGAAATAGACTTCGTTGAGGTAGATTTCGAGAATCTGGGCCTTGGTGTACATCTGCTCCATGACCAGGGCCAGGACCATTTCCTTGATCTTGCGGGAGAAGGTCTTTTCGGGGGTCAGAAAGTAATTCTTGGCCAACTGCTGGGTGATGGTGGAACCGCCCTGATGGATGGCGCCGTGGCGCAGATTGACGTAGGCGGCACGCAGAATCCCCCGCAGATCCAGGCCGAAATGATCCATGAAGCGGGTGTCTTCGGCCGCCATGAAGGCTCGCTGCACCTGCTGGGGGACGTTTTCGATGGAAATGAGCCGACGCTGCTCGCGTTCAGGGCCGAAAAAGAGCATCAGCTCTTCCGGCGCCAGTTCCAGCAACGGAATCGATTCACTGCTGAGACCGTGCCGGATATCGAGGATAGTTCCTTTTTTAATATCTATTTTTACAGGAAATCCAGATCTTTCCAAAACTATCAGATTCACATCATTGAGAAAAATTTCGAAAGATTCGCCCCTTCGGCGAAATTGCCCCTTTTGCTTCGGGGCGTGATCCACGGCTCGGTAAGCCAGGCGTTGGAGCTTTTCCAGCAATGCGTCGGAGCGGATGCGCTGGCCGGGATAGATGAGGGTCGTGTCGCTGTAAACCGTCGAGGGGATGCTCCAGCGCCGGCCGGAGAAGCGCTTCTCGATGTCCCGGGAGAGATACACGCCATAAACGGCCATGACAACGGCCGCCAACAACAGCGTTACCAGCGTGAACTTGGCCAAGAAACGCACCGGATGAAACCGGCGTTTGCTCTTCTTGTTGTTTGATGATGCCATTGACCTGAACGTCCTATTGCGGAGGGGCGGGCAAACCGTGGTTCATCGCGGATCCAGGGGGATATCCCTGGATCGAGGTCAACTCGCCGACGAAGTAGCCCACCACGACCTTGCTCTCTACCCGTACGGGAATCCGGTGGGCATCGTCGGTGAGCCACAACCGGATTTGGGCGTCGGGACTTTTTTCGAATACCCCGCCCACATCCCGCAGGTCCGGTTCGATGACCAGCGTGTCGAAGGTTCCGGCAGGCACCTCAATTTTTTCTTTACCGATCACCCGGGCACGACCGATGACCATTTTCTTGCCGTCGGAAACCGGCCGCTCAATCTGCGTACCGGGCACCAACGGCGCCTGGCGGGTGAAGTATAGGGCCGCCAGAGGATCCACCGTGCCGGGGCGCAGTGAAACGGGAGGGCGGCCCCGGCCGCGGTTGGTGTAGGTGGCCACCTGGTTGGTCCAGTCGAAATCGACCGCCTCGTCCCGCGGGCGGTGGCCGCCTTCCCGTTGTTGTTTGTGGTAACGCAACGAACGGCTCAATTCAAGATTCATCCACGTCTCGATGCGACTGCGTACCTTGTAGAAGGTGTCCACGAACGAATTGGTGCGCACCGTCATGATGAAATGGCGCGTTGATTGGCGGTCGAGGGCTTCCGGCCCGGCCGCCTCGAGGACGGCCTCTCCCGCGGGGATGCGCATCCAGCGGATTTGATAGACGAGTCGTTCTCCGGGCGGAATCTCACCCTGAGCGATGGAAACAGCGCCGGCGCAAACAAAGCAGACCGATGCACCGACGATGGCAAGCAACCACCGCCGCCATCGGGGTGCGGTTGAACGTGGATCGCTCACCGCACGGGCGGTGTCGGCTGCCGGGGGGTGAACAGCTGTTTGAGTTTGCCGGCCAGCAGCCGGATGCCGCGCCAGATCTTGGGCAGCATCCAGATGACCAGCAGGATGAAGAGCACCAACAGAAAAAGAAACAGCCAGGGATAGTGAACCGCCGTCCAGATGCCGCCGATCACCAGGATGTCTTCGGCAATGGAGGCGGTCCAGTTGGAAAATGGCTCCGGGGACGTGTTGATGAGCAGACGCGAGCCGGCCTTTAATCCATGACTGCCGGCGGCCAGGGTGCCGCCGAGGAGGGCGGCGGCCAAGGTCACGGCCGGATTAATTTCACCCACGGCACCGGCGGCCAGCAGCGCGCCGGCCGGAATGCGGATGAAGGTATGGATCGTGTCCCAGCCGGTGTCCACGCCGGGGGTCTTGTCGGCAAAAAACTCCACGGCATACATCAGGCAAGCCGAGGCGATGACCAGCGGGTCGGCGAGCACTTGCAGGTTCGGGGGCAACGTCATGTTGCCGGTGGCGCCCAGGATGCCCAGGGTGGCGATGGCCGCATAGAGGTTGATTCCGGCGGCCCAGGCGGCTCCCATGGTCAAGGCGATGATGTGGGTGATATGGCTGACGGGTTCCATCGCAGCTTTCCTCCGAGGAGTTGGCTTGTGTTGTTACAGGTCTGCAATGCGCCGGTTGGCGGCAGATTGCTCCAGCTCGGCGCGGAAATTCGCCAGGGCTTCAGCCGCCGGTTGAGCCTCCGGCAGGTCGACGTAGCGCTTTGCGACGGCCTCCTCCACCGCCGTCACCACGGCGCTGACCGTCATGGCGTCGGTGTTGCGGGCCGGTTGCAGCGGCTTGGCACCATCGTCGTTGGCATCGATTCTAACCAGGATCCTGGCCTGTAGCAGCAGATCGGCCATGCGCTGCACCACCTCGGGTGATATGGAGAGGGAATCGGCGATTTGGAATACCGTCTGGGCGGGCGCTCCCCGACGAAACGTGTTTACCACATGGCGGCAGATGGTCAGGGCGAGGAGTTTGGTGTCGAAAATGCTCATCTGCTTTTCGCCGTCAAGGAGATCCAGCCGTTCGGCGTTCTGGTAGGCATGGGAAATTTCACCCCCCGCGAGGACGATCAGCCAACTGGTCTGAAGCCAGACGAGAAAGAGGGGCAGGGCGGCAAAGCTGCCGTAGATGGCGTTGTATTTGGCCACGAAGATTTGAAAATGGATGTAGGCGGCCTGGAGCACCTGGAAGGCGGTACCGGCCAGGACGCCGGCCAGCAGGGCGCTGCCCAGGCGCACCCGGGTATTGGGCATGATCATGTACACCAGGGTGAACAGGATCCAGATCAACACGTAGGGAAGCAGTTTGAGGGCCACGTAGATGGCCGGTCCGGCCATCTGGAGCATGGTATGGCGGCCACTGATATCCGAAATCTGGGAGGTGATGTAGACCGTCACGCTGGAGGACATGATCACCAGCACCGGGCCGATGAGCATGATGGTCAGGTAGTCGGTGAGTCTGCGTACAAGGTTGCGCGATCGAACGGCCCAGATGTGGTTGAAGGCGTTTTCGATGTTGCCCAGCACCTTGATCACGGCCCAGAAAAGCACCACGATGCCAACCCCGGCGATCATTCCTCCCCTGGTATTGTCCAGCATGTTCTGGGCGAAGTTGATGACTTGGGCCATCACTTCCTGCTGGGCGGCGAATTTTTCCAGCAGCTCGCTCTGCAGCCTTTTTTCGAAGCCGAAGCCCTTGGCGATGCCGAAGGCCATGGCCGCCACCGGCACCAATGACAGCAACGAGTAGAAGGTCAACGCCGAGGCGCGCAACGGTCCCTGGTGGCGGTTGAATTGCCTGGCGGCGAGAATCGCGGTGCGCACCAGTTGGATCAGCAGCCACCGGGTGGCCGACCGTTCTCCGCGGCGGGTGTGCCAGATGACGCGATCGAACGCATCGATCCAGCGTTGCGGTCGGGTGCCGGCTTTGCCTGCCACCACCGTCAGACCGACACCACGGAGTTGTCGCTTCCCTGGAACCCGCTGGGTACGTAGCCATCGGCCTGGGGATCGTTGAGCCAAGTCAGGCCGTCGACCAGGTAGCGAAACTGATAGTCCTTGCCGATGGCAAAATCCAAGGTGATGTTGAAAGAACCGTCCTTACGCCTTTTCAGGGGACTGGCGGAGGTGCTCCAGTCATTGAAGTCCCCGACCAGATGGACGGATGCCGTCTCTCCGACCTCATCCCTGGTGAGGTGAAACGTGACTTTGCAAACCGGGCGCGTTTTCAGGTACTGCTTTTTGATGCTCATGGCACGGTTCCTCTGTCGCCATTCCCGGGCAGTGGGAACGGCGAGGGCGAACAGACATTTGAGTAGGCAGTAGAGGCCGGTCAACGGCCGGCCACTCCGAAACCATACTATTGCTGTAACACCCTCTCTCCGGCCTGTCAACGACCGGCCGGATGCGGGAAAGCGATAAATAACGCAAAATTACAGTTAGTTATGAAAAGACCAGGCGGTTTTGCCGCGGCCGGTGGCGCGCGGCGGTCAAACGTCGTTTTCAGGCTGAGATCCAGTTGGTTCCTGACGCTCCGACCGTTTCTGGCGCTTTTCTTCCTTTTTCTTTTTTTTGGCGATTTCCTTTTGTCGTTTTTCGAATTTATAGTTGGCTCTGGGCAAGGAATCTCCTTTGTATGAAAGAGGTTAGGGAGGGCCCCGCTTGGTAAATGGGCCGGAGTCAACGCGTGCCGATGCCCTCGGTCGACGTTGGGCTCTTGGCCAGGGGGCCGGGGATGAGCCGGGCGATCTTTTTCCCTGAGGGAAAAATAACGGTTGCGGGTTTTCGCCTGTACTCGGTGGGGCTCGGGGGGCCTTCGGCGGTCGGAACGCGGCGCGATGCCGGTTCCGACCGTCCGTGGGCTGTGATCAGGCGATGCCGAGTTGGAACTTCAAGGATTTGAGGGTGTTTTTCATCAGCATGGTGATGGTCATCGGGCCGACGCCGCCGGGAACCGGGGTAATGTAGCCGGCAATTTCCTTTGCCCGGTCGAAATCCACGTCGCCCTTGAGAATGGCCACCTTCTTGCCCGTCTTTTCGCTGATCTTCTCGCCCACCCGGTTGACGCCGACATCGATGACACAGGCACCCGGCTTGATCCACTCGGGCTTGACCAGGTCGGGGACGCCGGCGGCGACGATGAGAATGTCGGCGCGCTGGCAGTGGCTGGCCAGATCACGGGTGCCGGTGTGCACCACGGTCACGGTGGCATTGGCGCCGGGGCCCTTCTGGAGCATCATGTTGGCAATCGGCTTGCCCACGATGTTGGAGCGTCCCACCACGACCACCTCGGCCCCCTTGGTTTCCACGCCGGCGCGCACGATCATCTCCTGGATGCCGGCCGGGGTGCAGGGGGGGAACTTCACTTCACTGCCGCCGATCATCAGGCGCCCGACGTTCACCGGATGGAAGCCGTCCACGTCCTTGTCCGGATCGATGGCGTTGAGCACCTTCTTTTCGTCGATGTGTTTGGGCAGCGGCAACTGCACCAGGATGCCATGAATCGACTCGTCCTTGTTGTACTTGTCGATCAACGCCAGCAGATCGGCCTCGGAGATATCCACCGGCTGACTGTCCTGGATTTCCTTGAAGCCTACCCGGTGGGCGGTCTTGATCTTCAGTGTTACATAAGAAATAGAGGCGGGGTTTTCTCCCACCAGGATCGTGACCAGACCGGGTACCTTACCGTACTTTTCCTTGATCTCGGTTACCTCGGCGGTGATTTCTTCGAGAATCTGCTCTCGGATTTCCGTTCCCTTGATCAGCTTGGCGGTCATCGTGCGTTCTCCTTTCATGGATTTTTGGTTGCCAGTCGGTTCGAAGGGGAAAAGACGACCGGCGACAGTGCCGGCCGTCTCCTGAAGGTCTCGCGTATTCGGAATTGTCAATCGTCTTCTAACAGTAGGCGGGAACCGCAGGGCATCGCTGCTTTTAGTCAAATGGCGGTCCGATGTCAAGCGGACCGTGGCGGGGTCATACCGGTTTTCCCTACCGGGACGGGGCCTTCGGAAAAGCCTTGACAGTCGTCTGTCCGACGTGTAGTTTGAATTCCCGAAGCTGTGAACAACGGATCAGGATCAAGCATGACTGTTTCCATCCAGAAAATCGCTCATTTGTACGCCTACCTCTATTGATGGCTTGCTGGCCGCGATGAAGCCGGCCCAGCAAGCGCCTCCGACCGTTTTACTCTCGTTTTTTTCAAAATTGTTCCATCCCGATGCAGTGCCCTCTGTCGATTCCCCTTTGAACTGAGAAGGGTGTCGATGTGCAGTCCAACCAACTGGCAAGAAAAGGAGCAGCGCCATGAGAGCCATCCGTTTGTTGTCGTTTGCCACCGTATTGCTGTGCGCGTTCATCCTGGCCCTGCAGCCGGCCTCTGTTGCAGCGGCTCCGGTGGAGTTGACCTACAGCATCTTTTTCCCGGCGACCCATGGTCAGTGCCAAGCCGCCATGGACTGGGCCCAGGAAATCGAAAAGCGCACCGACGGCCAGGTGAAGATTACCGTGTTTCCCGGCGGCACCCTCACTTCCCCTCCCCAGGCCTACGACGGGGTGATCAAAGGCATCTCGGATATCGCCATGTCCTGCTTCGCCTACACCCGGGGCCGTTTTCCCACCATGGAGGCGGTGGACCTGCCCATGGGCTATGCCAACGGCTTGCAGGCCACCCGGGCCGCCAATGATTTCTACCAAGCCCTCAAGCCGGCCGAACTCTCGGATGTCCAGGTGATGTACCTGCACGCCCACGGCCCCGGGCTGCTGCATACCCGCAGGCCGGTCCAGACGCTGGAGGATCTCAAAGGGATGAAAATCCGCTCCACCGGACTGAGCGCCAAGATCGTCGAGGCCCTCGGGGCGGTGCCGGTGGCCAAACCTCAGAATGAAACCTATGAAAATCTTCAAAAAGGGGTGGTGGAGGGGACCTTCGGGCCCATCGAGGTACTCAAGGGCTGGCGCCAGGCCGAAGTGATCAAGAGCACCACCGAATGCCAGGCGGTGGGGTACACCACCACCATGTTCGTGGTGATGAACCGCCAAAAGTGGGATGCCCTGAGCGATGACCAAAAAGCGATCTTTGAAGCCGTCAACGCGGCGTATATCGACGTGCATGGCCAAAAATGGGACGAAGTGGACGAAGCGGGCCGACGGTTCACCCTCAGCCTGGGCAACGGCATCGTCCCCTTGACGGAAGCTGAACAGGCCCGCTGGCAGACAGCGGTGACCCCGATCATCGATGCCTACGTCCAGGAAGCCAACGACAAGGGATTGGATGGAAAGAAAATCGTCGATACCCTCAAGACGGCCATCGCCGACAACCCGCGGTAGAGACCACCGGGAGGAAGTGGCGCCATGCCAACCTTGACTAACAGACTCGCCTGGCTCACCCGGTCCCTGAACGCCCTGTCGGCCGCGGCGGTGATGGCCATGATGCTGTTGACCTGTGCCGACATCGTTTTGCGCCTCATGCGGTGGCCCATCACCGGCACCTACGAGCTGATGGGCTTCCTGGCGGCCCTCTTCGTTTCCTTCGCCCTGGCCCAGACCTCGGTGGACAAGGGGCACATCGCGGTGGATTTTCTGGTGATGCGGCTGTCACCACGCACCCAGCGCATCGTGGATGCCGTCAACGACGCGGTGTGCATCGTCCTCTTCGCCATGGTCACTTGGCAGTGCGTCATTTACGCCGCCGAGCTCAAGGCCAGCGGAGAAGTCTCCATGACCCTCCAGTTGCCCGTTTTCCCGGTGGTTTACGGAATCGGCGCCGGCTGCGCCGTCCTGTGTCTGGTGCTGGCGGCGAGGGTCGTGGATAATTTGAGGAATTGAGAAGGGAGTAGAGTTGGGAGTGACTAATTTCAGTGACTAAAGTTACGAGTGACTAATTTCAGTGACTAAAGTTACGAGTGACTAAAGTGACTAAAATTGTGGAGTCGCTTCGCTCCGGTTATATTTATAACTGTTAGAATTCCTTCACTTTAGTCACTTTAGTTCACTTTAGTCACTTTAGTTCACTTTAGTCACTTTAGTCACTTTAACGCACTCGTAACTTCCTGCAACGTTAACCGGTCGCCGAGGTTTTGACGCGCGGCCTGAGGATCAAAGAAACGGCATGAGTCCAACAACAACCGGCATCGTCGGCCTGGCGGCCCTGGTGATCCTGATCTTTTCGCGCATGCCCGTCGGCTTCGTGATGATGCTGCTCGGTTTCATCGGTTTCGGGTACGTCGTCTCCGTCAGCGCTGCCCTCAACGTGGTGGTCAAGGACATCTACGAGGTCTTCGGATCATACAACCTGACGGTGATTCCCCTGTTCATTCTTATGGGGCAGATCGCCTACCACTCCGGTATCAGCCGACGGCTTTTCGATGTGGCCCACCGCTTCATCGGCCACTGGCCCGGGGGGATGGCCATCGCCACCATCGGCGCCTGCGCCGGGTTTTCGGCCATCTGCGGTTCCACCAACGCCACCGCGGCCACCATGGCGGCGGTGACGCTGCCGGAAATGCGGCGCTACCACTACCATGACACCCTCGCCGGAGGGGTGGTGGCCGCCGGTGGCAGCCTCGGCATCCTCATTCCCCCCAGCGTCATCTTCATCGTCTACGGGATCATGACGGAGCAGTCCATCGGCCGGCTTTTCATCGCCGGCATCCTGCCGGGCATTCTGCTGGCGGTGAGTTTTGGCCTGGCCGTCACCATCTGGGCCATACTGGACCCGTCGGTGGCCCCCCGGGGGCCGCGGTCGACCTGGAAGCAGCGCATTGCCTCCCTATCCGGACTCATCGAAACATTACTGCTGTTCATCCTGGTGATGGGGGGCTTGTTTCTCGGTTTTTTCACCCCCACCGAGGCCGGGGCCGTCGGCGCCTTCGGCACCCTTGTCATCGCCGGGGTGCGTCGTACCATCACCCTGAAAGACCTTTGGCAAGCGCTCCAGGAAAGTACCCGAATCTCCTGCATGATTTTGGTCATCGTGGCCGGTGCCACCGTTTTCGGGCATTTTCTCGCCGTTACCCGGATTCCCTTTGACATCGCCAACTGGGTCGCCGGGTTCAACTGGCCGGCGCCGGCCGTCATGGCGCTGATCATCTTGGTCTATCTGGTGGGCGGCTGCTTCATCGATGCCCTGGCCCTGATCATGCTCACGGTGCCGATTTTCTATCCGGTGGTGATCGACCTGGGGTTTAGCCCGGTGTGGTTCGGCGTGGTGGTGGTGATGGTGACGCAGATCGGAGTGATTACCCCGCCGGTGGGCGTCAACGTCTACGTGGTGAGCGGGGTGTCCACCGACGTGGCGCTGGAGGATATTTTCAGGGGCGTGGTGCCGCTGCTGGTGGCGTTGATTTTTTGCACCCTGTTACTGATTCCCTTTCCCCAGTTGGCGCTCTTCTTGCCGAACCTGATGCACTGACAAGAGAATCCGACGGGATAGGGCTAAAGCGCGTAGAGTTCTTGGGCGGAAAGCACTTTCAGCCCCGCTGCGCCGAGGCAGGCGATGGCACCGTCCAGATCCTCGATTCGGAGCATCAACACGGCCCGATGGGCGTTTTTTTGCACGAAGGCGTACATGTACTCCACGTTGCGGCCGCCGTCGGCCAGGATCCGCAGCAATCGCCCCAGGGAACCGGGCTGGTCGTCGATTTCAACGGCGATCACTTCGTTGGTGCGTACCGGATAGCCGTAGTCCTTCAGCACTTGGCGGGCCTTGTCGGTGTTGTCCACCACCATGCGCAGCACCCCGAAATCCTTGGTGTCCGCCAGGCTCATGGCGCGGATGTTGACGCCGATGTCCCCCAGGATGGCGGCGATGTCGGCCATGGTGCCGGGGGTGTTGGGAACGAACAGCGACAGTTGAGGGATTTTCATGGCGGCTCTCCAGGGAGGCGGCTTGCGCATTTCCGGCTAAAAAGGGCCCCAATAACAAGAAGGACCAGGTTTCAAGGATCCAGTCTCAACTTTTATTTACACCGGATACGGCACCTGGTCCAGGCCGGTGGTTTCGGCAAAGCCGAGCATCAGGTTCATGTTCTGCACCGCCTGGCCGGCAGCCCCCTTGACGAGGTTGTCGATGGCGGACATCAGCACCAGGCAGTGGCGCCGGTCATCGAGGACCATGCCGATGTCGCAGTAGTTGGTGCCGCGCACGTGGCGGGTGTCCGGGGCTTTGCCCGTCGGGCGCAGGCGCACGAAGGGGCGCCCCGCGTAAAACCGGGAGAGGCAATCGCGAATCGCCGCTTCGTCCACGCCGTCCACCGGTCGGGCGTAAATGGTGGTCTGCATGCCGCGGCTCATGGGGACCAGGTGGGGCACAAAGGTCAGGGAGACCGGTCGCCCGGCCTGTTCCTCGAGAATGGCCTCCATCTCCGGGTTGTGCCGATGGGCGGCCACCTTGTAAGGCTTGAACGACTCGGCCACCTCGCAGATGTGGGTGGTGAGCGAGGCACCGCGGCCGGCGCCGCTCACGCCGCTCTTGCTATCGGCCACCAAGCCTTCCGGCGCCACCAACCCCTGGCGCAACAACGGAATCAGCGGCAGTAGGACGCTGGTGGGATAACAGCCCGGGTTGCCCACCAGTTGGGCGCCGGTGATGCTTTCGGCATAGACTTCACACAGGCCGTAGACGGTCTGGCCGCACAGATCCCGCGACTGGTGGGGCTGATAGACGGACTCGTAGAGATCCACGTTGCGGAAGCGAAAATCGGCGGACAGGTCGATCACCCGGCGACCGGCGGCCACCAGGTCGGGCACGATGGCCATGGGCACCTTGTGGGGCAGGGCGGTGAAGATGATATCGGCGTTCTCAATGACGTCCCGGGGATCGAAGGCCCGGCAGATCAGTTCCACCCGTCCGCTCAATGCGGGAAAAACATCGGCGAATGGCACGCCGGCGTATTGACGCGAGGTGACCCTCGTAAGGGTTACGGCCGGGTGGCCGGCCAGGATGCGGACAAGCTCGGCCCCGGCATAGCCGGTGGCCCCGACAACGGCGACGCGGGTCATGGGATTCCTCTGAAACGCTTAGAATTTTGGGGGTAAGGCCGATAAGACCAATAAGAGCGATAAGACTTATAGGGCCCATAGGACGTATAAAGCGGATTATAGGACTGATGAAAATAGGTCTGATGCGTCTTATTGGCCCTATTTTTTTGCGTCTTATCGGTCCTGTTTTCGGCTCCTAAACTATGCCCCGAGATACGCCTTCTTGATCTCGGGGTTGTTCATCAGCTCGGCGCTGGAGCCGGACAACACCAGGTTCCCGGTTTCCAGCACGTATCCCCGCTGGGCAAACTTGAGGGCCAGGCGGGCGTTTTGTTCCACCAGCAGAATCGAGGTGCCTTCCTGTTGGTTGATTTCCTTCAGCGCTTCGAAGACGTTGAGCATCAGCAGGGGCGCCAACCCCATGGACGGCTCGTCAAGCAGCATCATTTGCCGTCCGCTCATGAAGGCTCGGCCGATGGCCAGCATTTGCTGCTCACCGCCGGAGAGCGTGCCGGCCTTCTGCTCCTGGCGCTCCTGCAAGCGGGGAAAGAGGTTGAAGACACGCTTGAGATCCGCGGGGATGCGGTCACGGTCCTTGCGGGCAAAGCAGGCCAGGATCAGATTTTCCATCACGGTGAGATTGCCGAACAGCCGGCGTCCCTCGGGCACGTGAGAGATGCCCAGACGGCTGACGACCTTGTCCGGCGCAAAACTGAGCAGGTCCTGGTCACGGTAGGTCATCCGACTGCCTTCCTCCACCGGTACCATGCGTGAAATGGCACGCAGGGCCGTGCTCTTACCCGCCCCGTTGGCCCCGATGATGGTGATGATCTCGCCCTCGTCGACGGTAAAGCTGATCCCTTGCAGGGCCTTGATCTGCCCGTAGGAGACCCTGAGGTTTTCCACTTCCAGCAGCATTATTCCACCGTCTCCTTGCCCAGGTAGGCTTCAATGACCTGGGGATTGCCCTGAATTTCCACCGGGGATCCCTCGGCGATCACCTCTCCGAACACCAGGGTCTGGATCCGGTGGCACAGTTCCATCACCATCTTGAGCCGGTGTTCGATGAGAAAGATCGCCAACCCCAACCGTTGGTGAAGTTGGCGGATGATGTCCATCATCTGCTCCAGTTCCTCCGGGGTCATCCCCACCGTGGGCTCGTCGAGAAACAGCACCTTGGGCTCCACGGCCAGGGCCCGGGCCATCTCCACCCGCCGCTGGGCTCCGTAGGGGAGGTTCAGGACCCCCTGATCGGCCAGGTGGCCGATGCCCAACTGTTCGAGGAGATCCCTGGAACGGCGTTCGATTTCGGCCTCCTGACGGTACCGCTTGGCCGTGCCGAAAAAAGCCCCCATCAGCCCGTAGCTGATCTTGGCGTAGTGGGCCATGCGCACGTGATCGAGAACCGTCATGTGTCGCCAGAGGCAAAGATTCTGGAAAGTCCGGCCCAGGCCCCGGGCGGCGATGCGGTGAGGCGCCAACCCGGTGATCTCCTCGCCGTCCAGAAGGATTCGCCCCTCGCTGGGTTTATAGATCCCGGTGAGCAGGTTGAAGACCGTGGTCTTGCCGGCTCCGTTGGGACCGATGAGTCCCAGAATCTGCCCGGGTTCCATTTCCAGATTGTAGTCGGAAACGGCCCGCAGCCCCCCGAAGTAGTGGGTCATGTGCTCTACGCGCAGCAGCGCCATTTTACTTCCTTTGCCCCGGTTCGGTTTTCGGTCCCATCGCCTCGCGCAAATCAAAGTCGCGGAAGGCCACCAGCCCGGTGGGCCGGTAGATCATCACGAGGATCAGCAACAGCGGGATGATGATCCACTTGAGAATTTCCAGCGGCCGCAGGGCTTCGCCGAGCAGGCCGATGGACACGGCCCCCACGATGGAGCCGTAGACCGAGTTGAGACCGCCGAAATAGACCATCGCCAACACTTCGGCGAGTTTCTGGATGCCGAACATGGCCGGATTGATGTAGCGCAGCACGTGGGCCAGGAGACCGCCGGCGACGCCGGCCCAGAAGGCGCCCACCAGAAAAGCGGTCATCTTGGCCTTGCGGGTGTTGACCGTCATCGCTTCGGCGGCCAGCTCGTCGTCGCGCACCGCGTTGAGCGCTTTGCCGAAAGTGGAGGTGACGAAGTTGTTGATCGACCAGATGCCCAGCCCCACCACGATAAAGATCACCGGCAGGGTGGCCCAGTCGGGCTGTCCGGCGATTCCCCGGGAGCCGCCGAGTGCCTGGAGGTTCTCAAATAGGCTCTTGATGATGAACAGAAACGCCAGGCTGATGATGGCCAGGTAGTCGCCACGGGTTTTGAACGACGGGATGGCCACCAGCAGTGCCGCCGCCGAAGCGCAGATGCCGCCGAAGATCAAGGCCAGCGGGAAGCTGAGAAAATCCAGGGAACAAGCCATCAGGGCGTTTCCCAGCACCCTGTCATCCACGAAGAGCCCCACGGTAAACAGCGAGGACATGTAGGCCCCCACGGCCATGAAGCCGGGGTGGGAGCAGGAAAACTCCCCCATGTACCCGTTGATGATGTTCAGGCTCAAGGTGAGCAGCACCGCGATGAGGGTGATCTTCAACGTGATGAGTCGGTAGTCGCTCATGCCGGCCCAGATGTGCAAGACGACATACATCAGTCCCAGGTGCACGATGGCCGGCAGCAACAGGTTCCAACGGTTCATGGCCCCCGCCGCCCGGTTGGCGATGTTGGCGCTGATTCGGGCCACCACCACGATGGGCGCCAGGTAGACCACCGTCAGATAGGCGATGGCCGCCGGAACGTGAATCAGAATGGCAGGATCGAAGGCCGCATCCTTGAACACGGTGTTGATGATTGCGGCGATGACCTTGGAAACGGTTAAAATCCCGAAGAGTACCGGCATCTTGGGGAGACTGACAAGCTGGGCCAAGGGTTCACCCACCGCTTGTTCGATCAACACGGCGACCAAAAACCCCAGCAGCCATCCAAGCAGTGGTACGCCGGCCAGCATACGGCCCATGAAGACCGGCAGACCGCGGGAAACGGTGACAGCAGGATCGGTCCGGCTCATGCGAGGCGTCCTTGTGAGAAATCGATACCCGTTGGTTTCATCTTCGCGTCCGCCATTGAAATGAATTTAAAGTCTCAGCTTGGCGCTGTACGGCTCTCCAAAGAGCCCGTGCGGCCGAAACACCAGGATCACCAGGACGATGGAATAGGCGATGAGGTCGCGCAGGTTGGAGCCGATGTTCAGCGAAAAGAGTCGGTTGAGGATCTGGATCCCCGGCACGGTCATGATCTCGATGAAGCCGAGCATGAAGCCGGCGATGCAGGCCCCCATGATGGATCCGCGCCCGCCAAGAATCGCCGCCACGAAAGCTTTCCAGCCGAAGCTGACCCCCATGTAGGGGTCGAGCACCGGATAGGCGAGGCCGAAGAGAATCCCGGCGGCCGCTGCCAGGGCCGAACCGATGGCGAAGGTCATCACGGCGATGGTGTTCAGGGGGACGCCCACCAGGGGGACCACCACGAAGTCGTAGGCCATGGCGCGCATCGCCATGCCCCAGCGCGTGCGGGTGACGAACTGGTGCAGGGCGGTCATCAGAGCGATGGAGACGATGACGATCATGATCTTCTTGTTGGTGATGAAGATGCCGCCGATGTTGTACGTCTGGGATTGGATCAGTTGGGGAAAGGCGAGGCGCTGACCCCCGAGAAACAGGATGTTGGAAGTTTCCAGGATGATGCCCACCATCAGGCCGGTGATGGCGGCCGAGGCGCGCGGCGCGTCCCGTAGCGGTCGATAGGCGACCCGTTCGACGATGATGCCCACGAAAGCGGTGAGAAACATGGAAATCAGGATGGTGGCTACCAACACCAGCCATCCCGGGACCAGGGCCGCCGTACCGGTTCCAACGATTTTCAGCAGCAGCAGCGCGACCCCCAGGCCGATGTAGGCCCCCACCATGAAGATGTCGCCATGGGCGAAGTTGAACAGCATCAGGATGCTGTAGACCATCGAGTAACCCAGGGCGATCAGTGCGTAGAAGCTGCCCCATTGCAAGGCGTTGATCAAGTTTTGCATGAAAAAGTTCAAACTCATGCGGGGCCCTCCCGGGGACGTCAAAAGGGGCTCGGGAGCGTGCTCGCCGAGCCCCTCGGTTCATGTCTGCAAACCACTGGCAGGTTGCGGGCTCACGCCCGGGACCTGATTACGGACACACCGATTTGTGAAAGGCGAACTGGCCTTCTTCGTTGATCTTGACCACCACGGCGCACTTGATCGGATCGCCTTCGGGGGTGAAGGTCATCTTGCCGGTGATGCCCGGATAGTCCTTGATGGCTCCCAGGGCATCCTTGACCTTGGTCCGGTCGGCCTTGATGTCGCCGCTCAAGCCGCCCGTGTTCCGGATGGCCTGGATCATGATGCCCAGGGAATCCCAGGTGAGGGCGGCGACGTCGTCGGGGGTCTTGCCGTAGGCGGCGTTGTACTCGTCGATGAATTCCTTGGTGGCCCCCTGGGCGCCGGCGGCGGCGTAGTGGGTGGAGAAATAGAATCCCTTGCAGTCATCGCCGCAGAGTCCCATCAGGTCTCCGCTGCCCCAGGAGTCCGAGCCCATGATGGGCTTGGTGAACCCGTTTTCCTGGGCGGCGCGCACGATGAGGGGCACTTCCGAGTAGTACTGGGGCGTGAAGAGAACATCGGCGCCGGAGGCCACGATGTTGGCCATCTGAGCGGAGAAATCCTTGTCGCCGGTGGTGAAGGACTCGAAGGCCACCACCGAGCCGGGCCCGTGGATCTTTTCAAAAGCCTGTTTGAAGAATTCGGCCAGCCCCTTGGGATAGTCCGAGGCGATGTCGTAGAGCACGGCCGCTTTCTTGGCGCCCAGCTCATCGGTGACGAAGTTGGCGGCCACCGGGCCCTGGAAGGGGTCGAGGAAGCAGCCGCGGAAGACGTAGGGTCGGTTCAGGGTGGCGTTGGGATTGGTGGACCAGGGGCTGATCATCGGCGTGGCATAGTTGTTGGCCACTTCTCCGGCAGGCACCGCCTGGGCGGACGCCTGGGGGCCGACGATGGCCAGGACTTCTTCTTCCGTGATAAGCTTGGTGACGGCTTTTACCGCCGATTCGGCCTTGAATTCGTTGTCTTCGTAGATGAAGTTGAGCTTGTAGGTCTTGGCCCCCACCTCCACGGTGGGAAATTTCTTCAGGTACATCTCGGCGGCATTCTTGCTCGATGCGCCGAGGTCCGGGTTGTCGCCGGTCAACGGAATGGGAAACCCGATGTTGATAGTATCGCTGGCGGCCCAAACCGAAGGTGAGATCACCAGGCCGGCGCAGAGCAGCACCGCAATCAACAGTCGTCCTTTTCGCATCGATTCCTCCTTTTTCAAAATGTGAGATGGAAACAAGTCGGGGTAGGTCCTGAACCAACCGGTTCAGGATAAGGTTGGTCTGATAACACAGGCCGGTTTGATGCGCAATGTAAAAATTGGCTCGAAATCCGCCGGCCGGTCACTTCAACCCTCTGAATTAGCTATACTTAAAACCAATGCCGAAATTTGCGACACCCGGGACGGACCCCGAGAAACGACATCACCGGCGCAGGTCCTGGATCAGCTCCTTGACGATGGCCAGGACATTCTGACCCCGTTGACGGGCGATGCGGCCGGCCTCGTCCACCACTTCCTCGGCCTGACGGCGCAGCACCTCGGGAGAAGGCGGGGGAATCTGGCGACGTTGGTACTGACCGGCGAGCAGCCGTTGGGCCAGTTTGATTTTCTGTTCGCGAAAGAAGCTCATCGAAGTTCAAGGTTCAAGGCGCCCGGGGCGCCGTTTAAGGTTCAAGGTTCAGGGACCGCAGGGACGAAAAGGACACAAGAGGTCCGATGACCAAGTTTCGAGTTTCAAGTTTCGAGTTTCGAGTTTCGAGTTTCAAGTTTCGAGTTTCAAGCATCCAGTTTCCCTACAGCCGTTTGACCCACAACATGTTGGTGGTGCCGGCTTCGTAGATCGGCCGGCCGCCGGTGATCACCGTCATGTCGCCGGGGGCCACCTGGCCGGTGTTCAGGGCGGATGCGGCGGCGCCTTCGATCATCTCATCGGTGTCCTCGGCCAAATCGAGGTGGCACGGCGCGCAACCCCATACCAGGGTGAGCCGCTGGACGGTCTCGGCGTCCGGCGACAGGGCGATGATCCGGGGCCGGGGCCGAAAGCTGGCGATGTGCATGGCCGTGGTGCCACTGCGGGTGGTGGCCACGATGGCGCTGGCATTCAGTTGCTCGGCGGTGATGCAGGCCGCGTAGGCAACGGTCTGGGAGACCCCGCGCCGGGGAACGATGTCCATGTACTTGCGATGGGGATATTGGGCTTCGGCGCTTTCCGCGATGCACGCCATGTAGTGCACGGCTTCGACGGGGTAGGCGCCGCTGGCCGTTTCCTCACTGAGCATCACCGCGTCGGCGCCGTCGAGGACCGCGTTGGCCACGTCCGCCGCCTCGGCCCGGGTGGGACGGGGGGCGTCCACCATCGAACGGAGCATCTGGGTGGCGATGATCACCGGTTTGCCGGCGATGTTGGCCTGGCGGACGATGGTTTTTTGGACTCCCGGCACGGTTTCCAGGGCAATCTCGACCCCCAGGTCGCCCCGGGCCACCATGACGGCATCGGAGACCTCGATGATCTCCTCGATGTGGGGCAAGGCCTCGTGCTTTTCGATTTTGGCCACAATGGGGGTGGTCCAACCGGCCTGGTGGATGCGCCGACGCACGTCCAGGATGTCTTCGGCCCGGCGCACGAAGCTCAGGGCAATGAAATCCACCTTATGGGCCAACCCGAAGGCCAGGTCCACTTCGTCCTTGGCGGTGAGGGGCGGTGCCTGGATGCTGCCCGTGGGCAGGTTGATGCCTTTGTGGCTGGTGAGGGTGCCGCCGGTGACAACCCGGCAACGCAGCTCGGTGGGGGAGGTTTCTTCCACCACCAGTTCCATCATCCCGTCGGCGAGCAGGAGGCGGTCTCCGGCCTTGGCGTCCAGGGCCAGCCGGGGATAGGAGACGCTGACGCGATGGGCGTCGCCCGTCACCGGTTCGGTGGTCAGCACGAAGGGTTGTCCCGGTACCAGGGGCACCCCCTCCTCCGGCAGTCGCCCCACGCGAATCTTCGGGCCGCACAGGTCCTGGAGAATCCCCACGGGACGGTTTTCCGCCTTGGCGATGTCCCGGATCCGGTCGATGACTTGGCGGTGTTCCTCGTGGCTGCCGTGGGAAAAGTTGAGGCGCGCCACGTTCATCCCGTTGCGGATCAATCCGCGAATCACGTCGGCCGAGCGGCTGGACGGGCCGATGGTGCAGACGATTTTGGTGCGCGGCATATTCACCTCCCAAGGGCCCGGTAACGGGCGTCATCGCCCTGGCAGATGAACCAGAGCAGGGCTTCGATTACCCAGCGCGCCGACGTGCCGCTGGACTTCAGCGCCCGATCCGCTTGGGCGAGTCGGTGCAGCACCGCCTCCAGATGGGCGGCGGGGTAGCCTTCCGCCTGGAGAAAAAGCTGGTAGACAGGATAGACGCTTTTGGGATTCTTGACCAGGGTCAGGTCCGTTTCGCTTCTGGACGGGCGCTTGCCCTTGACGGCCTGGGGTTCGGCTCTCCAGCTCCGTACGGTTTCCGTCAGACGCGTGTCGTGGGCCAGCAGGGCCGGCATCACCTGACGCTGAAACTCGGGGTAGGGCATGCGGCGACGCCAGCAGCGCCCCTCGGGGGAATCGAGGAAGCCCCGGGCTATCAACAAACGACGGAGGTGATTGGTCAGGGCCGCCAACACCTGGAGGGGATGGGTGCCGGCCTCCAGCAGTGAATCGAGGTAGAACAGGGCCTGTTCGAGGCGGCGTTCTCCCACGGCCCCGGTGAAGGCATAGATGGGATCCTTCTTGCTGCGACGCAGGAGCTGGTGGACGTCTTCGGCGGTGATCTGCCCGCGCGATCCGACGTAGTCGGCCAGTTTTTCCAGGCTGGTGCAGAAGGTGCGCAGATCGAAGCCGGTCTTTTCCACCAGCGCCTGATAGGCGGCCGGTACCAGGTTTTTGGCGCGGGGGCCGAGGATGCGCTGGACCTGGTCCTGGAGCAGGCGCTGCTGGGCTTCCAGATCGACGCGACGTCCACCGGTGGGCACGCTGGCGTCCACCACCACCCCGGCGGCTTCGATGGCCTTGTACACTTTGCGCCGGCGGTCCACCGAGGCGGCGGTGAGGATGAGGTGGTGGCCGGCCGGAAATCCCTTGGTCGTCGCCCGGGCCAGGGTCTCGGCCGGATCCGCGGCGGCGGCGCACGTGAGATTCCGACTGAGACAACCGGTTACCAGCGCTTCGAGCCAGCCGTCGTCATCGATATCCATTTCGGCGGCGGCGAGGAGTTGGCGGCGGGCCTCGGCATCCACTTCCGTTGGGGGGAGCTGCTGGGCGGCCAGCACGGCCATCAGCGCCCGGCTTGCCTTGTCCGGATCGTCGTTTTCATGGGCGAGGCGGGCCTTTTCCAGGTAGGTTCGGATGTCTATACCGGATTCAAAAATGGTGGTATCGGCCAGCAGCACCACCTTGGCATCGCCGAGCAGGCTGTAGGTATTGATCCGGGCCAGGGCTTCGGCCAAGGCGTCGGGGGCACTCCCTTCGATGCGGTCCAGGCGGTGTTGCGGCGCCGATGGCCCCAGAATTTTCGCTGTGATGGCCTGAACCGCCGCCTGACAGAGCATTTCTTCCCCGAAAACCAGGTACAGGGGGGCCGCCGGTTGGGTTGTGGCCAGATGCCGATCCAGTTCCTGGTGGGAGAGGGTGGTCATGGTCTCGTTCCGGCGGCAGCGACGGGCATCAGTCGGGCAGGCGGTTGAAGATCAGGTGTCCGATGAAGATGCCGATCCCCACGGTGATGGCGCTGTCGGCGATATTGAAGGCCGGCCAGTGATAGGGGCCAAGGTAAAAGTCCAGGAAATCGATCACCTGACCGAAGCGCAGGCGGTCGATGAGATTGCCGATGGCGCCGCCGAGAATCAGGGCGAAGGCCGCCGACAGCGCCCGGTACTCCCGGGGTGTGCGGTGAAAGTAGTAAAGAATCAGGCCCACGGCCAGGAAGGTCGCCACCCCAAAGAGCAAATGACGCACCACCGGCCCCTGGCCGGCCAAAAATCCGAATGCCCCCCCGGGATTGAGCACATGGGTGAGGTTGAAGAGCCCTTCGATCACCGGAATCGCCTGGTACAAGGGAATCCGGGCCAGGACCAGGGCCTTGGCGGTCTGGTCCAGCGCGACGATGGTCCCCACCGCCAACGCCAGATAAAGGTAGCGGCGGCTTGGCACCATCGAGGTCAATGATCGTTTTCCCCGGCGCCGATGGCCGCCAGGGCGGCCAAACAGCGGGGGCAGATGTCCGGATGGACGGGATCGCTGCCCACGGCCGGATCGCGAACCCAGCAGCGGGCGCATTTTTGGCCCGGGGCAGTTTCCACCCGTACGCCCAGCTCGGCGATGGCCTCGGCCTTGAAGGCGTCTTGGGGAGTGGCCGCCTCCACCAGGGTCGCCGCCGAGACGATGAGCAGGGTGCTCATCTGATCGGCGAAAGGCGCCAGTCGCCGGTGGGTTTCATTGGCGGCGTAAATCGTCACGCCGGCGTCCAGGCCGTGGCCGATCCGTTTTTCGGCCCGGGCGATTTCCAGGGCCCGGGTCACTTCACCGCGCACTTCGAGGAAAAAATTCCAGCGCTCGGCCAGGGAACGGTCTTCCCACGCCGGATCCGGCTCGGGGAGGGTGGCCATGTGCACCGATTCCGGCCGGTCCGCACCAGGCATGTAGCGCCAGATTTCCTCGGCGGTGAAACAGAGTACCGGCGCCATGAGCCGGGTGAGGGCGTCGAGAATCAGCGCCATGGTGGTCTGGGCGCTGCGCCGGGCCGGATCCGCCGGCGCCGTGGTGTAGAGCCGATCCTTGAGTACGTCGAGGTAGAAGGACGACAAATCCACCACGCAGTAGTTGTGCAAGGCGTGGTGGATGGTGTGAAATTCGTAGCGCTCATAAGCCCGGCGACACTTGGCCACCAGTTCCTGAAGCCGGTGCAGGGCGAAGCGGTCGATTTCCGGCATCCGCTCGCGGTCCACCGCGTCCTTGGCCGGGTCGAAATCGTAGAGATTGCCCAGCATGAAACGGCAGGTGTTGCGGATGCGCCGGTAGGCATCGCTGAGCTGCTTCAGGATGTTCTCGGAAATGCGCACGTCCTCGCGGTAATCGGCCGCCGATACCCAGAGACGCAGTACCTCGGCGCCGAAACGGCGGATCACCTCCGCCGGAGCCACCACGTTGCCCAGGGACTTGCTCATTTTCTTGCCTTCGGCGTCCACCACGAATCCGTGGGTCAGCACGGCCTTGTAAGGGGCCTGGCCCCGGGTGCCCACCGCGGTGAGCAGGGAGGAGTGAAACCACCCCCGGTGCTGATCGCTGCCTTCCAGGTAGAGATCGGCGGGCCAGACGAGATCGTCCCTGGCCTCCAGCACGGCGGCATGGCTGACGCCCGAGTCGAACCAGACATCCAGGATGTCGGTTTCCTTGATGAATTCGGTGCCGCCGCACTCCGGACAAACCGTGCCCGGCGGCAGCAGCTCAGCGGTGGATTTCTCGAACCACACGTCGGCGCCCTGGGCCTCGAATTGCCGGTAGACCGTCTCCATCGCCGCCGCGTCGGTGAGGACCCGTTCGCAGTGGGCGCAGTAGAACACGGCGATGGGCACGCCCCAGGCCCGCTGGCGCGACACGCACCAATCGGGTCGGTTTTCGATCATGCCGTAGATCCGCTCCCTTCCCCAGGCGGGAATCCAGGTCACCGTGTCGATGGCTGTCAGGGATTTTTGCCGCAGCCCGGTGCGGTCCATGGAGATGAACCACTGGGGGGTGGCCCGGAAGATTACCGGTTTTTTGCAGCGCCAGCAGTGGGGATAGCTGTGGCGGATTTTCTCGCTGGCCAGCAGGGCCCCGTTCTCCCGGAGTCGGGCGATGATCCCGGCGTTGGCATCGAAAACCATCTGGCCGGCCAGATCGGGAACCTCGTCGGTGAATCGACCCTGGTCGTCCACCGGTGAAAAACTGTCCAGGCCGTAGGTCAACCCCACCTCGTAGTCTTCCCGGCCATGACCGGGGGCGGTGTGCACGCAACCGGTGCCGGCCTCCAGGGTGACGTGGGTGCCGAGGATGATCAGCGAGGGGCGCTGGTAGAGCGGATGCCGGCAATGCTTGTGCTCGAGATCGGCGGCGGCCAGCCGGGCGATGATCCGGTAATCGGCCACCTGGAATTTTTCCATGCACCCGTCCACCAGATCCTCGGCCACGATGAGCACCTCGGCGCCCGTGTCCACGGCGGCGTAGGTGAAATCCGGGTGCAGCGCCACGGCGAGGTTGGCCGGCAGCGTCCAGGGGGTGGTGGTCCAGATGACCATGGACACCGGTCGTCCGGCCAGCGCCGGCGCCAACTGGCCGAGATCGTCGATCATGGGAAACTTGACGAAGATCGACGGCGAGGATTCGTCCGCGTACTCGATTTCCGCCTCGGCCAGGGCCGTCTGACAACTGCAGCACCAGTGGATCGGCTTCTTGCTGCGAAAGAGGCTGCCATCCACGGCGAATTTGAAACACTCGCGGGCGATGGTTGCCTCGTACGGATAGGCCATGGTCAGATAGGGGTTTTCCCATTCCCCGGTAACCCCGAGGCGTTTGAACTCGTCGCGTTGCACATCGATGAAACGTTCGGCGTAGACCCGGCATTGGCGCCGCACATCGGCCTGGCTCATGCTGAGTTTTTTGGGACCCAGCTCCTTGTCCACGTTGTGTTCGATGGGCAATCCGTGGCAGTCCCATCCCGGTACGTAAACGGCGTCGAAACCGGCCATCTGGCGGCTGCGCACGATGAAATCCTTCAGAATTTTGTTCATCGCCGTGCCGATGTGAATATGGCCGTTGGCGTAGGGCGGGCCGTCGTGAAGAATGAACGGGGGCCGGCCGGCCGAGAGGCGGCGAATCTTGCGGTACAGGTTCGCCTGCTGCCAGGCGGTGAGCTGCTCCGGCTCGCGCTGAGCCAGGTTGGCCTTCATGGGAAAATCGGTTTGGGGCAGGTTGAGCGTCTTTTTGTAGTCCATCTCGCCTCCGCTTCACAACGTGTTACGCCAAGATACAATCGGGAAGAAATAGAATGCCGCCTGCGGACTGTCAAGTGATTTGGCCGTCTTGACAGCGCCGGCGCAAAGACGGTACACGCCGGCCAGAGACCGATTTGTTTCCGAGCCATAGGGAAGGAAAGGCGGACGCATGCAGATCACCGATGGCCTTCACGGGTTCTTGTGGGATTCGCCACGGGTCAACAACTGCAATACCTATCTCATCGACGCCGGGGTGCGTATCCTCATCGACCCCGGCCACACGGCCTATTTCGATCATGTGCGCCACGGCCTGGAGGCGCTGGGAATCATGCTCGAAGACATCGATCTGGTGCTGGGCACCCACGCCCACCCGGACCACGTCGAGGCCGTCACCCTCTTCAGGGAACTGCCGGCCCGTTTTGCCCTCCACGGCGAGGAGTGGCGCCTGGTGGAAGAAATGGCCCCTCTGCTCAAAGCCTCCCTCGGCGTCGAGGCATCGGTCCTGAAGCCTGATTTTTTCATCGCCGAGGGACCGTTGAACGTCAGAGGGGTGGCGCTGCACGTCTATCATGCCCCGGGGCACGCCCCCGGCGGGGTTTGTCTTCACTGGCCGGAGACCGGTGCCCTGTTCAGCGGCGATCTGATCTTTGCCGGCGGCCTGGGGCGCACGGATCTTCCCGGCGGTGACGCCGAAGCCCTCAAGGCGAGCATCCGGCGCATGGCCGGATTGAACGGGGTGCGTTACCTGCTTCCGGGCCACGGGCCCATCGTGGAAGGCGTAGAGGCGGTGCGGCGCAACTTCGAGAGCGTCGAGCGGGCCTGGTTTGCCTATATCTGAGAACCTTTCATCAGACCTTGGCCCCCCCTGGCAGGGCGGCTTCCAGGCGGCGGCGGGAGGTGGCTTGAAGTGCTTCCAGGGCCGCCCGCCAATCCGGATCGGCCACCAGGTTGGGCACCACCGCCGACCCGGTGAAGCCGTCGGCGGCCAGTCGCTCCAGGGCCGCTTCGCCGTGGCGTCGGTTCAGGTCGTCCCGCTGCCGGCGGTATTCTTCCAGCACCTCTTGCCAGGCGGTGAGATCGATGCCCGGCACCGTGGAGATCACGGCGAGCCAGCGCTGGGGATCCTGGTCCAGATCGATGCGCCGGGTGACCGCAAGGCCCAATTCGTCGCGCCCGGCGATGCCGTAAGGGGATTCCAGGGCGTTTACGGCGTCCACCAGCCGCTGGGGGGACAGCAGGCCATCTTCGTACTGCTGGATCAGCCCGGCGAGCCGTTTGCGGCCCTCTTCCCGTTGTTGTTGCCGTTTTTCCGCTTCGCTCAAGGTGAGGTGACGGGTCCGGGCCATCACCAGATCCAGGGTGCTCTTGATTTCGCCCATCGGCGTCCTCCTTTTCCCATCGCGGGAGAGAGGGGGCAAAGGGGTGGGACACGTCGGAGACCTCCGACCGGTGCCGCCGAATCGCCCAGGTTTCGTTGCCTATGCCCGTCGCGGCCCCACCTTGGGAAACCACAGAATCAGCGCCACGGTGACCGGCGGCAGGAAGGAGATGGCCAGCAGTACCGGCCGTACGCCGAAGCTGTCGGCAAAGGCCCCCACCAGCGGCGTGAACAGGCCGCCCAGGCCGTAGGCCAGACCCATCATGAGGCTGGCGACCATCGAGCGGCCCCGGGGCGCGATCTGTTGGGCCATGGCCACCCCCAGGGGCATGGTGGACAGCACCATGAATCCGGCGATGAAAGCCCCCAGGTAGATCCAGCTGCCCTGGCAGTACATCATCAGCAGCAGGGCCGGGGTCATCAGCGCGTGAAACGTCAAAAAGACCGGTTTGAAACCGATGCGGTCGGCCAAATGGCCGCCCAGCAATCCGCTGACGGTGCCGGCGGCGGTGAAAAGGGCGAAAATGCCGCCGGCGGCCACCAGTGAATATCCCTCCTGAACCATCAACACCGGTGCAAAGGTGATAAAGGATTGGCCCACCATGGCCCGCAGTACCATCACCAGCCAGATGAGAATGATGGTGCGCCAGACGTGGCCCAGGGCCTCTTTCAGGGCCCGGTAAAAACCGAGGCTCTGGAGGCCCTCGCTTTGCGGCGTCGGCAGGATGCGATAGAGCCACAACCACACCGCCAGCCCGAACATCATGGTCCAGGGAAGGGCCGGTAGACCGAAACGGGCCACGTAGGCGGTGACGAACACCGGGCCCAGGGCGAAGGCCAGGGTGCCGCCGGCGTTGAACACCGACATGCACAGCCCGGCGTTGCGGCCGGCGTAGACCGGTACCATGCCCGTCACCGAGGGATGATACATCGAAGAGCCCACCGAGCCCAAGGCCACGGTGAGCAGCAGCACCCAAAAGGTCGGCGCCATCCCCGAGAAGGGGATGAAGACCACCGTCATGGCCAGCCCCCCCAGGGGAAAGAGGCGCGACTGGTAACGATCAGCGAAGTAGCCCACCGTGGGCTGCACGATGAAGGCAAGGAAGCGGGCCGTGCCGGCGATGATGCCCACCTGGGCCAGGGACAATCCCAGCTTGTCCACGAAGGCGGGAAACAGCGGGCTGATGAAGGCGCTGTAGAGATCCCCGGTGAAGTGCACCAGGGTCAGGGCGAAGATCATGCGCAGGTTGGTTGAGGAGGTCATGGCGTCGGATTGACAAAACCGGTCGAAGGTTGATGGCAGGGCGGCCCGGTGCCGCGGCAAGGCGACAACTTAGGCAAACATCCCATCCAAGTCAATGCGGCAGCGGATGATTTGTTGCAAGGCGCCGGCGTTGCAGCGGATGGCAAATTGACCCGCTGCCGGGTTGCGGGTAACTATGGCTTCCGGGGAGGCGGGGTCGGCCGTGGGAAACCGGGATTGACCGCTTGCCGGGTGGGATGCCGAGCCAGGATGAATAAAAAAAGGGATGGAGAAACCGGGAACGGAGAAAGGATTCACATGACCGATTGCGGCCGAGGCGATGTGCTGGCGGAACTGCTCCAGATGCTCAAGCTGGAGAAAATCGAGGAGAACATTTTTCGTGGTCAGAGCCAGGATTTGGGCTACGGGGCGGTGTTCGGCGGCCAGGTGCTCGGTCAGGCCCTGTCGGCCGCGTCCCAGACCGTGCCCGAGCAACGCCGGGCCCACAGCCTGCATGCCTATTTCCTGCGCCCCGGCGATGCCCGTCTTCCCATCGTCTACCAGGTGGACTGTATCCGAGACGGCACCAGTTTCACCACCCGACGGGTGGTGGCCATTCAGAAGGGCCGGGCCGTGTTTTCCATGTCGGCCTCGTTTCAAATCGCCGAACCGGGGTTTGAGCACCAGGACGCCATGCCGCCGGATCTGCCGCCGCCCGAGGGGTTGGCGTCGGAGCTGGAAATCGCCCATCAAGTGGCCGATCGATTTCCCCCGGGAATTCGAAAACGAATCCTGTGCCGTCGGCCCATCGAAATCCGACCGGTTCATCCGATGGCGGCCTTCGAGCTGAAGCGTTTTCCCCCAAGGCGTTGCGCCTGGTTTCGGGCTTCGGGAACCCTGCCTGAAAATGCCGCCATTCACCGCTACGTGTTGGCTTACGCCTCCGACTTCGGATTGGTGGCCACCAGCCTTTTGCCGTATGAGCGAAGGTTGTGGCAGGCGACCATCCAGGCCGCCAGCCTGGATCACGCCATGTGGTTTTACCGTGATTTTCGCATGGACGACTGGTTGCTCTATGCCATGGAAAGCCCATCGGCCGCCGGTGCCCGGGGCCTGAGCTTCGGACGCATCTTCACCCGCGACGGCTCCCTGGTGGCGGTGGTTGCCCAGGAAGGGCTGATCCGGGATCGGGCCGGAGCGCAATGATCCTGAAGGTCGGTTTCACCGGGGGATTTCGGGCCGGCTACAACCAATTCTCCTGCCAGGAGGCCGGCAGCAGGCGCAGGGCGTGGGTTTCGGGCATGCCGGCGCGCAGGATCTTGTCCGCCGCGCTGCCGTAGGCGTAGGGGACGCTGCGGCAGACGAGACGGTGGCGCTCCGGTTCCCAGAGCACGTACTTGGCCTCGGGCGTGCCGTCCCGGGGTTGGCCCACGCTGCCCACGTTGACGATGTAGCGCAGGGCCGCATCGAGACAAACCGGGCCGGGGGCAAGGCCGGTGCGAAAGATCCGGTTCGCATCGCTGCCCACCAGTTCCAGTCGGTGGGTGTGGCCGACGAAGCAGACGCGCTCCGGCATCACAGCGAACCAATCGTTCAGTTCTTCCCCGGAGACCTGGAACAGGTAACGCCAGATGGAATCAGGCGGGAAACCGTGGACGAACCGTGCGTTCCAATGTTCGAAAGTTTCCGGCAACGCCGCGATGAAGTGGAGACTGCGCGGGCTCAGGAGGGGGATCGTCATTTCCAGGGAGCGGCGGGCCGCGGTGTTGAACCAGCCCCGCACCCTCGGATCCAGCGCGGCGGCCTCGTGGTTGCCCATCACGGTGGGGCAGCCGAGGGTTGCGATGCGCTGCACCACGGCCTCGGGCTCCGCCCCGTAGCCGATGCAGTCCCCGAGGCAGACGATGCGGTGAACGGCGCAATTTTTCATATCCGTCAAAACGGCCGTCAGGGCGTCGAGGTTGCCATGGATGTCTGAAATGACGGCGATGCGCATGGTTTCGCGCTCCCCACAATGTTGCCACTTAGAACCTTGAACTTTGAACCTTGAACACCGCGAAGCGGCTTTGAACCTGAATTCCGGATGCCTTGCCGCCTTATCCGCCAATCCCCGGGATGATACCCCGCTGGTAGCACAGGATCATTTCCGGGCCGGCCAGCAGATAGGTCATCGCGCCCATGGAAAGAAACGGGCCGAAGGGAATGGCGGTTTTCAGGCCCCGGCCGCTGCGTGCCATGGCCCCCAAGCCGCCCAAGGCGCCGTACAAGGCGCCGGCAAAGAGGGTAAAGACCGCCCCCTGCCAGCCGACCACGGCCCCGATGAGGAGCATGAGTTTCACATCTCCGAGCCCCATCCCCTCCCGGTGGGTGAGGAGGCGGTAAACCAGGGCGACCGAATAGAGGATACCGGCCCCGGTGACGGTCCCGGCGAGTCCCTGGCGCCAGGTGAGGGGCGTGAACGCCACGGCGGCCGGGTACAGCACCACCGTTGCCGGCAGGATCACCCGATCGGGGATGATGCGGTGATCGATATCGATGACGGACACCGCCAGCAGTACCGCCATCAGACAAAACGCCACCACGGCCTCGCCCCCGGGGCCGAAGCGGATCAGGCAGGCGACCCCCATGACTCCGCCGAGCAGCTCGACGATGGGGTAGCGCCAGCTGATGGGGGCGTGGCAGTGCCGGCAGCGGGCCCTGAGGCACAGGAAGCTGACCAGCGGGATGTTGTCCCGGGCCGCCAGCGGCTCACCGCAGTGGGGGCAGGCCGATCGGGGCGGATCCGTGAGGGATTGGCCCATGGGCAGGCGGTGGATCACCACGTTGAGAAAGCTGCCGATGCACAGGCCGAACAGAAAACTGAAAAAATACCAGAAAAATACCATGTATAATTCTATCGCCAAAACGGAGAAAACTCAACTTCCACCGGTCCCGTCGCCAGGGCCCCGTCAAAGTCGGGGTTCCGTCACTTTTTTTGCCGACACTTTAGTCACTAAAAAAAAGTGACAAGTGAGCTAAAGTGACTAAAGTGAGCTATAGTTAATGAATTCTGGCAGTTATATAAAAACCCGGAGCGCAGCGACACCACCACTTTAGTCACTTTAGTCACTCGTAATTTTAGTCACTTAAAAAAAGTGTCAAGTGAGCTAAAGTGACTAAAGTGAGCTAAAGTTAATGAATTCTGGCAGTTATATAAAAACCCGGAGCGCAGCGACACCACCACTTTAGTCACTTTAGTCACTCGTAATTTTAGTCACTTAAAAAAAGTGTCAAGTGAGCTAAAGTGAAGGAATCCTGATCGAACTTCGACGCTGCTGTTGTCAAATG
>JAQVTF010000122.1:6728-8796 GCA_028700185.1 Desulfobacteraceae bacterium | reverse complement strand
CACGGTCACGGCGGCCAAGCCGATGGCGACCATGAGAGCGAAGAGGGAAATCTTGACGGTGAGCATGCGACCGAAGGTGTTGTCCCAGAACTGGGCCCATCGGTCCATGCGTGCCCAGGTGAGATAAGCCCCGGTGACGGTAAGCGTTGCCATGCAGCTCAGCCCCAGGATGCGCTCGGCCCTGGGCAGGCCGCCGGTGAGCCGGGTGGGCCGCACGAAAAGGTGGATGTAGAAAATCGCGCCGAAGAAAATCACCGCGGCCAACAGATGCAGGTAGCCGACCACGAACCGCAGGGTTTTGTGAAGGGGCCCCTGGAGGGCCTCGGCCTTGTCGAGGACCGCCTGGCTGATGGGATAACGGTATCCGTTGCGGATGTAGGCGAAGCCGGCGGTGCGGAGCTGCCCGCCGGTGCTCTCCTGGTGGCAGAAGATGCAACCTTTGCCCGTCTGGCGAGCATAGGCATCCGTCGCCTGGGCCGGCGGGACCCAGAGTCCCGTTGCGCAGATCAGCGCCCCCAGGTAGATGGAAATCAGCCACTTTCCGAGCATCGCCGTTCCAGTCGACGGTAAGGCGGTTTGGGGAGAAGACAGCGGTGAGAAAAAGAACTCAAAACGTGGCTGCTTTTTTAGCATGAGTTTCGGCCGAGGTCAAATTTTGGCGGGTGGCCGGTCCGCATGGCGAACCCACCAGACCGGCGATTTTCGACACCCCGTTTGACTTGACCGCCCAGCTTTGGTATGGCTGAAAACCTTGAGTAGACTGAAAAAGGAGCGTCTCATGGCAGTTGAGATCTGAAACCCCGGTCGCCCCAAGCAGGCGGTCGGGGTTTTGTCTTATGACGAAAGGCTGAGAGATGGAGCACGAAGAGATTCTTCACCGCTGTTTTCGCTGTGGATTCTGCAAGCTGCCCTCAGATTACGGAAGCCTGAACTGCCCCGCTTACCTCAAATACCGCTTCGAGTCCTTTTCCCCCGGCGGTCGGATGTGGCTGATCCGCGCCTGGCTCAACGGCCAGGTCCGGACCGACCCCCGGCTGCAAGAGATTTTCTTTTCCTGCGCCACCTGTGGCAACTGCGTCGAGCATTGCATTTTTGACAAGTTCAGGGAATCGATCCTCGAGGCCTTCATCGCCGCCAAGGCAGAGATGGTGCACCAGGGCACGGTGCCGCCGCCGGTGCGCGACTACCTCACCCGCCTGTTGGCCCACGGGAATCCCTACAAGATGCCGCAAAAAAAACGCGGCCAATGGGCTAAGGAATTGGGGGTTCCGTCCTACACGACGGACGCCGAGTATCTGTTTTATGTCGGCGATGTGGGATCCTTTGACGGCCGGGGGATGGAAATGGCCCGCTCCGTGGCCCGGCTGCTGCTGAAACTGGGCGTCTCCTTCGGTATTCTGGGAGAAAATGAAGGCTCCGACGGAAACGATGCCAGGGCCCTGGGCGAGATCGAGTTGTTCGAGCACCTGGCCAAACGCAACATCGAGACCTTCCGGCAGGCCGGCGTGGAAAAAATCGTCACCCTTTCGCCCCACGGCTACAACGCCATCAAGAACGATTACCCCCGGTGGGGAGGGAATTTCACCGTACGGCACTACACGCAGCTCGTCGATGAGATCCTGACGCCGGACGGGTTCCCCGGCCAGGCCGGCTCCGGGAGTGTGCGCAAGGCGACCTTTCACGATCCGTGCTACCTGGGCCGGCACAACAAGGACTACGACACCCCGCGCCGCGTTCTCGACCGGCTGCCCGGCATCGAGCGGGTGGAAATGCCCCGCAACCAGGGGGACAGCCTCTGCTGCGGTGGCGGGGGGGGCAATTTCTTCACCGATCTGGTTTGCAGCGGGCCGGATACCTCGGCCGCCGCACGGGTGACGGAGGCCGCTGAAACCGGGGCGCAGCTTCTCGTCACCGCCTGTCCCATCTGCACGGTGATGCTCGAGGATGCCGTCAAATCCAAGAATCTCGAACAGCGCCTCCAGGTGCGCGAGTTGTCCGATCTGGTGCTGGAATGCATGGGGGGATGACAAGTTACGAGTGAGCTAAAGTTGCGAGTGAGCTAAAGTTA
>JAQVTF010000122.1:0-6628 GCA_028700185.1 Desulfobacteraceae bacterium | reverse complement strand
CGCAGACTCATAGAATGCCCGTAATCCTTTAACTTTAGTTCACTTTAGATCACTCGTAACTTTAGCTCACTTTCAACGTTAGCTCACTTTTAATGGAGAGAACGCCATGCCGTTCATGAACGCGTTGGTGGATATCGTGGGAGCGGACCGGGTGTCCAACGATCCGGCGGAGCTGTTCATTTATTCCCGGGATTCCGGAGCCCAGCCGCCCGGTCGGGCCGATTATGTCGTGCTGCCGAAAACGGCGGAAGAAATCAGCAGGATCCTCGTGCTGGCCAACCGCGATAAGGTCCCCGTCACCCCGGTGGGCGCCGGACTGACCCTCTCGGGTATCGTGGTGCCGGAGCGCGGCGGCATCGTGCTGGACATGAAGCGGATGGACCGCATCCTGGAAGTGGACGAGATCAACCGCTACGTGGTCATCGAGGCCGGCGTTTCCCAGGGCGCATTGCGCGAATACCTGAAAAAGCACCATCCCCGCTTTCAGCACTCCACCCCGGAGGCCCCGCCCACCGCCACGGTGACGGCCAACGCCCTGATCCACGGCCACGGCCACATCTCGCCGCGCTACGGGATCAACTCGGACATGATCGCCGGGATGGAGGTGGTGCTGCCCACCGGAGAGATCACCCACATCGGCGCCTGCGCCCTGGGGGGAAAATGGTTTTCCCGGGGGCCGATGCCCGATCTGGCCGGACTGTTCGTGGGGTGGTACGGCACCACGGGCATCGTGACCAAAATTTCGTTGAAGCTTTTCCCCAAGCCCAAATTTCGCCAGGTCATCGTCTTTCAGACCGATGATATCGACCTGCTTCCCGAGGCCATCGCCGAGATCATGTACCTGGACATGGCGGAGGATTTCTTTCTCATCATGCAGGAAAAGCCGGACTGGATGAACCATTGCTTCCTCGTGGTGATTCTCTCCGGGCACTTCGAGGCGGAGCTGGCCCTCAAGAAGGAGGCCTACCAGCGGCTGCTCTCGAACTTCAAGGGGGATGACCGCATTTCCTTTGTCGCCAACCTTCATCCGGCCCTGGAAAAGCGTTTCCTCGATGTGCCGCCCCTGGCCGCCTTGGCTGCCGATTTCCGCAAGGGGGGCGGGTTTCAGTACACCGGGGCCATTCTGCCCATCGACCAGGTGCCGGCGGCCTGGCGCCGGGGGATCGAGATTGCTCACAAGCACGGCATGGTCTGCTCCTACGTGCATCAGGTGCTTTTGGGAAACAGCATCATGTTCGGCTTCAACTACTCCTTCAACCGCGGGGACGAGGCGGACATCGAGCGGGCGCGCCTGGCGCTGGCGGAATCCAACCGTACCACCCTGGAACTGGGCGGCATGATCTGGAAAGGAGAAAAATCGGCCCAACAGATGGTTCTGGCCAAGATGGAGCCCCATACGGCGCGTTTCATCCGGCGGGTCCAGGAATGCCTCGACCCCAACCGGATCATGAACCCGGGCAAGTGGGAGGTTCCGTGAGGCCCTCATTCAGATTTTGCCGGGCGGGTTGGGGTAAACAACTGCCCGCCGGCCCCGCCGGACAAGCGCACAGGGGATGTTCGTCCCTGTGAGCCGTTTTGGTTGGTCTCAGGGCTCCATGACGGCCCGACTTTTTGTCTATACCCAGGCGGCCAGACCGATGGCAAACAAAACCGCGAAGATCAGCGTCAGATTGGCGGTTCCGGCCAGGGCACGGTTCAAGGCAGCATCGGCATGCCGACTGACAAAACCGGACCAGTGCATTGCCAGGGGCAGTGTGAGCAGCGGCAGAAGCACCCACGGCCCGTACCCGTTGATCCCGTCAAAATAATCATTGGCCAAATTTGCCCCCACTTGCAGCAGCAGCGCCACCAAGCCGGCGGCCAAAGCCGGGAATAAAGAAAAAACGCCGTCGGCCCACGCCAGTGAAGTGCCCACGATCACGGGGGCCAGCGCTGCCGGCAGGGTTTTGGGGCGAATGGCAAGGATCCAGATGCGGATACGTTCCATGGGTGACCTCGGTACGTAAATAATAGGGATAGGCGGGTTCAGGTCGGCAAATTTGAAACTCTGGCGACCTCCAGTTTCGCCAGCGCCGTTTTCAGCCAACCAAAGCCGATCATTTCCTGTTCAAGGCGCAACCTTTCACCGATGCGATTTTGGCGCAGGTCATCGTACAAAAGATGTTCCGCGGCGGTCAGACGCGTTAGCTCCCGGGTTTCGGGGCGGGGCTCGGCCCCCCAGCAGTGGCGATGGGCCATCAGGGTGGCCCGGTCCATGAGAAAGGAGGCGGCCTGGGGGAAATGGGCCCGGAGCTGGTCCAGGATGGCGAATCCGTGGGTGTCGATGTCTCCCCAGTAGAAAATCCGCCGTTCATGCAGCCAACCGGCCTTGGCCAAAGCGTCGAACCCGTAGCCGGCCCCGAAGATCACCATGCTCTCGGCGCAGCTCGGGAAAGCGAGAAAGTTGATTTCGTTTTCTGTGATGAAGATCCGTTTGACCGGTATTTTCAGCCGGGCAAAGGTGTCTCCGGAGACGGTGAAATCCTGATCGGTGCCCGTGGGCACCAGAGCGAGGGCGGCATCGAGAAGGCGAAACCGCTGGCGCAACGGTTTGTCGGCAAAACCGTAGCGATGGCAGAATCCCCCGATGCCGCGATGGGTGCCATCCACCGCTGCCGGCGGCAGCACCAGATCCAGGAGCTCTCCCAGGACCGCTCGATGGGCTTCTATGAATTTGGTGTGAACACCGGGAATATCGACCTGGCGCAGATAGATTCCGGGGCGGAGATGACGCTGCATCCATGCCACGATATCCAGCAAACGCTTCCAATCGGCCGCCAGTTCCAGCACCCGCAGGGGCCGGGTGATCATCCAGGAGATCAATTCGGGTTGACGCTCCCGGGTCAGCGCCAGCAGGCGGTCGAAGCGTCCGGCATCTTTGCGCCGACCGATCCACTCCAGGGCATCATCCAATGAATCGATCCAGATTTGCGACGGTACGGTGTTGGCGCCAAGGATCTGGTGTCGGACCTGGCGCCACACGATCCGGTAGAATCTGGCCTCGGCATCCAGCCGGGCAATCCAGTGACGCACCTCGTTGAAACGATCGGCCATTTGAGACGTGTTCGGTCCCTTGAAATGGAGCCGCCGCGGGAAAAGATCCGTGCCGTTGATGCGTTCGGCCAGCAGCAGGCCGCGATCCCAGAGCCGTTGGACTTGGGCGCGCAGGTCCGAAGGGGTCGTCCAGGTCATGCCTGCACCCTCTCCTTCTGCTCCCGGTATTCTTCGATGGTCAGATTGCGCAGCACCGAGGCCTGGCCGTCCTGGTTGTGGACGAAGCCCACGGCGGCGACGAAGGGCTCGATGACGTGGATCTTCTGCAGCGGGGTGACGATCAACAGTTGCAGGTTCAGCCTGGAAAAAAGCGTTAAGGCGTAATGGGTGGACTCGTCGCTGCCGCGCCCGAAGGCCTCGTCGATGACCACGAAACGGAAAGATCGGGACCGCACGGCCCCCCATTCCAGGCCGAATTGATACGCCAGGCTGGCCGCCAGGACCGTGTAAGCGAGTTTTTCCTTTTGTCCGCCGGACTTGCCCCCCGAGTCGGCGTAATGCTCGTATTCGCTGTCATCCTCCCGCCAGCGCTCGCTGGCGGCGAAGACGAACCAGTTGCGCACGTCAGTCACCTTGGCGGTCCAGCGCCGGTCGGCCTCCGAGAGCCCTTCGCGGCCGCGGAAGCGCTCAATGATCGACTTGACCTGGAGGAACTTGGCTTCGGAGTATTGCACGTCCTCGGATCCGGTCATCGTTCCTTCGGTGCAGGCCCGCAGCTCCGTCTGGAAGTCGCGGATGTCCGGATCGGCTGCATTCTGGGCTTCCAGCAAGATGTAGCGCCCGGGATTGTAGTCGATTTGGGTCAGGGACGTGTTGATCTGGGCCACCCGCTCCTTGATGGTTTCGCGTTCCCGGTTGAGCTGGGAATGGAAATTGGCCACTTCGCGGATGGTGTTTTCGTTGAGCAGTTCCTTGAAGCGCGCTTCAAAGCGCGGCAGATCATCGCGCTGCAACCGTTTCAGCAGGCCGCGGTATTCGTCCATGGCCTCCAAGGCCACGTCCACTTCCTGGGTATCCAGGGGAAAGGCCGTGTTGAAGCTGCGCATGGCGTCGATCATTTTGTCCCGCAGGCGCTTGATCTTCGAATCTTCGGCATCGATGCGGTCCTGGAGCCAGTCGCGCATGTCCCGCTCCCGGTTGTCGCAGGACTCCACGGTGAGCTGGCGGTCCCGGAGCGCTTCGTCCCGCAGGCGGGCGAGATCCTCAAAGCAGGTCCTCTGCGCCTCGGTGGCGGCCTGAATCAGCTCCAGGGCCTGGCGATGCAGGTCGTCTGCGGCCGCCTTCTTTTCCACTGTCCTGGAGAGGCGGTCCTTTATCTCGTCACGCCGGTTTTCGGTGGCGGCCAGGGCTTCTTCTACCTGACGCAGCTTGTCGGCAAGGGCCTGGAGCAGATCCGAAGCCGCCGCCAATTGCCTTTTTTCCTCTTCCAGCCGAGCGATTTCCGCGGCCACGGGGCGCCAGTCGAGATCCCTGAAGTCGGGATATTCGTCCAACTTGGAGAGGGCGTCCAACCGCTGTTTGAGCAGGTGCTGGGATTTTTGCAGGGTGGCGATGGCGGTGGCTTTCTCCTGGAGGCGGCTCTCCAGAATCCGGGCCTTTTGCGCCAGGGCGGCGATCTTGGCGCGGTTGTCCCAGCCCAGCACGTAACGGCCGCGGTCGTCGAGGCGGTGGCGGTCGTCCTTTTCGTGGCGTTCACCCGGCATTTTCACCTGGCCGGCCCGGGTGACGGCCCGAGTTTCACGCCGGAACCGGTCCAGATCGGTGCAGCAGGCAATGTCGAAACGCCTTGCCACCTCCCGCTCCATCCACTGGTAAAACGGCGAATCGGGTTTGATGGCAATCTTGTTCACCAGCGAATCGGGGTTCAACGCCGGCGGTTCAGCGGCCCGAACCGGGCGGATGCGAAAATAAACCAGCCGCCCGTTGAGATGGGTACGGTCCACCCATTGGGCGACCCGGGGATAGAGCGGGTCGGGGACCAGCAGCGAGAGACCGAAATTGCGCAGCAATCGTTCGATGGCCCCTTCCCAGTCACGCTGGTCGGCGCGCACCTGGAGCAGCTCGCCGGCAAAGGGCATCTGTTCGGAAGAGAGGTCCAAGGCTTCGCAGAGGCGGCGGCGGATGGTGACCTGGGCCTCCTCGATGTTGGTCCGGCGCGCTTTCAAACCTTCGATTTCAACCGTCAAGCGTTCATGATCGGCGCGCAGGCCGGCAAAGACCACGCCGGCTTCGGTGAGCCGATTCTGGACCTCAGTCTCTTGTTCGGCCGCTTGCTGGCCTAGGGCGGCGCATTGCCGGCGCTGGTCATGGAAAGCATCGGGGGTGTCGCAGGGATGAAGATCCAAAGATTCCACCAGTAGTCTGTAGCGTTCGGCCTTTTGCCGACGTCGCGCCAGTTCGGCCTGTTGGCGTTGGATCTGTTGTCCGATGCTTTCGATGCGGTCTCCGCCGTTTTCGGCGATGTGGCGGCGCAGCTCCCGTTCCTGGTCCTGCCGGTCCCGTCGCTGCGCCTCGAGGTCGGTGAGGGCGGCCTGGAGGCGCGTCATCTCCTCATCCAGGGTAGCTATACGTTTTTCCAGCAAATCCCGTTTGAGGCCGGCAAACCAGGGGCGCAGGGCATCGCGGCAGGCCCGCATCTGTTCGGTGGCCAGGACGCCCTCCTGGTGACGGTCCCCATCCGCCACGAGAGGGGCAAGCATACCGATTTGCCGCTTGGCCTTGAGGACCGCTTCGTGCGCCCGGCTCAAGTCATCGAAATGATCCATCAAAGCAGCGATGCGCGGGGCCACGTCAAAGGGTTCGAGCATGTGCTGGCGGACGAATCCGGTGATGTTGCCCACCGATTTGAGGGACACGGTCTGGTTGAAAAGGTCCAGGGCCTGTTCGTTGCCGATGCCGAAACGCCGTCGAAACCAGTGGCCGTAGTGGGGAAAGCCGTCGAAGAGATCCACCCCGGCTTCACGCAGGCGTTTGCGCAGCCCGCGGATTTCGGCGCCAAACCCGGCGAAGTCGGTCGCGATGGACAGTTCGCGTTCGCAGGCGGCATAGAGGCGGGCCGGTTGGCCCTGGGGATCCTTCATCCAGAATGCCTGGGCCAGGGTTACGGTCTTGTGGTAGCCGGCGTTGCGAAAGACCCCCAGGATGACACTGTAGCTGTTGTGGTCGCGCAGGGCCACCGGCCTGGCGTTGCCGATGGCTTCCTGGCGCTCGGACTTGTAGTAGCCCAACACATAGGACCGCAGGGTGCGCTCGCGGCTGTCGGCACCGGCCGCCTTGTTGTAGGCGATGCGCTGGCTGGGCACCAGAAGGGTGGTCAGCGCATCCACCAGGGTCGACTTGCCCGAACCGTTGTCGCCGGTGAGCAAAGTGTTCCGGCCGCCGAGGTGAAACGTCCATACCTGGCCGCCAAAGGTCCCCCAGTTGTACACCTCCAGGCGATCCAGGCGGAAACCGGCTAAGGTGTCGTCGTTGATGAAGTCGAGTTCCATGGCTTCAGCCATCGCTCTGTTCTCCCGTCGATGCCAGGTGCTCTTGG
>JAQVTF010000121.1 GCA_028700185.1 Desulfobacteraceae bacterium | reverse complement strand
GGCTGGCGAATTCCGGTGGCCTTGGCCGGTATGCAAATGCCGCCCCTGGGTGACCCGGAAACCGAAACCGCCTTTGCCGCCATCTACCCCGCCGTTGCCCAAGCCTTCCGCATTCCGCTGATTGCCGGCTTTACCGCTCCGCTATGGGCTGTCCCGAACCGGGTGCAGTACGACGGCCTGCACCCCAACGCCGAAGGCTACCGCGCCATCTGCGCCCATATCCGGCCGGCGGTGATGCGGATCATCCGGGCGCTGCCTTCGTTTTCAAAAATGGCCCCAGGGAACAAGAAGGATTTCGGCACTACTTGAAATCGGCAGCGGCATTACCGAAAGGATTCTCACGGGTAAAATCGGGGAGATAGTTTTCGGCGGCCTCCAACTCCTGGATGAAGGCATTCTCCAGCCCCAGATCCAGTGCCTCGTCCACGATCCGGTCGTACTCGGCCGCGGACAGTCGGCGGTTGATTTCCGGATAGGCGCCGGCCCGATGCCGGGGCGTGTACTGAGCCATGATGCTCACGGAAATCTCCGGCGCCAAGCGCGCCAAGAACTCGAGGCACCGGCGGCTGTTGTCCAGGTACCCCGGCAGCACCAGATGGCGTACCAGGACCCCGCGCACCGCCATCCCATTTTCATCCAGACGCAGGCCTCCGACCTGATCCAACATCTCCCGCAACACGTCGGGAACCACGTCCCCATAGTCGTCCACGCCGGAGAACCGCTTTCCCAGCGCGTTGTCCAGATACTTGAGGTCCGGCAGATAGATATCCACCAACCCCCGGATCCGCCGCAGCGCGGCCACTGAATCGTAACCGTTGGTGTTGTAGACCACCGGAATCACCAGGCCGGCCTGCCGGGCCAGCCGGATGGCCTCGGCCATCTGGAAGACCATGTGGGACGGGGAGACGAAGTTGATGTTGTGGGCCCCCTGGTCCTGGAGCCGTCGCATCTCCACGGCCAGCGCCGCCGGGGTGAAGCGCCGGAAGTGCTCCGGCGGCGTCTCCTGGCTGATCTGACTGTTCTGGCAAAACACGCAGCGCAGGTTGCAGCCGGCGAAAAATATCGTTCCGGAACCCCGGGTGCCCGAAATGGGGGGCTCTTCACCGAAATGCAACCCGATATGGGCCACCGGAATTCCGGCGTCCACCCGGCAGAAGCCCACCTCGCCGGCCAAACGGTTCACCCGGCAGCGACGTGGACAACTCTCACAGCAACCCAGGTGATCCAGCCAGGCGACATCCGTCAAATTTGGGGCGGCATCGTTCATTTCATTTCTCGTCTGTGAACAGGGGCAATTGTCTCAAAACCGTTGGCACGAACATGTCCCTCGGGTTTAGCGCCATACTCCGGGCCGGGGCTCTTGGCAATCCTTTGACAGGTCTTCGTTTTGGTCAACCGAAAACTGCCATTTTGGGCCGAATGATGGTATGGTGAAACAAAAACAAGTTATCATCCGTTCTGCGACCAGAGCGCATCCCAAACCCGTGGAGGTCGGACCATGCTCACCGCCAAGGACATCATGAATCGAGAGGTCATCACCGTGCGCCCGGACACCGAGATCACCAAGGCCGCGGGGATCCTGCTGGAGCAAAAAATCAACGGCCTGCCCGTGGTGGACGACAAGGGCGGGTTGGTGGGGATTCTCTGCCAGAGCGACCTCATCGCCCAGCAGAAAAAGATGCCCATCCCGTCCCTGTTCACCTTCCTCGATGGCCTCATCGCGTTGACCTCGATGAAACAGATCGAAAAAGAGGTGCGCAAAATCGCCGCCATCGTGGTGGCCGATGCCATGACCGTCGATCCGGTAACCGTGGAACCGGACACCGGCATCGAGACCGTGGCGGCCCTGATGGTGGACAACAGCTTCCACACCTTGCCGGTGGTGGAGGCCGGACGCCTCGTGGGCATCATCGGCAAGGCGGACATTCTCAAAACCCTCACCGCTTCCCCGTCGTCCGAATAGATGGACGCTGGCCCATCGTGATTTTTCAGGAGGAATCTTCATGCGTCTTGGCATCATCGGCCTGTCCGGATCCGGCAAGGCCACCGTCTTTGAAGCGTTGACCGGCAACCGCATCGACGCGGCGCGACGGATGGAGGCCCACGTGGGCACGGTCAAGGTCCCCGATCCCCGGGTGGACGCCCTCAGCGCCATGTACCAGCCCCGCAAGACCACCTTCGCCCAGGTGGAATACCTGTTGCCGGGCCGCCAGAGCGGCGGCGCGGAAAAGAACCGCGACCCCAACCTCTGGGTGCCGGTGCGCGATTGCGATGCCCTGATCCATGTGCTGCGCCATTTCGGGGTCTACGGCCTCAAGGCTCCGGACCCGGTGGCCGACTTCAACGCCTTGAACGAGGAGATGATTCTCGCCGACCTGGTGGTGGTGGAAAAGCGCCTGGAGCGCCTCGCTCAGGACAAGCAACGCGGCCGCAAGATCGATGGCGAAGAAATGGATCTGCTGGAGGTCTGCCGGGGACACTTGGAGGCCGAGACGCCGCTGCGGCGCTTTCCGGAGCTTGGCACCCATCCCAAGCTGCGGGGCTTTGCCCTGGTGTCCGCCAAACCGATGTTGGTCTTGTTCAACAACGAAGATGACGATGACCGCCTGCCGGCGGCGGATGGCATCCTCACCGCGGAGACCGGCATGGTGCTGCGCGGCAAGCTTGAGCAGGAACTGGCCCAGATGAACCCCGAGGAGGCCGAGGCTTTTCTGACGGAATTCGATATCCAGGCCTCGGCCATGGACCGGGTCATTGCCCGCTCCTACGAACTGCTGGGGCTGATCTCCTTTTTCACCGTGGGCGAGGACGAGGTGCGGGCCTGGACCATCCGTCGCGGCACCTCCGCCCTGGACGCCGCCGGAGTGATCCACTCGGACCTGAAGCAGGGATTCATCCGCGCCGAAGTGGTCTCCTACGACGACCTGATGGCCGCCGGCGGCCTGGCCGAAGCCCGCAAGCAGGCCACGTTGCGCCTGGAAGGCAAAACCTACGAGGTCAAGGACGGCGACATCGTCCATGTGCGCTTCAACGTGTAATCACGCCGCCGCGATACCGGTGGCCCACACGTTTACCGATCTTTCCCGACGGCGCGCCGCTGCCGTTTCGGATGCCCCGTGAAGACTGCCATGCGCCGGGCCGGAGCCGTTGCCGTGGCCCTGGTGGCGCTGCTGGTTCTCCTTGCCCTGGCCGCTTGGTTGGCATTGCCCGCTTGGATCGAAACGCGACTGGTGCCGGACCTGGCCCGGCGTTTCGGAATGGAATCGGTGGCGCTGGACCTTCGGCGCATCGGTGTCAAGGGCCTAGACGTGGCCGACATCGGCATCGGCACTGCCATCACCGCAGACCACCTCACGGCGGACTACCGCCTCGAGGATCTGGTCCGCCGCCGCATCGCCCGCATCGTGATTTCCGGGCTGACGGTTCACGCCGCCATCAATGACGGCCGGCTGGGCATCGAAGGAATTCCGCTGCCGGTCTTCGACGACACGAAAGCCGATCCCGGCGCCAGCCTCCCCGACGCCGGGATCGGTCGTCTGGAAATCCATGGCGGCGTCCTCCACCTGACCTGGGAAAAGAAACCGATCAAGATCCCCTTCTCCCTGGTGGCGGTTTGCCCGGAAACGGATCCGTCCCGAATCAACGCCCGGCTGGTCCTTTTCCCCCATCACCACCCCGTCCGGGTAATGTTGCAAGCCGATGCCCCCGAAAACACGTTGACCGCCGTCCTTCAAACCGACGACCTGCCGCTGGATCGCCCGGAGATCCTGCTGCCCCCGGGGAAATGGCCCCTTGACGGCCGACTTTCAACTAAGGCCCAAGTCCAAGCCGCCCTTTTCCCCTTCAAGATCCACTCCCTGCAAGGCCAGGTGGCGGCGGACCTACACCTCGACCATCCCGCCACCCGACTGACCGCCACCGGTATCGAGGGGACCTTTTCCGCCCGCCTGGAAACCCCGTCCCGCTGGCAGGCGGCCATGGCGGCCGCCGCCACCGCTCCGACCCTGGTGAAAGCTGCCGGTGGCCAAACGATCCAGGTGGAACAGCCAAAAATCCGCATCGATCTTGCCGGTGACGAAACCGTCCTTGCCCTCGCGGCCCGTCTCACCTCGGGACCGGGGCAAACGGCACCGGCAGGGGTGAAGGTCACCTGGCCCGAAATTCACGCCGAAGCCCAAGGCACCATGGATTGGCGCGCCCCCGCCGGCAGCGCCGAGCTGCGCTTTGACCTTCGGCTTCCCCGCATGAAGGTTCTCAGGGACCAGTGGCAGGCACAACTTGGCCCCATCCGCCTCCAAGGCCTCTGCCAGCCCGGGGGAAAACCGATCCTCGATGCCAACCTGCGCGCCGCCGGCCGCATCGCCGGCCCCGTGGTGGCCGAAGATATCGCCTTGTACCTGCCGCTTCAATGGCCGGCATCGGATGCTCCGGCCGGATCTCTGGGGCTGAAACTGATTCCGCCAACCGGGTTCAATTCGGGCCGACTGAAAACCGTCCTCCGTCAAACCGGGCTGGGCCTGGCCCTGAATGGCACCCTGCACGACTTTTTCTTTGACGGCACCGCGCTGAAGATCGCGGCAAAAACCGACTGGACCGAAACGGGCCTCCAGGGCCGTCTCGAAGCCGCCCTGCCCCCCTGGTCCCCGGCGGCCCCCGTCGACCTGGGAAGACTGGCACCGGCAGCCGCCGGCATTACCGTGGACGGGAACCTGACCCTGGACGCCGACCTGGCCATTACGGCCGGCCGTTTGGAGAGCCGAAGCCGCATTCGCATCTCCGGGGGAACCCTGGCCGCCCCGGCGCGCAAGATCCGGGTAGGCGGCATTGAAACCGAGGTTTCCTTTCCCGATTTGCCGATCCTGCGCAGCGCCCCGGGTCAGCGACTCCGCTTCCACCAAGCGAGCCTCGGGCCGATCCGGCTCAGCGACGGCAGCGCCGCCTTTCAGATCGAAGGGCCTCGCCAGGTGCTTTTGGAAAAAGGATCTTTCCAGTGGTGCAGTGGACGGGTTTATGCCGAGGCCCTGCGGTTTTCTCCCGCCGTGGACGACTACGGCCTGACCTTGTATGGCGACCGGTTGAACCTTGCCGAACTTCTCGATCAAATCGGCGGCCTCACGGCCGAAGGCGGGGGGACCGTCAGCGGGCGCATTCCGGTCCACTACCGCCGTGGCCAGGTGATCTTCAACGACGGATTTCTGTACTCGAGCCCCGGTGAAGGAGGCAAAATCCGCATGGCGGACATCGAACGCTTCACGTCGGCCGTCGATCCGCAAACCCTGGAAGCGGCCCAGCTGGCCCTTGCCAGCGAAGCCCTCAAGGACTATGACTACCAATGGGTCAAGGTGGGCATCGACAGCCAGGGGGAACAATTGGCCCTGCGGCTCCAGTTCGACGGCAAGCCGGCCCACCCCCTGCCCTTCGTGTACCGCCAGGAACTGGGCCGTTTCGTACGGGTGGAAGCCCCCGATCCCGGCTCGCGATTCCAGGGCATCGGCCTGGACATCAAGCTGCGCCTGCCGCTGAACCGCATCCTGGAGTACGGCGATTTGATGAAAAGACCCGGATAGGCGCATTCCGCACAACCCGTTGGAAAGGAGGTGGCGGCATGGGAATCAGGTCAACGGCGCTGGCGATGGCGGCTCTTTGGTTCACGGCGGCCGGCTGCGCCACCCAGCACAAGGTGGAGGTGGCCCCGGTGGAAGTAAAACCGATCCATATCACCATCGACGTGAATGTGAAGGTGGACCGGGCCCTGGACGATTTCTTCGGCGACCTGGATCAGCAAGCGGCCACCATGGAAGCCGGCTCCGACGCCGAATCGAAAGAATGATTTCCAAGCGGGGGGAAGCGAAATGAAGACACGAGTCCTGCGAAAAAATGGGACATTGCTGCTCGTCACGATGGCCGTGGCACTGCTGGTCGCCCTGCCAGCCACGGCTCAAGACATCAAGGCGCGCATGGCCGCCCGTCTGCCGGTAATCGATGATCTGAAAGCCCGGGGCATCGTCGGCGAGAACAACCAGGGGTACCTGGAATTTGTCGGTGCGCCGGAAAAGGCCGAAAGCGTGGCGGCCGAAAACGCCGACCGACGGGCGGTCTATGCGGCCATCGCCCGCCAGACCGGCACCAGCCCCGAAGCGGTGGGCCGGCAACGGGCGGTCCAGATCGCCCAGAAATCGCTGCCGGGAGTACGCCTGCAGAAGCCCGACGGCACCTGGTACACCAAATAGCCCCGGGTTTCGGGGATCGGCCGCCCCTTCACCCTTGGGCACCGATCTGCTTCAGGATCATCTCGGCCACCTTTTCCGCCGAGCGGCCAAAGAGTTCATCCACCCGCACCCCGTCGAGGTAGTGATCCTGCCAGGGGACGCTGTGCTCCTGGATCAGGTTCTTGAGTCGCTCGAACTTGCCGCCCAGGGCCCGAATCCGCTCTGGGGTGGGCACGTCGGTCTTGAAGGCGACGTTGAGCAGCAGCAGATTGGCGATGGTGTTGGATGTCGCCGGAGTGGCGCTGAGAACCGGGATAACGATGATGCTGCGATCGTCCTTGCGCCCCTTGCCGATGTAGACGTTGCCCTCGCGCACGATGATGCGCTTGGTGCCCTGGAGCCGCGGGTCGGTTTCCACCCGGGAGGCGATGGATGCCAGGGCCCCCTCCTTTTGCACCACTTCGATGCGCGTTTCCTCGGTGGGCTCACCCAGCAGGTTGAGATTTTCGACGCGGTAGAGAATCGCCCCCTGGATACCTTCGACGATTCCCTGCACATTGCGCAGCACCAGGATGTTGCGGTTGGTGAGTCGCGCCACGTCCAGGTCCCGCCGGGCCAGGGCATCGAAGAGTAGCCCGTCCAGCTTGTCCGCGATGCGGCTGGTCCCCACCGTCACCGTCTTGGCCTGGTGCTTGATGGCATCCACCGGACGCGCCATGGCGCCGATGGCTTCGGCGAGGCGCTGGAAGAAAACCTCCAGCATGTTGCGGGCCGTCCCCTTCACGCCGAAATCGATTTCGAAATCTCCCACGGGCAACCGTCCGGACAGGTACTTGAGCAGCAGGGACAGATCCGCCGCGTGGGCCACGGCCGTCGGTTCCGCCGTCTGGCGGCAGCGACGGCGAAACTCCCGGTAGAACTCGGCCATCTTTTCCCGGAAAGATTTCTCCAGGACAATCTCATAGACATCCAGGCCCTTGGTGCCGAAATCATCGATGAGCCCCTGGAGTTCCTCGCGAAAGCGATGCAGCAACCGTGAACCGTCGTTGATGGCCAGGGCGGCGTGGTAGCCCCAGAGGTGGCCGACCAGGGTGTTGACGATGGGGGCCAGATGCTCGTCAACGGTGGGCACGTGGAAAACGTCCGTCGCATAGGGGGCGAAGCGGTGCTCGTCCTCGTCGCAAAACACCACCGGCGTGGCCTTGTGAGCGGCGAAAATGGCCGTGTCCTTGACGATGTCGCCCACCACGGCCCCCCGGGTGCCGGCAGCGCAGACAAGGATCAACGGTTCGCTGGACAAATCGATATGCTTCTTGTCCTCCACGTAGTCCGAGGAGATGGTCTTGTAACACAACTCGCTGAGCTTGATCCGGATCTCGTCGGCGGAAGCCTTGTTGGGGCCGCTGCCCACCACGGCCCAGTAGGTCTTGGCAGGCGCCAGACGGCTGGCCGAGCGGGCGATGTCGCCGTCCATGGCGAGGATAAGGCGCATCTTCTCCGGCAGGCGCAACAGTTCACGGATCTCCCGGGTGACGAACACGTCATCGCGCCGCCCCCGCACCGACGCCATGTGCAGTGATAGCAGCGCGCCGGCCACGATCTGAGCGTAAAAGGCCTTGGTGGAGGCCACCGACATCTCGATGTCCCGCCCGCTGCTGGTATAGACCACCGCGTCCACCTTGAAGGTCAGATCCGAATCGCGCCGGTTGACGATGCCCACCGTCAACGCGCCCCGGGCGCGGGCCATATCCACGGCCCGGTTGGTGTCGGTGGTGGTGCCGCTCTGGCTGATGGCCACCACCAGGGCGTCGGCCATGGAAGCGACGTCGTCGGCGGGGCCGAGGTGAAAGCCGCTGAGTTCCGAAGCCTTCATGGCCCCCACCGCCACGGCCGGATCATTGAGGTAGGAATCGAGAAGCTCGGCGCAGGCCTGGGCGGCCACCCCGGCGGTGCCCTGCCCCACGAAGAAGACCCGCCGCAGTTTGGCATCGGCCAGAGACCGGTTCACGGCAGCCGGAAACGTCCGATGGTCCAGGGCCACCTGGCAGCAGTCCGGACGGTCGGGGCAGAGTTTCCAGCGGTTGTGCAGGGTGCGGGCCACCGAGAGGGGGGCCTCGTTGATCTCCTTGAGAAAATAGTGGGCAAAATCCTGTCGATCCACGTCGCGGGAAGTGATGGCGGTCCGCTTGACCTGCGCCTCGGTGAGCGCCAATGGGCTGCCGTCGTAGGCCATGGCCTCGATTCCCGCCAGGCCGCCGCCACGGCGGCCGTCCAGCACGAAAATCTGCCCCTGCACAGCCCCCTTGGGGCCTTGATGAACCCGTTCGCCATCCATCTTGAGGTATCGGTCCGTGATCTCCACCAGGCCGTAGACTTCGCTGCTGGACAGGTAGGCTTCCTCGGCGAGACCCACAAATATGGCTTGACCGCTGCCCCGCTGGGCCAGAAAAAGCCGGCCCGGCGCCAGGTCGGTGTGCATGGCGATGGCATGGGAGCCCTCGAAATCGTTGACGGCCCGCCGGAAGGCTTCCGCCACGCTCAAGCCCTGGTCGAGGCGATAGGCCACTTGCAACGGGATAATCTTGGTATCCGAGGTGATATCGGCGGCAATGGCGCCGTAGCGCGCCTCGTAGTCCCGG
>JAQVTF010000120.1 GCA_028700185.1 Desulfobacteraceae bacterium | reverse complement strand
GGCGCACCCCGACGGGGTTGCATCCAGGCGCAAGAGCCGGTATGAGAAGGCACCGGTGAGATGACGGCCGTTTGTTTGTTGAAGTTTTCTCTATCCGGTTCAGATCAAAAACCGTCCGTTGACCCCGCTCCCGCTGGAAGAAGCGCGCGTCCATGGAAAAGGATCGCCGGCCACCAGATCCGCTCCACGGGCAGGGGGCGCCGGCACGGGTGTCTTTCTTTCCGGGTTTCATGGCACAAGATTCGCGCCCGGCGCATCCGCGTCGGGAAAGTATTTTCCTGGCGGACACGACCCTGTTGCGGCGAGGTCGCGTCCCGCGATCAACCAACCTGTGATCAAAGGAGACAAGCGATGGGAACGAAAAGACGCGGCACGTTTTTCTTGGCCTTGGTCTTGGCGCTGGTGCTGGGGCTGACGGCGGCCGTCCAGGCCGACACCCTGGAGGAAATCATCCAGCGCGGCGAGCTGCGGGTGGCGGTGCAAACCCAGGGACCTCCCTTCAGCTTCGTGGACAAGAACGGGGAGCGCACCGGCTCGTCGGTGGAATTCTGCAAGATGATAGCCCAAGAGATGGGGGTCAAGGTGGTTTTCCTCGATTTTGACTGGGATGGATTGATCCCTGCGCTCTTGTCCAAGAAGGCGGACATCCTGGCGGCGGACATGACCGCCAAGCTGAGTCGGGCCCTGAAGGTTTCCTTTACCGAACCGTTTTACACCACCAGCCAAGTGATGTACGTCAAGGCCGGCTCACCCATCAAAACGGTGGCCGACGCCAACAAGCCGGAGGTCACGGTGGCCACCTTGCTCGGCTCCAGCTACACCGATGTCGCCCGCAAGGCCATGCCGAAGGCCACCATCAAGGAGTACAAGGGAGGCGGCAACATCGCCATGAATGCGGTGGTGGCCGGCCACGCCGACGTGGGCGTGGCCGATCTGAGCGTGGTGCACGCCATGGCCGCCAATTACCCGGAAGGCACGCTGACGGTGCTGCCCACGATGCTTTCCTACGATCCTCTCTGTTTCGCGGTGCGCCCCGAGGACCGTCACCTGCTGGAATGGATCAATCTCTTTTTCGACTGGATCCGCGCCGATGGGCGCTACGAACAGAATATGGAGTACTGGATCAAGACCAATGCCTGGCAGGCGGACCACTGATATCTTTGGGCCGGCGGCAAAGCGCCGTCGGCCCATAACGGCGCATCGAGATGACACCAAACCATGCTTGAAACCTTTAATTTCCGCGTCATTTTCGTCATGTTGCCCCAGTTCTGCCACGGGCTGGCCGGAACGGTCTGGATTTCCCTGGTGGCCCTCGCGGGGGCGATGTCCATCGGCGTCGTCGCCTGCGTGATGCGGCTTTCCGGACGTCGGTGGCTGTCGGTGCCCGCCGTGGTCTATATCGAGCTGATCCGTTCCACGCCGCTGCTGGCCCAGCTCTATTTTTTCTACTTCGGACTGCCTTCCATGGGGCTGCGCGTTGCCGAAACCTGGACCGGTATCATCGCCCTGGCCCTCAACAGCGGGGCCTACATGGCGGAGATCATCCGGGCCGGAGTGATGAGCGTTCCCGCCGGCCAGGTCGAAGCGGCCACCGCTTCCGGCCTGGGCTTCTTTCAGCGGCTGCGCTTCATCGTTTTGCCCCAGGCCATCGGCGTTAGCATTCCGGCCCTGCTGGGGCAGATGATCGTGCTGGTCAAGGACAGCGCGCTGCTGGCCCTCATCTCCGTTTTCGAGTTGACCCGCGCCGGACAGCTCATGGCCTCCGAGCGGTTCATGCCGGCCGAAGGGTTTTTGACCACCGCCGTTTTTTACCTGTTGATCTACTTCGTGCTGAAGTACGCGTCGACCCAATGGCAGAAACGGCTGATTTTTCAGCCGGCTGTGTGATAGGCCCATGCTCGGTGTTTATCTGACCAACCTCTGGGCGTCGCTGCCCTTCTTTTTCAAAGGCCTCTGGATGACGGTGCAGGTGGCCGGCATCAGCTTGCTGTTGTCCACCGCCGGGGGATTCGTGCTGGGCATCCTCAGCGCCCAACGGCTGAGGGGCTTCAAATGGCTGGTGGCCGTTTACGTGGACGTGATCCGCGGAACGCCATTTCTCGTTCAGATCTTCATCGTCTTTTTTATTCTGCCCGAGTGGGGGATCCGCCTGGAAGCATTCGCTTCGGCGGTGTTAAGCCTCACCATCTACGGGACGGCCTACATCTGCGAGATTGTCCAGGGCGCGTTGAAAGCCATTCCCAGGGGGCAGACCGAGGCGGCGGCGGCCTGCGGCATGTGCTGGCACCAGCAGATGCGCCACGTGGTGGTCCCCCAGGCCCTGCGGCCGATGTTGCCTCCCCTGGTGGGGCAGTACGTTCTGCTGATCAAGGACACCGCGGTGGTCTCGGTGATCGGCCTTACCGACGTGACCCGGGTGGGATGGCTCACCGTGCAGCGGATTCCCAACGGCGTGATCGTGTTCGCCTTGGTGGGGCTGCTTTATTTTATCATCTGCTATCCGTTGGTGTTCCTGTCCAACCGTCTTGAAGCCCGTTTCAAGGTGGACCGAAACCTTCTGTGACACCACTGGATTGACTTCGTTGTCCGAATTTTGCATATTTCCGTAAAATCAAACCAAAAACAGCATGTGGGGATCCGATGATCGAGCCCTGATCGCCGCTGCGGCGGCCGGGTTTTCGAAATCGGGTCAAGGGCGGGCTCTGCCCCGGGGCAAAAAGGAGAGCGGTCCGAACAATGGTGTGGGCCAAATCCAAAGAGATGGCGCGGATCGCCATTTGCCTTTCCCTGCTGCTGGTGCTCTGCCTGCCGGCGGGGACAAGAATCCACGGGCCCATCGGCCTGGAAGAGGCCGAAGCCGGCCCCCCGGCGCTTGTGTATGCGCCCATGCCCAAGGGGGCCGGGGGCTCTTTGCTCACCACCGGAAGGCGGGTCCATTGCCATGCCACCGGCGGTTTTTTCAAGATCGACTGGGGTCCCGGGGGGACAGTTCTCGATTCAATTCCTCCCTTGTTTCCATTCGCGGCGGATTCCCAGATTTGTCTGCGCCATCGTGCCGACCGTTCGGCGATCTCCATTCGCGCGCCTCCTCGCTAGTGTCCATCCATAAATGGCCTTTTTCCGCGATCTCGGCGTTGGGCACCAAGATTTAAATCCTCGAAATAGCTCTGCTATTCCTCCGGTTTAAATCGGGTGCCCGCCTTGATCTCACGAAAAAATCCTCATTTCTGGATGGACACTCGCTAACACCGCTGTTTTCCCCGAATTTTCAAACCGTCCAACATGACCAAGAGGTGCCCCCCTTTCTTGACGGGGCGTTGTGCCGCCGGTGGCGTGCGCCTACAGGCCGGCAAACGGCCTTCGTCTTTAGGAGATCGTTCGATGAAATGGAATTTTTGGTCGAAAAACCAGGAAAACGCCAAGACCGTCAAACTCCCCAAGCCCCGGGAAATGCCCCAAGCCCTCGGCATGTACCTTGTGACCCGGCTGAATCAGAATCCGGACGTGATTTGGAAGTTCAAGGCGGCCCTGTTGCCCCGGGAGGGCTCGAAACAGCTTTTTGCCGTCCGGATTTTCAATCCCGTGGCCGTCAGTGATCGGAACGTCCGCGTGGTCGACTACAACAGCTTGGATGAGGTCCCCGATTTGATTCTGTTTCAAGGTACTTATGACGAAAAAAGGGGCAAGGTGGAACTTTCCAGGCCCGGCGCCGGGCCATCGGCTGCCTGAAATCCAGGGAAGCGGAGTTGATCCCGTTTTGAAAGGAATTCTAATGAAACAACAACGTTTGAAGGAGCCCGTGGCACAGGAGGCGAAACCCGCGCCGGTTTCGGAAACAGACTACCGGCCAAGGACATCTTCTTCCAAGGATCAGTTGGTCTTCGGATTGAAACTGGCGGCCGTCATCGGCATCGCTCTGTTGGCGCTGTGGCTTTATGAAGGGTATGTGGTGATGTAACGGGTGAACACCCTTCGCATGGTCGGGCCTGGCGCGGTGACTTCGGCTCCGTGCCAGGCTTCCATTGTTACCGGTTTCTTTTCTTCGCGTTCATGTTCGAACCTATTTTTCCGATAGCCGCATCCCGAAGACCGCGTCCTGTCGCGGTTGACGCCGTTGACCACAACGCCGTTGGTCAGGCGCGGACCTTCACCGACGTCTTGAAACCGGGGGGCTTGACGGCCAGGACCGAACAGGAAAGCTGGTCGATGATCGCCTCCGCGGTGTTGCCGATGAGAAGCCCGGAAATGCCGGCCCGAGCCACGGTTCCCATCACTACGAGATCCGCCCCTAACTCCGCCGCCAGGGGCGGGATCACTTTTCTGGCAGGCCCCTTGGGAAGGTGAAACCGGGGGGAAAGATACCCATAGGCCTTTTCGCCCAGCCACTGGCGAAGTTCTTCGGCCAGCTGCTGGAGCCCGATCCGATGCTGTTCCTGTTCCTGTTCGACGTAGCTGGCGACTCCCGTCAGGGAAACGTCGCCTCTGGACAGTATCGTTGAGGCGGCAAACCCCTCCCAGGCATGGACAAAATGCAGGGTGGCAAAGTCGGACAGCGCCAGCGAGGCGGACAACTGAACAATTTCACGGTTCAGTTCCGCTGAGACGGAGAGATGTTTCGGATCGAAATCCACCGCCGCCAGAACCTGCCGGTAGCTGGATTTTTCTTGCGGTTTCATGATCCACACCGGGCAGGGACATTTACGGAGCAGATCCATATCGTCCCCACCGAACAATTTTTGCGTCCAGCTTGGGTTCTCGGCCGGTTTGATCACCAGATCGTAGCGGTTCGTCAATACCGCGCGGATCACCTCGTTGGCGGTTTTGCCGACCCGTTCGTCCATGCGAATGTTCAGGTGCCGGCAGGCCGCTTCAAGCGTCGGATCGATGACCTGACAGGGGGCATCCGAAAGACCGCCGGCCGTTTCACCGTCCCTTGATCCGCTGGCGGGCTGCTTCGGGGTAAGGGCGGTGGCGGGACGGCGGACGACCGTCAACACGGCAAGTTCGGCTTGATTGCTTTCCGCCAAGGCCACGGCGTGGGCCATCGTCGATTTCTGATCCGCGGTGGATTCGTTGACATAGAGGATTTTCTTGAAACGTTTCATGTTTCCCTCGGATTGTTGCCAATCGAAAGACCGTTGGTGCCGGCTCATAACAGTGCCTCGGCAAGACTGAAATAGATCAGGATGGTGGAAATATCCGTCAGCGCCAGCGTGAGCGGCCCGGAGGCGACCCTCATGTCCAGCTTCAATCTGTGCAGGAGCGACGGAATGCTGAGACCGAAAAAAACCGCCGCGCAAAGGATCAGCATGATGCTGAGGCCGATGACAATTGCCGCCATCGTCTCGCCACGCCAACCCCAGGCAATCAGGCTCACCACAGAACCGCAAGCGAGGCCCAGAAGCATGGCCGCGCCGAGCTCACGATAGAACGCTTTCGTGTACCAGGCCCAATCCAACTGTTGCGATCTCAAATTGTGAATGGCCATGGTCATCGATTGGATACTGACGCTTTCCCCCAATCCCAGCACCAAGGTGAGAAAAAAAGCCAATATCAAGCTTTTGGCCAGCGTTACCTCGTAGGCCCCGGTCAGCAGGGCGCACATCGTCCCGCTGGTGATGGTGGCCACCAGCCATGGAAAGCGGAACCGAAAAGCCCGAAGCGGTGAAGCCTCCCGCACTTGCATGAGGCGAAAACCGATCAGCTCGAACATTCTGTCCATGCCCTCCCTGTCGGCCGCATCAAAGGTGTCGTCGGTAAACATTGAAATGTCGACCACCCCCAGTATGCGTTTGTTCTCATCCACCACCGGAAGGGCCAAAAACTTGTACAGCAAAAAAAACTCGTGGGCATCAAACACCGTGGCATGCTGGGGAATCGTTATCACAGGAGAAATCATAATTTCTGAAATCCGCTGATCCATGGAAGCGGTGAGCAATCGTCTGGTGGGGACGACGCCCACCAAGCGATCATCTTTATCCACCACGTAAAAATAGACGATTTTTTCACCGATTCCTTCTTGCCTGATCAGGTCCAGGGATTGCTGAACCGTATCGTCATGGAACAGTTTTGTCACCTCTTCCCGGATGATGCTGAGAACGGGTTTTTTCAGACATTTCGAGTCATCCGTCATTTTGCGTTTTCTCCGTGCCAAAAGGGATTGCACCGTCACTTTTTCCGCTTCAATTGAGTGAACGGAAAGAAGATTTCGGAACAATTTATAAAAAACGATGATAACGTGTTTTGGCGGGAATGCAAGCCAAAGCGGAAAAATGGATAAACGGGGTTTGGCCAAGGGGCTCAATTTGTCCTAATTTTTAAATAAAATAGCGTTTTTAAAAATCTGGAGCCCCTTGCCGACTACCGGGTCGACGCTTTTGTATCTTCGACACTAAAACTGTTCCTTGGCAAGCCTGAATAACAACCATCCGGTGAGAAATTGCAGAACGATCAAGGCAAGGGAGAGCAGCAGGTAGACAATGCCGAATTTGGCGATGATCCCGCTTTCCATGATCACCTTGTTCAAAACGAAATGTCCCATGACCACGAAGGCGACGCCCGGACAGATCAGGGCCAAAGTCACCGGGGCGGTCTCTTCATGGTTGAGCAGTTTGTGAAAATAGTGCATGCGGCGCATGACGGCGCATCCCATGAGAAAGAAAATGATCTGGATCGAGAAAACCATCGAGAGAAAGATAAAATTGGAGGCCCCGTGCCCCAGTTCCAGTTTGTGAAGTCCATGACTCAACCGCATCACGGCGATGCCGGCGGTGGTCAATATGGGAATCACCACCCAGATGGTCGGCAACGAAGCTCTGGAAACGCCTTGTTTGAGCATGTCGTCCATGCCGATTACCAGTTTGATCATTCCCAGAAACAGGGCACCGGTGGTAAAAAACAGGGACAAGAAGTAGCTGATCCCGATGGTTAGATCATTGTGGCTCATGGCGGCCGGGGCGGCGAGGCCCACCCCCACCATGGCGAAGGCGAAGCTGGGCAGAAGTTGGCTCAGGGAGTTGTTGGCCGTGTGATCAAAGCTCCCGTGGTGTAAAACATGGCTGAAAAAGTCGAGATAGATACGACTCGCCCAGACACCGATGGCCAAAAAAATCAATATCGAAACTGGGAATAACCATTCGACAAATTCCCACAGGCCAGGGACAAAAATGGCGCCGATGATAAAACATACATTGATGCTCATGGCATAGGTCAGCGGCATTGCCATCAGTTGCGTATGGGCGTTGGTGCCCACGATTTTGGCCAGACTCTGATTTTTTTTGAACTTCTGATATTCGACAAAATTCAAAAGCAACCATTTAAAATGAAATCCGGCGAACACCAGAATGCCGGCAACCCCCAGAAGAATCATCAATTGCATCCCGAGGCCGGCGGTGCCCAGATGGGAAAACCAGTCACTGAAGATGGGAATCGGCTGGTTCGGATGCGGGACCCAGAACATGAGGTACATAAAAAAGGTGACGGCCATCCCCCCCGCGCCCAAGGATGCCAAAAAGTGCAATGGAGACCAGTTTTTGACGTCTTTCACGGAATCCTCCTGAGTTTGTTGTCTTTTTGTCAAGAAAGGATAAGTATCCAAAATCCATATGCATTTCATTGCTTCTGAGAATTTTCAATAATAGCTACTACTGTGGGTAGTTGTCAATTTCTATCTTTGTCTTGCCTTTATTCCGCCCATGAAAGAAAGCGGTGGTGAATTCACCGTCAACGGGAAATCTTTGGCGCGATTTGATTTTTGGATAAATTTTTGTTACGAATACGTCACAAGCGATGTCGCAATGGAAATATTCCACTCGGTTTTAAGAGATTTTTCACCATCTCCGTATGTCGCCTATCGATCATCTTTTGTTTGATGAGCCGCATATTTTTCTCTGGCCAACCGATTGGAAGCGGATGCTTTGCCAAATTTTTAATGTTCATGAAACTCATACAAAACGAGGAGGATTTTAATGGCAGTGGATGAAGCGGTGTTGGACAGAGTGTATCATGCCAGCGATCATCAAGAGCTTATGAGTGCCTATCAGGATTGGGCTTCCGATTATGATGAGAACACGGTCCAGGATTTTGGCTATGTCGGATACCGGATTTGCGCGGAACTTTTGAATCGTCACCTGGGCGGGAACACCGCCTTGCATATCCTGGACGCCGGTTGTGGCACCGGGCTGGTGGGCCAGGTTTTGCATTCATTCGGATACACCAGGCTGGAAGGGCTGGATTATTCCCAGGAAATGCTGGATCAAGCGGGCCGGAAAAATGTGTACGACCGGCGAATCAAGGCAGACCTGAGCCAGCCCTTGGACATCCCGGACAACTCTTATGATGCCGTGGTTTGCGCCGGCACCTTCACCTATGCCCACGTGACGGCCAGTGCCTTTTCCGAACTGATCCGGATCACCAAACCGGGGGGCACCATCTGCTTTACCGTTCGCGAAGGGGCCTATGAGGACTACGGCTACCGGAAAGAAATGGTCCGCCTGGAAGCCCAGGGGGCCTGGGAACTGCTGGAAATGCGAAACGAGGAATACTACAAAGACAAAGTGTTGGCCAAGATGTGTGTGTACAAGGTGCTCAAATAGTGTCGCGGGGATGCCCCGCTTGTCTTTTGCGCCGGCGGATCACCGCGGCGGGCAGGGATAAGATCCACCCGCCGGGAGGAGGGCAGGGCATCCCCTTCGGCTAGGTGCGGTTTTGCCATTTCCTTCGGGGTGGTTGATCCCGTGACCCCGTTTGACTCTGAAAATTCTCCCCAATGACCAGACAGGTTTGCTATCCGTACGGCAATTCCTCTATCCCGTTGGCGATATCGGCAAGGCGGGCTTCTTGCTCGATGATTACCT
>JAQVTF010000119.1 GCA_028700185.1 Desulfobacteraceae bacterium | reverse complement strand
TTCGTCACCGAAAAGATCCGCCTGATGCCGGGGGTCAACAGCAGCAAGACCCTGATTCCCGGCACCTCCAAGGTCAAGCCGCCCCTCGATCAGGATTAGGGCGCCAGTCGTCATTCCGGCAAGCGCTCTCCCCTGTCATTCCGAGGAGCGCTGCGACGAGGAATCTCCTCGAGTTTGGCACTATCTCCCGCCTGTATTCCCGACTACAGATTCCTCACTGCCGTTCGAAATGACAGCGGAAAGGAGTGCCATTCCGAGGACCACTCTCGCCTGTCATTCCGAGCGCAGCGAAGAGGAATCTCCTTCGGGCCGGCCACCCCGCCGCAGCCCATAAAAAAACGGCGCTCGCCCTTATTTCAAGGGGGAGCGCCGTCGGTGGAAGCGGGACCCGGGCCGCTGCCGTGGAGGCCACATCTACTCGCAGCGGATCAGTCGTGCGGCCCGGGTTGGCTCTCGGACCGATCACCGAAATGGCGTGTCAGCGGCGTTTCATGGCCAGGTCCACGCCCGGGGCGGTCCGGATACTTAGGGCAGCTCGCATAACAGATCCGAACCCCGGCGTCAAGGGCCTTTTTCAGCATTACCATTTTAAGGTCCCCCATTGACCCGGAAAAACCAACCCCGAATCAACCCATCGGAGCGAAGCGACGCCTCCACTTTAGTCACTTTAGCTCACTGGTAACTTGTCGTTCAGCGCATCAGCCGGGGCAACGCGGTGATCACCTCGGGGAAAAGCATCAAAACCGCCAGGCAAACCAGGTAGGCCGGAATGAAATAAAAAACCCCCCGGAAAACATCCTCCAGCGGCACGTCGGCCGCCATGCCGCCCACCACGTAGGTCGTGGCCCCCACCGGCGGGGTCACCGCCCCCAGGGTGGTCACCACCGTGATGACCACGGCAAACCAGAGCGGATCGTATCCCAGCTCCAGGGCCACCGGGAAAAAGATCGGAATGGTGATCAAAAGCAGGGCCAGGGCGTCCATGACCATCCCCCCCACGGCGAAAATGGCAAAAATGATCACCATGATCCCCACCGGCGGCACGGGCAGCGCCACCACCCATTCGGCGATGTCGTAGGGAATCCGGGTCACCGCCAGGAAGCGACCGAAGATCACCGCCCCGGCCACGATGGTGATCACCATGCACGATACCCGGAGGGTTTCCTCCACCGCCGCCCGGAATCCCTTCCAGCTTAAACCGCCCCGGCCCACACCGATCACCACGGCGAAGAAACTGCCGGCGGCCCCGGCCTCGGTGGGGGTGAAGATGCCGAGGTAGAGCCCGATCATCACCAGCGCAAAGAGCAGCAGGGTCTCGAAGGCGCCCGAAAGGGCGTTGAAACGCTGGGCGAAGGAAAACCGCGGCCCGGCCGGCCCCCAATCGGGGTGCCGGCGGCAGATCAGGGCCACGGATAGGATCATTAAAACCGCCAGCACCAGCCCGGCCCCGATGCCGCCGTAGAACAGCTTGGCGATGGATTGCTCGGTGGACAGTCCGATGACGATGAGCACCACGCTGGGCGGAATCACCACGCCCAGGGTCGAGCCGCAGGCCACCGTGCCGGTGCTCAGCCTGGCATCGTAGCCGAACTTCTTCATTTCGGGCAGGGCCACGGTGGTCATGGTGGCCGCCGTGGCGGCGTTGGAGCCGCAGATGGCCGAGAACGCCCCGCAGGCCATCACCGTGGCCATGGCCACCCCGCCGCGGATATGCCCCACCCAACGGTAGGCCGCCCGGTAAAGTTTCTCGTTGACCCCCGAATGAAAGGCGATCTGCCCCATGAAAATGAACAGGGGAATGACGGTGAGTCCGTACTGGGAGAAGGTGTCCCACAGGGCCGCGGCCAGCATGTTCAGCGCCGCGGGCAGCGAGACGATGAGGGCAAAGCCGGCCACCCCCACCAGGGCCATGGCGAAGCCCACCGGCGTGCCGAGGAAAAAGAGCATCGCCAGGAGCACCCCGATCCCCGCCACTCCCACCAGGGCAAGGTTCATCGCGGCGTCTCCTTTTGTGGCGGCCGCAGGGCCTGCACCAGGTCCGCCAGCAGCACTGCGGCCAGCAAGACGCAGCCCAGGGCCACGGCCAGGGTGAAGGGGTAGTAGATGATGCGCAGGGTTTCGGTGACCTCGCCGCTGGCCCGCAGCACCAGGGCCTTGCGCACCAGTTGCCAGGCGGCCAGAGAAAAAAAGAGCATACAGACCAGACCGTTGAATCCCTTGAGAAAACGCTGGCGCCTGGATGGCAGCCGGTTGATGAGCACATCCACCGCCACGTGACCGCGGCGCATCTGGGTGTAGCCCAGGGAGAGCGCCGCCACCACGGCACCGAAATAGCCCATCAGTTCGTAGGTCCCGGGCACCGGCACCCAGACGGTGCGCAGGAGAATGTTGGCGCAGGTCAGCAGGCACATGGCCACGAGGAAAACCCCCGCAATGACCATGATGACCCGGTGAAAACCGGCGTTGAGGCGATGGATCCGATTCATGGTCATCCTAATTGCGGTGCTTTTCCACCGCGGCGCGGATATCGGCCAGGATTTCCTCCGCCGGCAGCCCTTTGGCCTTGGCTTCGCCGATCCACTTGTCCGTCATCGTCCTGAGCCGTTCTTCCCAGCGGGCCTTTTCCGCCGCATCCAGGGAAATCACCTCCACCTGGTAGGTCTCCTTGGACCAGTCCACCGACTCCTTGACGTGATTGTCCATGTAGACGCCCGTCCACTCGCTCTGCTCGGCGACGAGATCCTCCATCACCTGCTTGACATCCGCCGGCAGGCTGTTCCAGCGCGCCTGGTTCATCACCACAGCAAAGGGGTAGATCACGGTGTCGATGAGGGTCACGTAGCGGCAGGTCTCGGCGTACTTGAAATCTTTCATCACCTCCAGCGACGAGAGCAGTCCCTTGATGACGCCTTTCTGCAGGGCCTCGGGTGTGTCGGACATGGGCATGCCCACCGGGTTGGCCCCCAGGGCGCCCAGAACCTGGGCCGCCGGCCCGCTGCCGCGCAGGCTCAGTCCCTGAAGATCTTCCAGGGAACGCACCGCCGCCTTGCTCATGATGTTGGACTGGGCCGTGGTGAACAGGGCCAGCACCTTGACCTGGGAGAATTCTTCGGGTTGGTACTTGTTGAACAGGTCCAGCAGCACCAGGCTGCCGGTGCGCGCGTCGGGAATCCCCACCGGCAGGCCCGTGGCGTTGGTCACCACGAAACGACCCGGCTGGTAGGCCATGCAGAGGCAACCGATGTCGGCCTGCCCGGCAATCACCCCGTCCATCATCTCCTTGGCCCCCAGCAGGGTGCCGCCGGGAAAGGTGTTCACCGTCACCTTGCCCGCGGTGCGTTTTTCCACTTCCGTCTTCCAGCGTTCCATCTGCACGCAGGGGAAGGTGGGGGCCGGCGGGAAATTGGCATAACTCAGGGTAATTTCCGCCGCCGGGACCGCGGGCGCCAACAGCGCCGTCAAGCCCATCGCCATTGCCAAACCGACTGCAACGGGACAACGCATCCAACGTTTCATGGGTTACCTCCCTCCCCGTCAGGGGAACTGTGGCGTCCGGTATCAGTGGGCCCTTCAGGCCCCGCCCGGTTCGCCGTTGCGATGATCGAAAACACGCCGGCTCTTGCGCTGGGTCCGTGGCAGGCTTCCCGGCGCGACGATCTCCACCTCCGTGCGCACCAGGATCTTGCGCCGCACCGCCGTGGCGATCTGTTCGGCCAGGGCCGGATCACGGTCGGTGGTGGAGGCCGGGCCGCGCTCCACCAGGATCCTCATCTTGTCGCGACCGTTCTCGCGCTGCTCGAGGTGAATCTGGAATTCGCTGCCGATGCCGCCAATTTGTCCCAACAGGTGCTCGACCTGGCTCGGGTAGATGTTTACCGCCCGATAGATGAACATGTCGTCGGTGCGGCCGACGATGCGGCCGTGCCGCGGGAACGGGTTGCCGCAGGGGCACGGTGCGTCGATGAGGTGCGTGATGTCGTGGGTCCGGTAACGGATCAACGGGCTGCCCTGTTTGCGCAAAGTGGTCACCACCAGCTCTCCCTGACTGCCGGGGGGCAACACCTGGAGGGTCTCCGGGTCGATGACCTCGAAGATGAACAGGTCCGCCCAGTAGTGGATTCCCTGGTGAAGGGAACAGTCCAGCCCGGAGCCGGGCCCGTAGAGTTCGGTGAGGCCGTAGATGTCGTGGATGTGAGTCACCCCCAGCAGCTCACCGATGCGCTGGCGCATGGCGTCACTGCACCGTTCGGCCCCCAGGATCACCTTCTTGAGGGCGATCCGATCGCGCAGCCCGCGCCGTTCCACCTCCTCGGCCATGAGCAGGGCCATGGAGGCGGTGGCGCAAAAAACGGTGGACTGCATGTCCACCAGCAGCTCGCAGTGCATTTCGGCATTGGCCGGTCCCACCGGCACCGCCAAGGCCCCGAAGCGTTCGCAGCCGGCCTGGAAGCCCACCCCCGCCGTCCACAGCCCGTAGCCCACGGCGATCTGCACCCGATCGGCACGGGTCAGTCCCGCCAATTCGTAGCAGCGGGCGAACATGTTGCGCCAGTCATCCAGATCCTGTTCGGTGTAGCAGAGCACTTTCCGCTTTCCCGTGGTCCCCGATGAGGCGTGGATGCGCACCAGGTCTTCGAAGGGCATGCAGCGCAGGGGAAACGGGTAACCTTCCTGGAGGGCCGTGTTGTCCACGAAGGGCAGGTGGGCCAAGTCTTCGATGCGCTGGATGTCCCGGGCGTCCTTGACCCCGGCGGCGGCCAGCCGCTCCTGGTAGAAAGATGAGTGGGCCAAGGCGTGGCCCACGGTCCAGCGCAACCCATCGAGCTGGATCTGCGCCAGCCGCTCCGGGGTCAGGGTGTGGTCGATGAAGCTCATTTCAACTCCTCAGAATGAATCTCGTCTGTGACTGCGCGTCGATTTTCTGGAAACTTGCCGCAAGCCTTCAGCCCTTCGAATCGAATCTCAAATCGCGACCTTGGCTGCGCTGGCACCGGCAGCCAGGGCGGCCAGAGAGCGCTTCAACGCCGACTCCCGCTGCGCCAGGCGCCGCTGGAGCACCCGCTGCACGTCGGCCGGGGAACAAAACAACAGCGGTTTTCCCGCCTCGTCCGCGGCGGCCAGGGCGAAACCGAGGACCAGGAGATTGACGGCCCGCGCATCGTCCAGGCCGCAGGCGATGCGGTCGGCGTCCACATGCCCGGGGCCATCGGCCTGGCTGTTGACCACCGTCCAGCCCCCCGGATGCAAAAAAGGCCCATGGGCGGCGATATTCTCGGCCTTGAGGCAGATAAGCCCGTCGGCCTGTCCGGGACGGATCAGCGGACTGGCGAAGGGGCCCACCTTCAGGTGGCTCACCACGGTACCGCCCCGCTGGGCCATGCCGTGGGTCTCGGAGGTGAACACGGGCAGTCCGGCCTCAATGGCCGCTTCGGCCAGGAGCCGGGTCACGAAAAGCACCCCTTGGCCCCCGACGCCGCTGATGACAATCTGTTGGCGAATCGTTTCGTTCATCTGTCTTTCGCTTCCTCGATGGCGCCCTTGGGGCAAACCTGGATGCACACGTTGCAGCCGACGCAAAGAATCGGATCGATATCCACCCGCGTCTTTTCCGCATTCATTACCAATGCCGGGCACTCGAAGCGCTCCACGCAGAACCCGCAGCCGTCGCAGGCATCAGTGACCACCGGCGGCGGACCGGGGGGGCGTCCGGTGCGACGGGCTTCCTCGAGCACGCAGGGATGTCGCGCGATGACCACCGCCGGCCCCGTTTGACGCGCGTAAGCCAGGGCCTCTTTCACCAGCTTGATGAGGTTCTTGACGTCGTAGGGGTCCGCCGTGCGACAGAAGCCCACCCCGCACCCCTTGACCAACGGCTCGATGGCCACGGCGTTCAGCGGTTCACCGCAGGCCCCGACCCCCGACGCCGGCGTGGGCTGGTTGCCGGTCATGGCGGTGGTGCGGTTGTCGAGAATCACCAGCACGAAACGCACCTGCTGCACTACGGCGTCGATGAGGGCCGGCACCCCGGCATGGAAAAAAGTCGAGTCGCCGATGGTGGCGATCACCGGCGGCGGTTTGGCCGCATGGCGGTAAGCTTGGTAGAACCCGGCCGCCTGGCTGATGGCCGCCCCCATGCACAGCACGGTGTCCACCGCGCCAAGGTTCATCCCCAAAGTGTAGCAGCCGATGTCGCTGGTGTAGATCCCCTTGGGCGCCGCCTTGCGGATGGCAAAGAAACTGGCCCGGTGGGGACAGCCGGGACATAGGGTCGGCCGCCGGCCGGGAACGGCGGGCAGTTGCGGCACATCCACGTCGCGGCCGGCGAAGGCGGCGATCCGGGCGAAGACGGCCTCGGGCAGCAATTCGCCCACCCGCGGCACGGCACCGGTCCATTTGCCCCGGGTGCGATGCCGGTCGGCGATCTGCATCTCGATGACCCCCACGGTCTCCTCGAGTACGAGGATCTCGTCGTAGTCGGCGATGAGATGGTCGATGAAATCGGTGTGCAGGGGGAAGGGTTGGAGCACCTGATAAAAGGGCAGCTCCTCCTCCAGTCCCAGGGATGCCAGGGCTTCTCGGGCGTGGGCCGCCGCCACCCCGGAAGCCACCAGGGCCCGCCGGCCGCCGGCCGCCGGATTGTGACGCACCGGGGCCGTTTCCGGCCAGGCGGCGATGCGGGCCAATTTTTCTTCCAACTCGCCGTGGAGCTTGAGGCGAAACTTGGGCGTGGCGGCCCAGCGCAGCGGGTCCCGCTTGAAATCCGCCTCCCGGCCGGGCAGCACCTCGGCGTCCACCGCCACATCCTGCCGGCTGTGGCAGACCCGGGTGGTGGGCCGCAGCATCACCGGAATCCGGAAAGCCTCGGAAAGCTGGTAGGCCATGGCCGTCATGCGCCGGGCCGCCGCGGGAGAATCCGGATCCAGGACCGGAATCTTGGCCATCACGGCCATGAGGCGGCTGTCCTGCTCGGTCTGGGAGGAATGGGGGCCCGGATCGTCGGCGCTGATGACGACAAATCCGCCCGCCGTCCCCATGTAAGCAGCGCTCATCAGGGGATCACTGGCCACGTTGAGCCCCACCTGCTTCATGCTCACCGCGGTGCGCAACCCGGCCTGGGAACCGGCATAGGCGATCTCGAAGGCCACCTTTTCGTTCACCGCCCACTGGACGTGAATCGGATCGGTGCGCAGGCGGCGCGACTTGGCCACCGACGCCAGAATCTCCGACGCCGGGGTCCCGGGATATCCGGTGGCCAGGCTGACCCCGTTTTCCACCAGGCCCAGGGCCATGGCTTCGTTGCCCATCATCAATTTGCGTGTCATTGTTCTCCCTGATTTCAGAAGGCCTGAACGGCACCGGCGCCCTCGGAAGGGCGCCGGTGCAGGATTCGCATGCCGTGGCCGCCCGTCGGGACCGGTTGAAGCTGCTCACGGCAAACAAGTTTGTTGGGTCCATCGGAGGCGGTGAGAAGCTTCAGAACCTTCCCCGCCACCACCAGTATCGAGAAATCATGAAAAACCCCATCTCCAAAAAGGCGTTCAACGTTTCTGCCTGCCATATCCGAGCGGCATAAATTTGTCAAGACAAGTTGACGAATTTTTCCCGCCGCCGCCCCGTTGACTTTGAAAAGGAATATAAGGTAGAAAAATCGGCAAACCTCATTCCACGGAGGGTGCGATGGCACACTGCATCCTGCTCAACGCCGATTATTCTTTTCTCAACGTGGTTTCCTGGCGCCGGGCCATGTGTCTGGTGGCCAAGGAGAAGGTCGAAGTCCTCAAGTACGCCGAACACACGGTGGGCTGTGTGGAAGGAATCCGCCGGGCCGTGCCGGCGGTGATGCGGCTCATCAAGCTCATTCGTACCATCTACCGGGCGCGGGTCCCCTTTTCCAAGCGCAACGTTCTGATCCGCGACCGGTTCCGCTGCGCTTACTGCGGCAGTGTCGGGGGGCGGCTCACCGTCGATCACATCATTCCCCGCTGCCGCGGGGGGAAAACCGATTTCGACAACTGCGTCGCCTGTTGCCCGGCCTGCAACGCCCGCAAGGGAGGGCGCACCCCCACCGAGGCCCGGCTGCACCTCCAGCGCCGACCGTACCAGCCCACTATTTCCGAATTCATTCGGCTCAAGTTCGCCGCCCTGGGCCTGGAATCGGTGCTGGACGAAATCTTGTTCTAGCCGGGCAAGAGACGGTTCGCCCGACGGGCGCGGATCAGAGGCCGGGGTGACGACCGCCTCCCGGTGTCATTCCGAGCGCCAGCGAGGAATCTGCACTTGGGGATACGGCGGGAAACGGGGACAAATTCGAGAGAGATCCCTCGTCGCTTACGCTCCGTCGGGATGACAGGGGGAAAACGCTTCGCCTCGTGGTGACAGCGGGGAACGTCTCGGGATGCACAACCTCCTCCCGGTGTCATTCCGAGCACCGGCGAGGAATCTGCAGTTGGGAATACGGCGGGAAACGGGGACAAATTCGAGAGAGATCCCTCGTCGCTTACGCTCTGTCGGGATGACAGGGAAGAAAACGCTTCGCGTCGGGGTGACAGCGGGGAACGTCTCGGGATGCACAACCTCCTCCCGGTGTCATTCCGAGCACCGGCGAGGAATCTGCAGTTGGGAATACGGCGGGAAACGGGGATAGACTCGAGAGAGATCCCTCGTCGCTTACGCTCTGTCGGGATGACAGGGAAGAAAACGCTTCGCGTCGGGGTGACAGCGGGGAACGTCTCGGGATGCACAACCTCCTCCCGGTGTCATTCCGAGCGCCAGCGAGGAATCTGGTCTTGGGAATACGGCGGGAAACGGGGACAAATTCGAGAGAGATCCCTCGTCGCTTACGCTCCGTCGGGATGACAGGGAAGAAAACGCTTCGCGTCGGGGTGACAGCGGGGAACGTCTCGGGATGCACAACCTCCTCCCGGTGTCATTCCGAGCGCCAGCGAGGAATCTG
>JAQVTF010000118.1 GCA_028700185.1 Desulfobacteraceae bacterium | reverse complement strand
GTGCCTCGTTGGGGCCCTCTTTTTCCGGCGGGGGGGCCAGGGCCAGCGCCACCGCGGCCAGGACATCCTGCCGGCGGATCGTGGCGGCGTGGTCCCGGAGCCCGTGGGCCGCGGGCCCGGCCTGGGAGGGCGGCAGGTGGTGATGAACCCAGGTGGTCACCTGGGCCCAGGATCGTCGGGGGTAAAAGGTCTGGCGACAGTGGCGTGTCAGGGCCTCGGCCAAATCGTGGCCCAATCCCCCCGCGGCCCGGGCCAGGGCCTGGTCCAGAAGGGCCAAGCAAAACCCGTCGGCACCGACCATGAAATCCTCGTCCCGGACCATGGTCTCGCGACTGGCCAGGGAAAAGAGGACGCCCTGCCCGCCCATGCCCATGGGCCCCATCTCCACGGCCCGCAGGGCCCCGGTTCCCCCGGCGCCCAGGACCCGAATGCCCGCCGCCAGCGCCGAGGCGATTTCGCGATGCCAGACGGAAGGTCCGTTTCCGTGGTGGCAATCCACGATCACCAGGGCCGAGACGTCGGCGCGGATCTGTCCCCATACATCACCGAGGGCCGCGGCGGGTCGTGGCACCAGGCGCGATGCCCCGGCCACGGTGGACAAGGCCGCCGTCAGCCCAGGATCGTCGGTGAACACCACCACCTTGCCCCGGCTTTCGGTGGGCGGTGCCGTCATTCGCTTTTCGTCCCCCGATTGAGCCAGGCCCACAGGATCATCTCCAACCCCATGATAAGGAGCAGGGGGATGTAGATCACCGACCAGAGCCGGGGGTAGAGCAGCGCCGCCATCACCGGCAAAATGAACAGGGCCGCACGGGTGAGGTGGCGGCTCCGGCGTTTTTGCCCCTCAAGCCAGCGCCGCCGGGCCCGCATGGCCAGGGTCCCGGCCGGCACGAGCAGAAACAGGGCCCACCATTGCGACCGGCCTGTTTCATCGGCAAAGAGGTGGAGCTTGGCCGCCCCCAGGGCCAGGGCCGTCACCAGAAAGATCAGCCCCAGGTAGATCGAGGTCTCGGGGGATTGCTTGTCACTCATGGTGGCCCTCCTTTTTTGGATCGGCATCGTCCGAGGCGCGGCGGCTCCCCAGCATGAAGGCCCCCACCGACCCTTCGGCGAAATAGTCCAGGCCGCTGACGGCGGCAAAGAGATCGGCGTCCCCGCCGCCCAGGGCCACCCCGGCCAGCCCCATGGCCTCGGCGACCAGGTACATGGTCTGGTAGAGGCACCCCACATCCTTGAGAATCACCGAGTAGGCGATGGACTCGTACTTCCATTGGATCCGCTGAAAACGCGAAGCCACCACGATTTCCACCTGGGGATTGTCCTGGTCGAGCATCATCTGCCGGCCCAGCAGAAGCATTCGTTGGGTCAGGGGCGTGGGATCGCCGATTTTTTCCAGTCGATGGTCCAGGGGCTGGTAGTGGTAGAAACCGGGGGCCAGCCCCTGGCACGCCTGGACCAGGACGTAGAGCTCCAGGGAATGGAGGGCGCCGCCGCCCGGGGTGGGCCGAAAGGTCACCCCGCCCAGTTCGTCGTCGTATTTTTGCTTGACCCGGAAACAGTGGTGGAGAAATTCGCCCAGTTGGCGCAGGTGGATCGGTTCGCTGGCATAGCAGCGCCGTGAGGCCCGGGTTTCCAGCACCGGGAAGAATTCCGGGACGGCCTCGGCAGATGCCTGAGCCGGGGAACCCGGCCGATGCAGATCGATGACCTCCGGCGACATGGGCGCCTTGATCTGGGGCAGGGGATCGAAACGCCCCTTGAAGCGGTAGGTGGTGGCCCATCCGTTGGCGTGACGGCCCATGCGTGAGCGGGAATGGAAATAGAGGTCATGGACATCCCAGTGGGCCAGGGCCTGGTGCTTTTCCTCATCCGGCCGGCCGTCGGGATCGATCCGGCAAAGGGCTCCGGCGCACTGGAGCATGGCGAGAAAGGCGGCCACCGACCGCGGCGGCAGATCGGTGGTCCGGCTAAGGGCATTGCGGTCCACCGCCTTGGTGAGGGAAAAGAGCAGGGCGCAAAGACGCGGATCCCACACCACCACTTCGGCCCAGGCCTTGGGGCATTCCAGAACCAGATCCCCGTCGCGTCTTCGCATCAGAGCGAAACGCGACAGGCACCAGGGCCCGTTTTCATCGAGGGGGCGGGCCGAGAACCGAAAGCCGAAGCCCAGGGGATTGAGGTGGGCCAGGACCCGGTCCTCGTCCCGAAGGCGGTAGGCGATGTAGGCGTGCTGAACCAGGACCGCCCACCAACGGTGGAAAATGGAGAGCCCCTTTAGGCCCCGGGTCTCCAAAACCCAGCCGGCCAGGGCCTCCTCGGTGTCCCGTCCGGCGGCAATACGATCCACCACACCGGGCAGGGCCGCTTGGAGCTTGGTCAGTTCCAGGGCACCGAACTGGGTCCGGAGCCGGGTTTCGTTTTCCTGGCGCTGGAGGGTGGCATCAGGTCTGAAGGTGACACAGTACGGCATCGGGAAAATCCCTTTCTCGCGCCGGGCCAAGGGGCCGGCCAAACAGGGGCGGTTTAAAAAAACATCGGTATGGGGTTCATCTTTTCCTCGGGGGTCGGGGCTTCCAGGAGCCCCAGCCGCACCGGCACCTCGTAGAGACGGCCCGGTCCCAGGCGGTTCCAGAAATGCCGCATTCCCGGGGCGATGACCTTCACCACGGGCAAACCGATATCCGGGCGCGTCTGGTCCAGCACCAGGATGTCGATCCCCCGGGCCGCGGCCAGGGCCATGCAGGTTTCCACTTCAAGGCGCTGGTTGGAATCGGCCAGGGAGGCGCCGGGATCGTGGCGGTGCATCGATCCTTCGGCGGGTAGCAGGTAAGGGTGGTCGGCCAGGCGTGCCGTTTGCCACCACGCGATGGCGCTCTGGTCATCGTAGAAGTAGCGTGTTCGGCCGGCGGCATCACGGCGGGATAGCGCCGGCAGGAACTGGCCCACCTCGTTGGCCGCCCGCACCAGGGCGGTGCGCATGTCCAGATCGGCGCTGAACTCGATGACGATATCCTCGCTGGGGCGGTCCACGCAACGGGAAATCACCGCCGCCACGGGAATTCCAAGGTCCCCGGTGAGGTCCAGCCCCCAGAGTTGCCGTCCCAGGGCGGCATGACAGGCCGGTAGACCGCTCAGGTCCGGATCGTTGAAGGAGGCGAGGTCCAGGCCGGGCATGCGCAGCCGGTTGTACCACCAGATGGCCACCGCGTCGCGTTCCACCAGTTCCATGAACCCGCGCAGGATGGCCTCCTCGCGGGTGTTGCCGGCGGCGTTGCCGTTGCTGTCGCAGGCGCAGAAAAAGTGGGCCAGGTCCCGCTGTCCGTAGTAGCAGTAAGCCGCCGGAACCCAACGAAAATGGCCCGCGTGCAGGGACCAGACCTTGACCCAGGCCACCTCGAGGTCGGGGTCCAGCGGCTCGGGAACGAGCTGAAAATTGGTGGCGCAGGTCCGGTTCCACTGGCGCCGTTGATCGTACTGACGCCGGCTGAAGCACAGGATTTCGTTGATTTCCAGGGCCTGGGGAGACAGGTGGCGGTAGGTGCCCTGCACGGTGGGCTCGTTTCCCTGCCACAGCCCGCTGTAGCGTTCGATGGCCTCGCAGAGGGCGCCCACCCGGGCGTGCAGGGCGGTGGTGCCCTTGCCTCCGCTGCGGTGGCGCAGGTTGCCGCGCAACTCACTCAGGTTCCCGGCCATGACGGGGAATCCGTGGCCCGCGGCGTAGCTGTGCAGGGTGGCATCGGCCGGATCGGTCTTGGAGACCAGGGAGGTGACCACCCCGCTGATGGGGCTGATGTGATGGCGATGGCGCCGCCAGGTTTCCGATGGGGGCGCGGCCCGTCGTTCCCCTCCCCAAGCGTGGAGGTAGAGATGGTCCTCCAGGACGATGGGGCCGGCGGCCCCAACCCGGGGGGTGCCGCAGACCGGGCACTGGGGGCGTTTGACCACGCGGTGAACCCCGCACTGGTGGGTCAGCAGGTCCAACTGGGCGATGGTGTCGCCAAGATCGTTGCCCGGCGCCCAGCGCAGGCGCAACTGGAGGCGCACGAAGGCACCGGCCGCCGCCATCAGCGGGGCCCAGCGCGCCTCGGGGCGCCATCCCAGGGGAAAATCGGGCTGGTCGCGGGCGATGAATCCGTCCACGTGGGCATTGGATTGGAGCCGGGAGGCCAAACAGGCGTAGCAGGCCCCCTGGGGGTGGAACAGGGGGCCGACCCAGGGCTGGACCCAACTGGCGCGGACCAGGAGCCAGGCGATCCCCTCGCTCACGGCAATGCGGTTCCATTCCTCCAGCCCCGGGTTGAGATAGCTGTCGGAGACCACCACGCGGACCGCTTCGGCGCCGGGGCAAAAATCCGGATCCATGGATTGAAGAAATCCGGCGAAATAGTCCGCATTAAAGGAGGTTATGGAAAAATCCGATGCCAAGTGGATTGCTCCGCGTCAAAAGAAGATGCTGAACGGGTTCATCCGGGCTTCCGGCAGGGGCGTTTCGCGCCAGCCCATCTTCACCGGCACCCGGGCCATGCGTTCTCCGCCCAGTCGCCGCCAGTAATGGTTGAGCCCCGGCACGATCACCTTGGCCACCGCCAGTTCGATGTCGGGGTGGGTCATGTCCATGGCGAGCACCTCAAGTCCGGTGGCCTCCAGCAGCCGGCGACAATGGGTGATTTCCTCGAGCAGGTCGTCGCTGGTGGCCGGCGGGAAATCCTGAAGCCTTCTGGCGGCCAGGTCTGGGGCCGGTTCCAGGTAGCCGTGATCAGCCAGGCGGGCCGTGCGCCACCAGGTGATGGCCTCCCGGTCGGGGAACCAGTAATGGGTGGTGCCGTCCGGTTTGCGCCGAAGCACCGCCGGCAGAAACTGATTGACCTCGGTCAGGGCGCGGATCAGGGCCACCCGTGGGTCCAGGTGGGCCCCCAGGCCGATGACGATGTCCTCGGTGGGGCGATCGATGCAGCGCGAAACCCCCACGAAGGTGGGGATGGCCAGGTCCGAGGTGATGTCCAGCACCCAGAGTTCGCGACCGATGGTTTCGTAGTAGTCCAGCAGACGGGCGGCATACGGTTCCTGGAAGCTGTCGATGTCCACCCGGGGGCGGCGGATCATGTTGTACCACCACAGGGAGACGGCGTCGCGCTCGACGGTTTCCATCAGACCTTGCAGGACCGCCTCTTCCAAGGTGTTGCCGGCGGCCGATCCGTTGGAGTCGGCCAGGACGCAGATCGGTCCCGGGTCCCGGTGTCCGTAGAAGCAGTAGGCCGCCGGCACGAAGCACATGGTCTGGCGGGTGAGGGACCAGGCCCCGGCCCAGGCCACGGGCCGGTTTTCATCGAAGGGCTCCGGCACCCGATGGTAACCGGTTTCCGGCTGGGCGGCATTCCATTCCCGGCGCTGGGCGTACTGCTGGTCGCTGAACAGGGCCAGGCGACGCGGGTGAAAGACCCGGTCTCCCAGGCGGTCTGCCATCTGCCGGAAGGAAGCCGTGGTGAAGGCGTAGCGGGAGGTGATGCCGCAGTAGCGTTCGATGGCTTCGCAAACCGCGCTGGCACGGGCGTGGAAATCCGTGGCCCCCTTGCCACCGCTGCGGCCGCGCAGGTTCAGGGACAAAAAGAAGAGATCGTCCTTGAGCATGGCGAAGTTGTGCCCGGCCAGATAGGTGTTGAGCAGGGGGTTGTCCGGGTCGGACAGCTCCTCGAGGCTGTTCACGATGCCGGTGATGGGGCTGATGTGTTTCTCCAGGCGCTTGAGGGTGCGGCCGGGCGGCTGGGTCCGATGGCCGCCGGCGGTGTCCTGGCCCTTCTTGCAGGGCTGAAGGATCACGGGCTGGGGCGCCATGGGGTGGCGATACGTCTCTTCGCCGCAGGCCGAGCACTGGGGGCGGCGGGTCAGCCAGTGGTCCGTCTTGGACAGGGCCACAAGATCCAGCACCGTCACCCGGCCGGTGAGCCCTTGGTAGTTCTCGTTCTGGACGATGCATTTGCCCAATTCCAGGGCCACCAGGTCCAGGGCGCAGCGGAAGGTGTCGGGGGCCATGGTCACCGCGGTCCGCACCGGTTCGCCGCCGCTTTGGCGCTGAAGAAAGGCCTCGGCCTGGCGGTTGTCCCCCAGACGGCGGGCCAGGCATTGCCAACATCCGGTTCGACCGGGGGCGAAAACCGGCCCCAGCCACAGGGTCACCCCCAAGGGCTTGGCCAGGAGCCAGGGGCGGCCGGTGTCCAGGGCGCGGCGATTGATCTGGGCCAGCTCGGGGCGCAGGTAATCGTCCGTGAGCACCAGGGTGAAGTCCGCTTCCCCGTCGACGATGCGAAACCCGTAGGACCGCAAGGCCTCTTGGTAGCCCCGGGCATCGGGAAGGTCCCCGAGACAGTGCAGGGCCACGGGGGTTTCGGCGACCCGCCGCCGGGCCAGCTCCGGGCAGAGCCCCAGGTAGTCCCACCAGGCGGATTCGGAATCGGGAATCTCCGGTCGCCGTTCCACCAGGTAGCCCTTGGTGACCATCTCTTCCAGGCCCCTGAGGATGGTGGGGAGGGAAAAGTGGCTGCCCAGTTCGGCCTCCAGCTCATCCCATGACCGGTTGCCGTCGGCCATCCGGGCCACGTGAACGTAGAACTTGCCGCGCAACACGATGTGACGGTGTTCGTCGAGCAGAAAGAGCAACCGGTCGCCCACGGGTCGAACCACGAGGTTGCGCTTGAAAACCGGAACCTTCAGCATGCCGTATCCTCTGAAACTTCAAGGGCTCCCGGGAATCGGTCCACCAGACGGAACCCGTAGAGGTAGTAGGTTTTCTGGTTGTGGCAGAACATGAGGTGGTCGTACCATCCCCGCCAGGTTCGCCACTGGGGGCGGGTGCGGATGATTTGGTAGACCTCGGGACGTTGGACGCAAGGGGGGGGCTGGCCGCCGAGGCATCCCCGGTAGAGCCCCTTGAGGTTGAAATCCGTTTCGAAAAAGATGTTTCCCGTGACAAAGGGGACCCGCAGCAGGGCCTGGTTGAGGGCCAGGGCCTGGGCGAGAAAAAGCCGCTGCCATTCATCGGCCCCGGCGGGCAGAAGGTCTTGCAGCAGGGCGCCGGCCTCCTCGTAGAAGGCCGAAAGCCGACCCGAACGCACCAGGCGGATCAGGGCGTACTGTTCCCAGGGCCACCAGACATCGCCCAGTTCGGCGGCGGGGATGGTGTCCGGGGCGCCGTTTTCCTGCACCGCCCGGGCCTGGTCGAGGCTCATCCGGGACAGCTCGGCCATTGCCGGAAAGGTGTCCGGCCGGGCCTGGAGAAAGGCCTCGATCATCGTGGCGAAATCCAGGCCCAGGATCCGACTCCCCAGGACCATGGGCAGGTGCAGCAGGCGGCTGAAGAACAGCAGTTGGGTCAGGTTCAAAAACGCCTTGGCCTGGCGCCAGTTTTCAGCCGGCAAGGTGGCGCTGGCCACCACGATCTCCATCTCTTCGGCCACGCAAGACGTCTGGCCGGCACGGGTGTGGGTGCCGCCCAGTTTCTGGCGCACCGTGTCGAAGGCGTGGTGCGCCCGAGCCTCCATCGTTGCCAGTACCGTGTTGCGCAAGGGGCTGAAGGGGTAGACGAAGAGGCTGTTGTACTGGCCGCAGGCGACCAGTTCGCCGATTCCCCGGGTGAAGGAGGCGTAAGTTTCGCCGGGCAAACCGAGGATCAGGTCGCAGTAGGTGGGCACCCGGTCCCGGGCGTAGCGCTCCAGGATCGCGGCCAGATCAGGCCGGGGCAGGTAGCGGCGCCGGCAGATGTCCAGGACCTCGGGGGACCGGGACTGGACCCCCACCGTGGCCCCGGCCTCGAGGTGGTGGGCGGCAAGGCGCCGGTGAATGGTGTGGACCCGTTCGGTGACCACGCAACTGGTCTGGATGCAGAAGGCTTGCAGGGGGCCATCCTGGCCGTTTATCGCGATGGCCGAATCCACGATGTCCACGTCCCGGGCCAGGAGGCCGAAGTTGGCGTCGCAGACCAGGATCTGGGCGATACCGTGGCGCCGGGCCCACTCGAGGTCGGCCTGGATCCGTTCCAGGGGAAAACGGCGGACCCGATGGTTCACCTGGGTGCCGCTCCAGCCGCAGTAGGCGCAGGCGAAGGGGCAGCCGCGGTTGGTCTCCAGGGGCATGAGCCAGTGGGTCCGGGGGTGGCGTTCCAGAAAAGGGTCCAAAACCCCCGCGGCGTAGGGCGAGGCGCAACCCGCCAGGGTGGCGGTGGACATGAAGGCGGAATCGGTCCATCGGTAACGGCCGGCGTCATCGAGCCAGCCCGTGGCCGGGCAGTTGCGCCAGTCCCGCGTTTCAAGGTGCTCGGCCGCCCGCAGGAAGGCTTCTTCCCCCTCGCCCCAACAGGCCAGATCGATCCATGGGTGACACCGGAGGTAGGCGCCGGCCTCGGCGGGGACCTGGGGCCCCCCGAAACAGTTGACGGCGCGGGGATTGAGTTCCTTGACCCGTCGGGCCACGGCCAGGTTGAAGTTTTCGTTCCAGATGTAAACCGAATAGCCCACCAGGTCGGCCCCGGCGCAATGGCGGGCCGTTTCCTCCACCGATTCGGCCTGGAGACAGGGATCGAGAAACCGGTAACCACCGGGCCGCCGGCCGAACTGTTCGATGTAAGCCCGCAGCAGGGCGTACTGGTAGGGCAGAGTCTCGCAGCGGGTTTGCCGGGGCGGCTGGTCAGGGGAAGGTTCGGCGATGCTCCCGCCCAGCAGTTTGCGGTCCTCCCAGCGGATCCGGGCCAGGTTGGCGGTGGCGTTGACGGAAACAAAAGCGATGGTTCGGGGCTGAGTCAATCCTAATTTCCTGTTTTCCGCGTATTCGTTGGCGCGTCGGTGGCGGCGAGCCAACGAAAAAAACGGTGAACCGCTCGCGCGGTTCCTTGGGCTTGTCGGGAAACAGAGGCGCGCGGCCCGTCAAGGGCTTGGCGCGCCTCCCTGAGACAATTTTTCTAGCAGCAACAGCACGGGGTGCAGGTGCAGCAGC
>JAQVTF010000117.1 GCA_028700185.1 Desulfobacteraceae bacterium | reverse complement strand
AGGCACATATAGGCTTGAAACTGGAAACTGGAAACTGGAAACTTGAAACTTGAAACTGGGACGAGGCGATCCGAAGCTTTCGATTTTCCCTGTTTTTATAAGTCCTATAGGTCCCATAGGCCCTATATTTCCCATTTTTTTCTTTTTACCCAGCGGAGCCGCAAATGAAAAAAATCCTCTCTTCAGCCCTTGTTTTGGTGGCGCTGCTGCTTGCGCCCGGCTTGGTCGTTGCCGAGCCCCTCACCGGTGAACAGATCCTTGAGCAGGTGGATCGCAATCTGGAGCCGGGAGACCTGGAGATGTACCGCAAGATCATCAATATCGAGCCCGATGGCCAGCGGAAGGAATACGTGCTCTGGTTTTTGAAAAAGGACAAAGACAAGGTGGTGACCCTCTTCGTTTCGCCGGCCAGCGAGGCGGGCCGGGCCACGTTGCGCCTGGGCGACAACATGTGGCTCTATATTCCCAACGTGGGCAAGCCGATCCGCATTACCAGCATGCAATCGGTGGTGGGGGGCGTCTTCAACAACGCCGACATCATGCGCCTGGACTACAGCGTGGAGTACACCGTGGCCGAGATGAGCGAGGCCGACGGCCAGATTCTTCTGGATCTGAAGGCCAGAAGCGCGGCCGTGGCCTATGACCGGCTCCGGATGTGGGTGGACAAGGAACGGCTGGTGCCGGTGCGCATCGATTGCTTTGCCGCCACCGGCATGCTGATCAAGACCTTGCATTTTTCCGACATCAAGGACATCGGTGACGGGGCGGTGCGGCCGGCGGTGATGGAAACGGACAGTCCCCTGTACAAGGATTACAAGTCGGTGATGGTTTCGGCCAACCTCAAGCTGCGCCAGTTGCCCGACGAGGTGTTCACCCTCAACTACCTGTCCCGTGTCAAGGATTTGCGCTGAGCCATGCCGGCCTGGATTCTCATTGCGGTCCTGGTGTTCGGCGCCGTTGGCACAGGCGGGGCCGAGACCTACGATTTCACCATTCCCGAGGCGGAGCCGAAGCATTACGAGATCGGCGCCCGCATCGAAACCCGCTACCTTTTCCACCAGTATGACACGGACTCGGGCAAATACCGTCTCGATGCGCTAAGGGGCGACCCCGGAAACGAGGCCCACGAGTGGCACGGGATCGTGGAACCGATGATGAGCTACCGCCGGGGGATGTTCAAGGCGGCCCTGATCACGCACCACGCCTACATCGATGACGGTCTGCGGAGTGAAACCAGCGACGATGTTTACGAGGGGTATGTATCGCTGAGCCCCACGGCGCGTTTTACCCTGGATCTGGGCAAGCGCTCGGTGCTCTGGGGGAAAGGATACGCCTGGAACCCGGCCGGATTCGTCAATCGCCCGCGGGACCCGGACGATGCCACCCAGAACCTGGAAGGCCGGGTCCTGGCCGGGGTGGACCTGATCCACAGCTTCGGGGCGGGCCCGCTGACCAACCTGGGCATCACCGCCCTGGCGCTGCCGGTGATCGACGACTGGGCCAACCCCGAGATGGGCACCGACGGCGACATCAATTACGCGGTGAAGCTCTATCTGCTCTGGCAGGATACGGACATCGATTTCATCTGGTTCGACGGACCGGGCCAGCCGTTGAGCCTGGGGGTCGATTTTTCCAAGAACCTGGCGGAAAATATCGAAGTCCACGGAGAGATGGCCTGGCGCCGCGACGTCACCCGCACCGTGGTTGATTCCCGAGGCCGAATCCGCACCGAACGTGATGATCCGCTGGACTGGCTCCTGGGCCTGCGCTACCTCAACGCCCTGGACACCACCTTCATCCTCGAGTACTACCACCGCGGCAGCGGTTATCATCGCGGCGAGCTGGAAGATCTCTTCGCCTTCCAGGACGCGGCGGTGGACCGGTGGCAGGCTTCGGGGGACGGTGCCGCGGTAGCCCGTGCCCAGCAGGTGACCCGGGCTTATTTTTCCCAGCGCAACCCGGGAAGGGATTACGGCTATCTCAAGATATCCCAGAAGGAGCCCTTCGACCTGCTGTACCTGACCCCCTGGGTCGCCCTGATGGCCAGCCTCCAGGATGGCAGTTTCAACCTCCAGCCCGGCCTGACCTGGACCCCGCTGACCAACCTGGAGCTCAACTTCCGAGTCGCTGTTCCCGTGGGACCGGCCGGCACCGAGTTCGGTGAAAAGCCGGACGCCGTTCGGCCCGAGGTGTGGGTGCGGTATTATTTTTGAGGGTTCAGGGCGCCTGCGGCGTGTTTAAAGCCGCTTTGCGGCGTTCAAGGTTCAAGGCGCCTGCGGCGCGTTCGAGGCCGCTTCGCGGCGTTCAAGGTTCAGGGCGCCTACGGCGTGTTCAAGGCCGCTTTGCGGCGTTCAAGGTTCAAGGCGCCTGCGGCGCGTTCAAGGCCGCTTCGCGGCGTTCAAGGTTCAAGGTTTCAGCGTAGTCGTGGGGTACTGCCGCTTCCGCTATGCTCCAGCCGGCCGTCACCCCGGACTTGATCCGGGGTCCATGTCAGGGGGCTGAAGATGTCCGGAGTTTCCGGTATGCTTCAGCAGGCCGTCACCCCGGATCGAGTCCAGGGCAGGCGCTGCTTTCGCAGGAATGACGGATGGGCGGAAGAAAGGCCAAGGATACGTTTCGTATGGCGTTTTTTTTGTGGTATGATTTTTTCAATTTTTTCAACCCGATTCCAGGTCTCCCGCAATGCTTCGGATCCGCAATCTGAAATGTTTCTACGGCGGCATCATGGCCATCAAGGGAGTCAGCCTGTCGGTGCGTCCCGGGGAGATGGTCTGCCTCATCGGCGCCAACGGGGCCGGCAAGAGCACCCTGCTGGCGGCCGTGAGCGGGTTGCTGCCCACCTGGAAAGGGGAGATCGATTTCAAGGATCGGTCCCTGAAGGGGCTGGATCCGCCGGCCATCGTGGCCCGGGGCATCAGTCTGGTGCCCGAGGGCCGGTTGATCTTCCCCCCCTTAAGCGTCATGGACAACCTGCATCTGGGCGCCTATACCCTCCACCGCCAGGGACGTCGTGGCGAGGCCGACGAAATCCTCGATTCGGTGTTGGCCCTCTTTCCGGTGCTGGCTGAGCGGCGGCACCAGGCGGCCGGCACCCTTTCCGGCGGCGAGCAGCAGATGCTGGCCATCGGCCGCGCCCTCATGGCCAAGCCGGCCCTGCTGTTGCTCGACGAACCGTCCATGGGGTTGGCGCCGATGCTGGTGGAAAAGATTCTCGCGGCCCTGGTCCTCCTGCGGGACCAGGGATTGACCCTGCTGCTGGTGGAGCAAAATGCCCGGGCTGCCCTGGGCATCGCCGATCGGGGTTACGTGTTCGAGACCGGCACTATCGTGCTGGAAGGACAGGCCGGCGACCTGCTCGACGACGTGGAGGTCAAGCGGGCCTATCTGGGTAAGGACTATGCGGGATTTACCGAAGGGAGACCGTAAGTCATGCCATCCGCCGAATTCGACCACCGGACGCAGCGGCAGCTCGAACGGCTTCAGAGCACCCTGAACCGCGCCTTCCGTTCCGTGCCGTTCCACCAGGATCGCCTGAAATGCAACGGCATTCACCCCCAACAGGTGGAAACCATCGCCGATCTGGCCGACATGCCGTTCATGACCCGTCGCCACCTCGGTGAAAACTATCCCTACGGGCTCTTTGCCGTGCCCTTGCGCGACATCGTGCGCATCCACACCGCTCCGGGCACCACCCTCAACCCCTCGGTGAGCGGCTACACGGCCCATGACCTGCGCCAGTGGACCGCCATGGTGGCCGAGTCGCTGGCCGCCGCCGGTGTCGGCAACGAGGACATCCTCCAGATCAGCCTCGACCCGGGGCTCAACGACTGGGGCCGGGATTACAAGCTCGGCGCCGAGGCCCTCGGGGCCAGCGTTATCCCCAACTCTTTGCTCTCGATTGAAAAGCAGTTGATGGTCCTCAGGGACTACCGCACCACCACCCTCGTCACCACGCCCGCTTACGCCGCTCAGATCGCCGATCACGTACGCGATTTGCGCATCGCGCCGGATCGGTTGGCCCTTAGCACCCTCATCCTGGTGGGCGAGCCGGTGCCTGGGGAGAGGCGTCGGCACCTGGAAGATTCGCTTGGGGTGACCACCTGGCTGCATTACGGGCTGTCGGAGGTGCCGGGGCCTGCGCTGGCCTACGAATGCCGCCAGCATGAGGGCCTGCACGTGCACGACGAGCATTTTCTGGTGGAAATCATCGATCCGGACACCGGCCGATGGGTAGGGCCGGGGACCGAGGGGGAACTGGTGCTCACCAGCCTGACCACCCGCGCCATGCCCCTGATCCGGTTTCGAACCGGGGACCGGGTGCGGCGGCTGGAAGGTCCCTGTGCCTGCGGCAACCCCACGGAACGGGTGGCATGGCTCACCGGGCGCACCGACGATCTCATGGTGTTGCGGGGCGTGAAGATCGATCGCGCTCAGGTGCTGGCCCAGATCACCTCGGCCCTGGCGTTTGCGCCGGACCTGTACCGGGTTTTCGTCAACACGGAAACCAACCGTCGTTTCCTCGAGGTTTGGATCGGGGTCGATGACCGAATATTTTCCGATGAAATCAAGATGCTGGAAAAACGGATGGTGGATATCGGTCAACGGCTCTACGAGTGTCTCGGGGTTCCCGTGACCGTTCGGCTCAAGGAGCGGGACACTTTCGATGCCATCGAGGCGTGAGACCGCTCTGCGCGGCTCTGGGGAAACGCCACCGACGGGACTTGGTGACAGCGCGCCATCCGTTGACAGCTTCGGAGGTATTGGTTAATGCTTCCGGGACGATTGAACAGCGGAGGAATGGACCATGGCCACCGAAATGACACGTGAAAAAGCCAAGTTGCAATTAATTTGGGGCGCGGCCCTGCTGCTGATGGGCATCGGTGTCTTCTTCCGCATTCCCCAGGTTATGCCAAGGGTCCGGGAAATCGCCCAGCTTGCACCCATCAGCGGTTTTGTGCAGTTCTGTTTCTACTTTATGGGTGCCCTGCTGGTGGGGGGCGGTGCGCGGAAGATCTCCCTCAGCGCCCGGGTGTTGTTTGCGCCCAAGCCTTGAAGACCAATTTGCCGTGGCACGCTCCCGTTGATACAGGCCTTCAACGGCGCCAGTTTGCCACCTTGCCGGAAAGAAATGCCTCATGACTGCCCATGACGCTCCTGCCGCCGCTGCCTGCAATCCCGCCGACGTGCAGCATCTGCAGTCCGAAGTGGCGTATCGCACACGTCTCCAGGAGATCTGCAACAAGATCTATGCGGCCAAGAACCTTGATGAAATTCTCATTGATTTAAGAGAAGAGATCACCACGCTCTTCGGGGCAGAGCGGATTACGCTCTACGTGGTGGACGGCAAGCGGCGCGAGCTGGTGTCGCGTTTTAAATCGGGTTCCGAGGTGGCCGAGATCCGCGTTCCCATCGCCCCCCACAGCCTGGCGGGGTTTTCGGCGATGAAGCAGCAGGTGATCAACGTCGTTGATGCTTACGACGAAAAGGCGCTAAGCCGGATCGACCCCGCCCTCCGGTTTGACAAAAGTTGGGATCGGAAAACCGGCTTTCGCACCCGGGCCGTGCTGGTGTGTCCGGTGGTCTATCGGCAGTACCTCCTCGGTGTCATCCAGTTGATCAATCGCACCGACAGCGACCGCTTCGTCCGCCTGGACGAATGGGCCGTCCAGGAAATGGCCAAAATCCTGGCTATTGCGCTCTACAACCAGAAACGCCTGGCCCGTGGACGCCCCTCCAAGTTTGACTACATTCTGGAAAACCACATTCTGACGCAGAAGGAAATGGAACGGGCCATCGGCGACGCCCGCAAGCGGCGCGAACCGATTGAAACCGTGCTCATGACCGATTTCAAGGTGCCGAAAGAAGAAATCGGCAAGGCGCTGAGCAAGTTCTACCAAACGGCCTTTGTGCCATACAACAAGAACGCCCCCATTCCGGGGGAACTGCTCGCCAGGGTCAAAGTGCCCTTCATGAAGAGCAACTGTTTCGTGCCGCTGCGGGTCGAGGACGGGCGGGTGCTGGTGGCCATCGACAACCCCCAGGATCTGCAACGCGTCGACAACATTCGCATGCTCTTCAACGGCCAACCGGTGACCTTCGTCGTCGCCCTCAAGGAGGATATCCAGGCCTATATCTCGCTGTTTACCCAGGACGAAAAAGAAATGGCCTCGATGGACGAGATTCTGCGGCAACTCGCCGTCGAGGAAAGCGAGACTGAAGAGGCCGATGCCGGGGTCGGCGAGGAAGACAGTGCCGTGGTGCAGCTCGTCAACAAAATGATCATCGACGCTTACAACCGCGGCGCTTCGGATATCCACATCGAACCTTACCCGGGAAGGCAGAACACCCAGGTGCGCTTCCGTATCGACGGCCTTTGCCAGGTGTACCAGACCATTCCCTTCGCCTATCGCAAGGCCATCGTGTCACGCATCAAGATCATGAGCGATCTGGATATCGCGGAACGACGCAAGCCCCAGGACGGCAAGATCCGCTTCAAACGCTTCGGCGGGCTGGATCTCGAACTGCGCGTGGTCACCGTGCCCACCCAGGGGGGGCTTGAGGATGTGGTGCTGCGGCTTCTTTCCTCCGGAGAGCCGATTGCGTTGGACAAGCTGGGGCTGGCGCCCCGCAACTACGAAAATTTTTTAAAGATCATCACCCGTCCCTATGGCCTGATCTTCGTCTGCGGGCCCACCGGTTCCGGCAAGACCACCACGTTGCACTCGGCCCTGGGATACATCAACAAGACCGAAACCAAGATCTGGACCGCCGAGGACCCGGTGGAAATTACCCAACGGGGGCTGCGCCAAGTGCAGGTGCAACCCAAGATCGGCCTGGATTTCCCCGCCTTGATGCGTTCTTTTCTGCGCGCCGACCCGGACGTCATCATGGTGGGGGAGATGCGCGATCGGGAAACCACCGCCATCGGCATCGAAGCTTCCCTCACCGGCCACCTGGTGCTCTCGACCCTGCACACCAACAGCGCCCCGGAGAGCATCACCCGTCTGCTGGACATGGGCATGGACCCGTTCAACTTCGCCGATGCCATTCTCGGCATCCTGGCCCAACGCCTGGCCCGCACCCTCTGCCCGCACTGCAAGCAACCTTACACGCCGAGTCGCCAGGAATACGATGAACTGGTGCGGGAGTACGGCGGCGCCGATCTCTTCACGGCCGACCAAAAAATGCCGTACACCCCCGACTTGACCCTCAAGCGCCCTGTGGGATGTGAGCTCTGCGGCAGCCACGGTTATCTCGGCCGTTGCGGGATTCATGAACTGTTGATGGGCACTGCCGAAATGAAGAAGCTGATCCAGCAGGCCAGCCCCATGGAGGAGATTCGCGCCCAGGCGGTCAAGGACGGCATGACCACGTTGCGTCAGGACGGGGTTTTGAAAATTTTCGATGGCCTGCTGGACATCGTCCATGTCCGCAAGGTCACAATTTAGGGCCCATCCAGGATCTCAGCGTTGGGTGCCAGGCTTTGAACAGATTTAACGCCTCGCCACAGCGCTGCTATTCCTCCCTCTTTTCTCTTTCTTTCCCCTTGAATTTTTCCACCTGTGCTTCGAAGTAGGTTCGATCGGCCCCGGAGGCGACTTCCAGAGCGCGTTGCCCCGCGATCAGCGCTTCGGCGAAAAGACCGTTGACAAAGTAGCTTTCCGCCAGGGTGTCCAGTACATAGGGGGCCGGATCGATGGCTGCGGCTCGGCGGGCCAGGGCCAGTGCGCGCTCGGGATGACGCAGCGCGGGATCGGTGCTGGTGGCGTAGAGCCAGGCGAGGTTGTTCAAGGCCCGGGCCTCGCGGGGATCCAGGGCGATGGCCTGTTCGTAGGCCGCGGCGGCTTTGGCCAGCCGGCCCTGGCGCTGGTGGATGTCGCCCAGCAGGGTCAGCAGGTCGGTCTGGTGGGGATTTTGAGCCAGCTCCCGCGTGATGGCGGTTTCCATGAAATGGGCGCTGAGCTGCCGGCCTGGATCACCAAAGTTGATTTGCCATCCCAGAACGGCCACCGCCGCCATGACCACCAGGTAGACCGCGATGCTGCGGGTGACCTTGCGGTCATGGCGTGGGATCCATCGTGGATCGGCTTCACATCGCTCCAGGTAGGCGATGCGCTCGGCGATGGAGAAGTGGTGCCAATCGGGCTTGGACGGGGCAATGCCGCTGACCAGGGCGATCTTGGCCAAGGTGGTGATCAGGGGCCGGGCGCTGGGAAACAGGCGGAAAACGTAGATGTCGGCCTGGCGCTCGAAGTTGCGCATGAAGTAGCCGAAGACCAACCGGAAATAGACGAGGAAAACCGCCACCGTCATCACGCCCAGCAGGGCCGAGCCGGTGGTCAGCGGGTCAAGATCGAAAAACCGGACGAGCCGGTGGATGGGCGCGGCTTGCAGCAGGAGCATCGCGGCCACATCGAACAAGGCGTAAACCAGTAGAATATAGCCGGAGAGAAACATCATGTAGAAGAGCAGGTGCCAGCGTTTGACGTGGCCGATTTCGTGGGCGATGACCTGGTCGATCTGCTCCGGGGACAGCTCCCGCAGCAGGCCGGGGGTGATGAGGATGTAGCGGAAGCGACCCACCAGCCCCATGACGCCGGCGGTGATCATTCGGCCACCGAACATGGGCCAGTACAGGATCTGGGCGTAGCGCAGCCGGGCGCGGTGGCACAGGGCTTCGATACGCCGGCGCATCCATCCGTCCTCCAGGGGACGACAGCGCCAAAAGCGCCGGATCAGCGCCGGCCCCACCACGGCCACCAGTACGAGGAAACAAACGAAGTAGGCAAGCTCTCCGGCGGGATGGGTCAGCAGGCGCCTGGGGGCTTCGAAGGGCAGCAGGCCGATGATGTCGGCGACCCCGGAGAGGACCAGCCAGGGCAGCAGCACCGGCGCGGCGAAGGCGATCTGAGAGAAGACCCGGGTGCGACGGGTGACGTCGACGACGTAGATGCTTTCGTAAGCGCCGTGGCTCAGGGCCCAGATAATAACGAGGTAGGCGGTGAACAGCAGCAGAAAAATCAGGGCGCCCAGGGTGGGGGCCGTCT
>JAQVTF010000116.1 GCA_028700185.1 Desulfobacteraceae bacterium | reverse complement strand
ATCCGTTGCAGGTGATCGTCACCTGCTCGGAACGGTTCAAGAAAATGGTTCAAGGCGATGCGGAGGGGGACAAGCTCCACCAGCTCATGGATAAAAACATCCAGGCGCTGCGTGAAAAGATCCTCAAGATCCAGAACATCACGCGTTACGCCGCCAAGGACTACGTGCAGGGGCAAAAGATTTTTGATATCGATGCCGGTTCGGGGGAAGATTTGAGTGACTAAAATTGGAAGTGACTAAAATTACGAGTGACTAAAATTGGAAGTGACTAAAATTACGAGTGACTAAAGTGACTAAAGTTGTGGAGTCGCTGCGCTCCAGTGGTTTTTATATAACTGCCAGAATTACTTCGCTTTAGTTCACCTTTTTTGTTAATGACTAGAATTGGAAGTGACTAAAATTACGAGTGACTAAAGTGACTAAAATGGTGGTGTCGCTGCGCTCCGGTTTTTTATATAACTGCCAGAATTCCTTTATTTTAGTCATTTTAGTTCATTTTAGTCATTTTAGTCATTTTAGTTCATTTTAGTTCATTTTAGTCATTTTAGTCATTTTAGTCATTTTAGTCATTTTATCTCACTTTAGCTCACTTTAGTCACTTTAGTCACTTGTCACTTTAGCTCACTTTTCCCCCCCTCCACCAACTTCAACCCACTCGGGCGAACCACGCGCCGTCTCCCTTTTCGAGGCGAGCGATCTTTCCTTCCTCTTCCAGATAGCGCAGATGGGAGAGGGCCTCACCGGTGGCAAACCACTGCTGGGCTACCGGGAAGTCCTCCCAACGGTCCGCCTTGATGTCCCAGGTCATGCGGGCGGCGACCTCGAAGGCATTGCGGGGGCCGTGGGCCAGAATCACCAGGACTTCGGCAAGGCGGTCCCGGTGGTGGGCCTTGAGTTCGGCGATGCGCGGACACGGATCGCCCATCAGGCGCCGGTGCCCGGGCAGAGTACGGTTCACCTCCAGGGTCGTCACCTTGTCCAGGCTTTCCAGGTAAGCCTTGAGGGGATTTTCGGCGTCCGTCCAACACTGGATGTTGGGGGTGATGTCGATGAGGATATGATCACCGGACACCAACAGCTTGTGCCGCGGCTCGTAGAGGCACATGTGGCCCAGGGTGTGGCCCGGGGTGGAAACGCAGCGGAACCGGTAAGGGCCCGCCTCGATACCATCACCGTCGGCGAGCATCTCCAGCGGCGGCACCCACTCGGAGCCGAAACGGCTGCCGGGGTGGGCCGCCAGGGCGGCGCGGAGGCGGTCCACGGGAAACCCGTTGCGGCCGGCATATTCCAGCATGGGGCCGAAGCCTTCCCAGGACTCGATGATTTCCGCGTCAGGACGATTGAAGTAAACCCGGGTGTCGGTGGTGGCCAGCCGGGCCACCAATCCGAAGTGATCCGCGTGCAGATGGGTGATGAAGAGATCGGCCCGGGCCGGATCCACGCCGATTTCTTTCAAACCCGCCTGCAAGGCCTCGAAGCAGGTGTCGTGGTTGAGACCGGTGTCGATGATCAGGCTGCGGTTCGGGCTGCGGACCACGTAGCTGTTGAGAAATTTCAACGGCGTGTTGGGGAGGGGGACCTGGATGCGGAACAGGTCGGGGCTGATTTCTTCGATCATGATGTTCCTTCGGCTTGGCGTTGATCCATTCTTAAAATTTTATTGTGCCGGGCGTCCACGGGGAGGGCTTGAATCCCCCGACCGGCAACGCCTGGGGCCTTGGTGTCCGGAGCGTGCACGATGTCCATCCGGTCCACAATGTCCACTGTGTTTATTGAGCTTTCATTCTCATCTCCGGCTTTTTAAATGAACACTCACTGTAGTCAACGGGCGGTCGGGTTTCAAGGGCAAAGCGCCGGAGGCAGGCTGTGTAGATGGCTTCGTCGAGGCGGTTGGCGGCCCGGAAGCGGGCGACGGTTTCGGCGGAGAGGCGGCGGCGGTGCGGTGCGCGGCCCCGGGGATCGGTGACATTGAGCCGGGGCAGGGCAACCCGGGGCTTGCCGAGGCGATGGGCCAGGAGGGTCACCGTTTCTTCAAGCCGCTCCTGGAGGCCGATGAAGATATAGCGGTCCAGCACCGCCCGCCAGTTGTCCGGACCGGCGCCGAGGGCGTCGGCCAGAAAACCGACATGGCCCATGAGGTAGCGATCCAGTACATCCTCTCGGCGCACGCCCATGCGTCCCTCCCAGCGATACAACGAGAGCACCAGTGACAGGGGATCTCGCACCACGGTAACGCAGCGGAACCGTGGCGATTGGAAAATTTCGGGATAGCGCACCGCCAGACGATTCTCCGGCCCGTCAAAATGTCCGCAGAGACAGTGGCGGCCGTCCAGAGCGGTCAGGTCCAGGGGCGGACCGAATTCCTGCGCCCAGCCCTGGCGATAGTCGCGGCAGACGGTGTACCACCGCTGCAGCACCGCCAGCAGGCTCGTTCCGCCACATTTGGGAACGTGGTGAAACACGGTCACCGGGCCGGCGGCGATTTTGCCGAGGCCAGTGGTCGGCACCTGAGATGGTTCGCCGGTGTTCACCGCTGTCATTTCACGTCAGTTCCACCACGACACAGCCGCCCCGGCCGTAGCCGAAGGGGCGAAACAGGTGGTGATAGTCGCTGCTCACCGCCCGGTAAAAGGTGTCGAAGGAGACGGCATACGGCTCCTGATCGGTATCGACATCCAGCATCGTGACCGTATCGGTGGGACCGTGATACCCCCCCACCGGCGAGATGTGGGGAATGTGGAGGGTGGTCAAGGCCTCTCCCTGGTCGAAGTGGGCGATGATCAGGACATCGCCGCGGGTTTCGAAACGATGAAGCCGGGCGCGCAGGTCGGCGGCGATCTTTCGTCCCGGGCCCGTTGCCGGTTTGGCGGCCTGGACGCTGGTCACCCGGCGGTAGCGTAGCCCCTGGCGCACCAGGCTGTCCTGGACCACCAGAGTGAGCAGCGGCAGGGGCAATCCCCTGCGGCCCCGGTATCCGCCGTTGTGCATGCGCGCCTTCCAGTGAGCGGTGGGCACCTGGTCCAGGAGCTGTTCCTGGGTCACCGGTGGCCGGCGTGCGCCCTGGATCGCCGCGACGGCGTTGACCACCATGGCCACGGTGGCCACCGAACAGGCGGCGGGGGTGAACTGATGCACGTAGTGCCGGAACAAGGCTTCCTTGAGCCCGTTGCCGTGAAAATCCGAATCGATGACCGGCCGGGGAAGGCGGGGTGGGCCCTTTGCGCCGGGCTGGATGAAAACCGACGGCAGTTGCATGGCGGCAAAGAGCAGGCGCCGGTACAGAACCATGGCGGTTTGGCTCAGCATGGCGGTCACCGTTTCCCCCAGACCACCTGGCGGTACATCACCGGATCGGTATCCGCCTCGGTGGAAAAGACCAGTACCCTGGCGCCGTGATCCAGTCCCATGGTCTGCCGGAGTCCCGCCAGGCGTGGATCGGTCATCGCTTCGTAGACCAGCCCGAGCCCCACGGCGCCCGATTCCCCCGAAATCACGGCCGGGTCGCCCGACAGCGGGTTGCCCAGCACCCGCATGCCGCGACGGGCCACCCCATCGGGGCAGGCGGCGAACAGGTTGGCGGAGGGCCAGAGGATCTCCCAGGCCAGTGGGCTGGGAACGCCGCAGGCCAGTCCGGCCATGATGGTGTCCAGGTTTCCTTCGGCCCGGTGCGGTTTTCCGTCGCCGGCCAGGGCGGATTGGTAGAAGCAGGCCGCCCGGCTTGGCTCTGCTAGGGTGGTATGCGGTCGGCGGTGGCCGAGGCGCGCCATCAGCTCGGCCTGGATCGCCGCGGCAAAGGATCCCACGCCGGCTTGGAGGATCACGTGGGTGGGCGCCTCGTTTTCAAGGGCCTCCAGGCATTCGCGGGCCAGGATCCGGTAGCCGTCCATGATCCATCGGGCCACCTGTTCGCCGTTCTTTTCGACGGTATCCTGGATCAACAGCCAACCGTTTCTATCGGCGGTTTCGGCCGCCAGGATCACCGCCTCGTCATAGGTGCCGTCGATGACCTCCACGGCGGCGCCGAACATCCGGATGTTGTCGATGCGGGCTTGTGCCGTGTTCCGGGGCATATAGATCACCGCCCGGCATCCGATCCGTTGGGCGGCCCAGGCCACGGCCCGGCCGTGGTTGCCGTCGGTGGCCGTAATGCAGGTGACCTGCCCCAGGCGGGACGCCAGGTTTGGATCCGTCAAGGCCGCCAGGGTGAGGGGGGCGGCCTCGATTTTCAGCCGGGCGGCCAGGGCCCGGCACAGGCCGTAGGTGGCCCCCATGGCCTTGAACGCCTTGAGCCCGAAGCGCCGTCCCTCGTCCTTGACCCAGATCCGCTTCAGGCCGAGGTGGGCGGCCAGGCGGTCCAAGGCGGTCAACGGGGTGGGCGTGTAATCGGGCAGGCTGCGGTAGAAGGCCAGCACATCGTCCAACGGGCGTTTGATAACGGTTTCTGCAAGATCACCACCTCGTCCGGCGACGAATTGAATGTCGTTTGAATCCTCCATTTCGATTCCTTTCACCTGTCGCCCGAAACGATTTTCGGGCGGCTTGGGTCTTTTCTGCCGTTTATCATAACCACTGATCCGGAAACCACCCTGAAATCGACGGGGACGCCCATGCAAAAGGCTTGCCGCAAGCTTGTGGTTGTTTTTGGTTTTTCTTGACATATCCAAGAATTACCCATAAAAACAATGATAACTTGTTCAGTCTTATCACAGGTTGAAAACGGCTTAGGCCGGAATCAACCCGATTCTGCCTCAAAACGTCATTTTCCCACCGTACTTGACAACGGTTAAACAGTAAGGAGGACCATCATGGACAAGATCCTGCGCATTGACATGGGAGCCTCGGGCGGTCCAGCCATCCGCACCGAAGCGCTTGGGGATTACGCCGGCCTCGGCGGCCGCGGTATGACATCGGCCATCGTGGCCAAGGAGGTGCCGCCCACCTGTCATCCCCTGGGAACCGAGAACAAACTGATCATCGCCCCGGGCTTGCTCAGCGGATCGGCGGCGGTCCAGTCCGGTCGTATTTCGGTGGGCTGCAAGAGCCCGCTGACCGGCGGCATCAAGGAGGCCAATTCCGGGGGCCAGGGGGCCCAGGTGCTGGCCCGCCTGGGCTACGCCGCCATCGTGCTGGAGGGAAAACCGGCCGACGACACCCTCTACAAAATGCACATCACCAAGGACGGCGTTACCATTGAGGCCGACAACAGCCTCAAGATGCTGGGCAACTACGACCTGGTGGACAAGATGAAGGCCGCCTACGGCGACCAGATCGCCTGCATCTCCATCGGCCCGGCCGGGGAGATGAAAATGGCTTCCGCCACCGTGGCGTTCACCGATCCGGAGGTGCGACCCACCCGCCACGCCGGCCGGGGTGGCGTCGGGGCGGTGATGGGGGCCAAGGGGGTCAAGGTGATCGTGCTGGACGACACCGGCTGCAAGATGCGGGCCCCCGCCGACCCGGAAAAATTCAAGGCCGCCAACAAGGAATTCACCGCCGGCCTGAAAAAACATCCGGTCTGCGGCCAGGGGCTGCCCACTTACGGCACCAACGTGCTCACCGGGGTGATCAACGAAGCCGGGGCCTACCCGACCCACAATTTCGCCACCGGGCGTTTTGAAGGCTTCGAGAAGATTTCCGGGGAGGCTTTGGCCGAGCTGGAAAACAGCCGCGGCGGCGAAGGCGCCGCCACCCATGGTTGCCATCGGGGTTGCGTGATGAAGTGCTCAGGCACTTTCTATGACAAGAACGGCAACTTCCTGACCAAGCAGCCCGAGTACGAGACGGTGTGGGCTCACGGTGGCAACTGCGGCATTAGCGACCTGGACGCCATTGCCCTGCTGGACCGTCTTGACGATGATTTCGGGCTGGATACCATCGAAATGGGGGCCACCATCGGCGTGGCCATGGAAGCCGGTATCGCCAAGTTCGGTGATGTGGAGGCGGCGATCCGTCTGGTGAAGGAAGTCGGCCAAGGGACCCCCTTGGGTCGTATCCTGGGCGCCGGCGCCGCGGTGACGGGCCAGGCCTTCGGCATCGAGCATGTTCCGGTGGTCAAGGGCCAGGCCATGCCGGCCTACGACCCCCGCGCCGTCCAGGGCGTGGCGGTGACCTACGCCACCAGTCCCATGGGGGCCGATCACACCGCCGGCTACGCCGTGACGGCCAACATCCTGGGCGTGGGCGGAACCGTGGATCCCCTCAAGCCCGAAGGCCAGGTGGAGCTGTCGCGAAATCTCCAGATCGCCACGGCGGCCATCGACGCCACCGGCATGTGCGTGTTCATCGCCTTTGCCATCCTCGACCAGCCGGAAACTTTCCAGGCCCTGCTGGATTTGATCTCCGGCTTCACCGGCAAGCCCATGACCGGGGATGACGTCACCGCCCTGGGCAAGCAGATTCTCACCTGGGAGCGCGACTTCAACAAGGCCGCCGGTTTCAACGCGGCCCACGACCGGTTGCCGGGCTACTTCAAGCGCGAGGCCCTGGCGCCCCACAACGTGGTCTTTGCCGTGAAGGACGAAGAGCTGGATCAGGTTTTCAACTGGTAAATTCATCGATTTTGTCGGATTGAGAGCGGGGAGCGGCGGTGTTGGGGCGCAGCTCCCCGTTTCAATGAGAGGAGGTGGATGTCGTGATGGTAGCATCGAAACAGGATACGCTCACGGTGGAGCTGGTGGTGACCGAAGCGGATCTGTGGCGGTTTTTCGGCCTGCTGCGGCAGGGGATACTTGTCACCACGCACCTTCCATCCAGCCTTCAGCAATTGTTGCTTGTGGCGCTGAAAATCCCTGATGCCTATGTGCGCGAACGGATCCAGACGGTTTTTCTCAACGGCAAAGCGGTGGACGACATCCAGGGTGCCTCCGTGAGCGACGGTGACGTGGTCACCCTTTCAGCCGCCATGCCCGGCCTGGTGGGGGCCACCCTGCGCAAGGGGGGGCAGTTGACCAACCTGCGCAGCAGCCTCTCTCATCGTTCCCTTTCCACCGAGACTGAAGCGGTTGCCCCCGGCATGGTCACGGTGAAGCTGTTCAATCTGGTGTGCGCCGAGTTGGGGCCTCCTTTTCTCGGCCGGGGGGTGCTGTTGCCCGGCGGCCACTTTAAAGCGTTTCTCGCCGATGTGTGGCCTGAGTTGGCGCCGGCCTGCATCGGCGCGCGGATTGGGGAGAAACCGGTGGAGGCCGCGGTCCTGCCTGAATCCGTGGCCCCCGGCGCAATGGTGCGCCTCAAGGTGGGGACGCAAACCCGCTGAAATCAGGAGAGGCTTTGACAAGCGAGGTCGCGGTGTGTCATAAGCGTCGCGATTTGTCGGTGTTCGGTCCGCAGGGGCCGAAGCCCGCCTTTTTCCAATCCACGCGATGCCATGGAAACTTATCACAGTGTAAAGGAAAAGCTTCTCGAACAGGCCACTGCCCTGGACGATCTCATCGTTCGGGCCGGTGGGGTGCCTGGTGTCAGCGGGGCCTCCCTGGCGGACTGGCAACGGACCTGCCGCCAGACCCATCGCCAGGTCACCGACGAGTGTATCCGCGTGGCCGTGGTGGGCCCGATCAAATCGGGCAAGAGCACTTTCACCAACAGCCTCCTCGGCGCCGATCATCTCAAACGTGGCGCCGGTATCGTCACCTCCATCGTCACGCGCATCCGCCGCGGGGAAACTCTCGAGGCGCGCCTGCACTTTAAAAGCTGGGAAGCCATCAACGCGGATCTTGCCCGGGCCATCGTGATGCTGCCGGGGCTGCCTGGGGAGCTGACCCGGGCGCCCTTTGATCTGCGGCGGGAGGAGGACCGCCAGGCCCTGGCGGTCGCTTTTGCCGGTTTAAATCAGGCCGCCCTTATCACCGATGGCACCCAGGATGCCAACAGCGTGATGATCGCCTCCTACCTGGAAGGCTACGATCGGATCCACAGCCAGATCGGCGCCGAAACCACCGTGGCCCGCTTCCGGGGGGACCGTTTCGGTCTGCACCGGGATTTTGTCGGTGACGACAGTCTTTCGGTATACTTACAGGATGTGGAACTGGAAATCGATGCCGGTCAGTTGACCGAAGGCGTCGAAATCGCCGATTGTCAGGGGAGCGATTCGCCCAATCCTCACCACCTGGCCATGATCCAGGATTACATGCTCCAGACTCACCTGATCATTTACGTGATCAGCAGTCGCACCGGCCTGCGCCAGGCCGATTTTCGGTTTTTGTCGATCATTCGCAAGATGGGCATCGGCGCCAACATGCTTTTCGTGTTCAACTGTGATTTCAACGAACACGCGTCCCTGGAAGAGTTGCAAGCCCAGGTGGCACGCACCCTGGAGCAGTTGCGCGTTTTTCACCCCGATCCGGCAATATTTACCCTCAGCGCCCTCTATCATCTGCTCGCCGGCCAACCGGCTGACGCCCTGCTGCCCAAGGATGCCGCCATGCTGGCCAACTGGCGCCAGGAATCGGCCCTGATCGATTTTTCCGAGGCGGAAACCACCCGGTTTTACCAAGCCTTCGAACGCAAGCTGGTGGACGAGCGGCGAGTACTGCTGCTGGGCAACCACGTGGGGCGTCTGGCGGTGGTGGCCGAGGGGCTGGGGCGCTGGGGGCGGCTGCACCGCGAGGCCCTGGACCAGGATGCCCACCAAGTGGCGGACCACAAGGGGCTGGTGGCCCGTCATCGCCAGCGCATCGACCAGATTCAGACCCTGGTCCGTGACACGCTGGACGGCGCCGCGGCCAAGCAGCGCGATGCCCTGCGTCATGAGATCGATCGTTTCTTCAGCCCCCGGACCGGCACCCTCATCGGCGACACGCTGAGCTTTGTGCGCCAGTATGCCCCCGAAACGGGCAAGTATCGGGAAATGCTCAAAACGGCGGGTTTTTCCGGCGCGTTGTATCTCGTGTTCCAGGATTTTCGACAGGCCCTGGAAGGATTCCTCGCCGAGACCGTCACGCCTGAGGTCCTGCGCTTCCTGAGAGACCTGGAGATGCGCGCCGTGGAACAGCTCAGCGAAGTGGCCCGGCCTTTTGCCGCTATGGCCAAGGAAGCCCTCACCGAGTTGGACGAGGAGGAAGGCGCCGGCGGCGCAACCGGTGAGAATACGGTGCAACCGGCTTTTATCGATGTCGACGCCCTGAAGCAGCGTGCCGGCCTCAAGGTTCC
>JAQVTF010000115.1 GCA_028700185.1 Desulfobacteraceae bacterium | reverse complement strand
GACGGCGCGTCCGGCCTTGCTGAAAACCGCCACCAGCGCTTATCTGTTCGTGGCCCGTGCCGGACGGCCCCTCACCCGGCAGGGGTTCTGGAAGATTCTGCGCCAACGCGCCGTCGCTGCGCGGATCCAAACACCGTTAAGCCCCCACAGCCTCCGCCATTCATTTGCCAGCCACCTGCTGGAAGGCGGCGCCGATCTCCGCGCCGTGCAGGTGATGCTGGGCCACGTGGACATCGCCACCACTCAGATCTACACCCACGTGGCCCGGGACCGGCTCAAACAGATTCACCGCAAATTCCATCCCCGGGGCTAAGGCTACCGCCTTGACAGGCGACTGGCTTCCTGGCTAACTTGCTCCTTTCAGGTCTAAAATTCAAAATTTGAACCTCAAACTCTGAACGCGCCGCAGCCCCCTTGAACCTTGAACTTTGAACGCGCCGAAGGCGCCTTGAACCTTGAACGCGCCGTAGGCGCTTTGAACCTTAAACGCGCCGCAGGCGCCCCAACCTCCCCGAAAGGCCAACCAATGGCATCTGCCCAACCCCTGCAATCTCACCTCGGCTGGTGGATCCCCGCCGGAAGCGCGCCCCGGGCCGGTACCGATGCCATCCGCCGTGCCCTGCGGCGGGTCAACCGCCCCCTTTATCTGGTTCAGACACCGAACGGCCCCGCCGCCGCCGATTCCGGACAGATCCAGATCGGGGAACGCATCGAGCCCCCCCTCAACGGGTTGTCGTTGCTGGCCTACGTGCCGCCACTGGCCCCTTCCAGTCTGGGCGACCGTCGCTTCAAGGCGCGCCACGGGCTGCGCTACGCCTATGTCTGTGGCGCCATGGCCAACGGCATCACATCCACGGCGATGGTGGAAGCGGCATCGCGGGCCGGTATGATCGGATATTTCGGTGCCGCCGGCTTGTCTCCCCAGCAGGTGGAGGCGGCGGTGGAAACCCTCCAAAACGCGCTGGGAAACCGCCCTTACGGCTTCAATCTGATCCACAGCCCCAATGATCCGGCCCTGGAAACGGCCATCGTGGATCTTTACCTGCGCCGGGGCGTCAGCCGCATCAGCGCCTCGGCCTACCTGAGACTGACGCCTCAGTTGGTGCGCTACCGGGTCACGGGGATTCATCGTGGCCCCGACGGCACCATCGTCTGCCCCAACAAGGTGAAGGCCAAGGTGTCCAGGGTGGAGGTGGCCAGCCGTTTCTTTTCCCCGCCACCGGAGAAGATGCTCTCCGCGCTGGTGGCCCAGGGGCAGATCAGCACCGAAACCGCTGAACTGGCGGCCCGGATTCCCATGGCCGATGATCTCACCGCGGAGGCCGATTCCGGGGGGCATACCGACAACCGGCCCGCGCTGGCCCTGCTGCCCACCATGATGCATTTGCGTGATCGGATGATGGCGGCCCACGGGTACCAGGAGCCCATCTGCGTGGGGCTTGGCGGCGGTATCGCCACTCCCCAGGCCACGGCGGCGGCCTTCGCCATGGGCGCCGCCTACGTCTTGGCCGGCAGTGTCCATCAGGCCTGCATCGAATCCGGCACCACCGAACTGGTACGCCACATGCTCGCCGAAGCCGGCCAGGCCGATGTGGTGATGGCGCCGGCAGCGGACATGTTCGAGATGGGGGTGAAGGTTCAGGTGCTCAAACGCGGCACCCTGTTTGCCGTCCGTGCCGCCAAGCTCTACGACTGCTACCGCCGCTACGAGACCTGGGAGGCGATTCCCCCAAAGGAACGCAATGCCCTGGAAAAGGACTGTTTCCGCGCCGACTTCGAAGAAACCTGGCAACAGACCGCCGCCTTCTTCGCCCGGCGCGACCCGCGCCAACTGGAACGGGCCCAGCGGGATCCGCGCCACAAAATGGCGCTGGTCTTTCGATCCTACCTGGGGCTCAGCTCCAAGTGGCCCGTGCGGGGAATGGCTGAGCGCCAGCTTGATTTTCAGGTCTGGTGCGGCCCGTCCATGGGGGCCTTCAACGAGTGGACCACCGGGACCTTTCTGGAGAAACCGGAAAACCGGGACACCGCCACCGTGGCCATGAACCTGCTCTACGGGGCGGCGGTGGTTTTACGCGGCGTTGACCTGGTGCGTTCCGGGTTTGCGGTAGACGGAGATGTAACGCGCATCGAGCCGACACCGCTGAGTGAAATACGGGAAATGCTTGGGGAGAGCGAAACGGCGGGGTAAGAGAGGCGCCTGCGGCGCGTTCAAGGCCGCTTCGCGGCGTTCACGGTTCAAGGTTCAAGGCGCCTGCGGCGCGTTCAAGGCTGCTTCGCGGCGTTCGAGGTTCAAGGACTCAAAAGAACCTAATTTCAAGCCTGGCCTGAATTTCTCACAAGCTTTCGAAATTCATTCAAGAGGGCGGAGATCCGGATCGTCTTGCACCAGGCGTCGGCCTCGGTCAGCGGCGGTTGTGGGGATGCGGTTCCGATGGCGCCCTCTTTCCACTGCTCTTCCCAGATTTCCGGGGGTCCCGGTTCCTTCAAACGGCGATCCAGGCGCTGGCGGACTCGGTAGGCGAATCCCGCGGGGGTTTTCTGCAAAAGAATCTCGCAGGCAGGCGTCCCGGTGCCATTTTTCAACTGCCCCCGCAGGTCAAAACAGAAGCCTTCGGTTTTCATCCAGGGGGTCAGGTCCGCCAACACCTGGCGCGCTTCGGGAACCGCCAGGTGAAGGTGGGAAACCAGGAAGCCGCCGAGGTAGACCCGAAAGGCGTCGTCGAAATAGTACTGCCGTGCATAGCCCGACTGGATTCCCGCCAGCGGGTCAGGGGGAAGGAATTCCCGGGACCAGCGCTTCCAGCGCGCCAGGTTGATGTTCAGACGGCGAGCCAGCTCGCGGTTCTGAAAGATGGGAATCACCATGGCAATGATCCACAGGTAAAGGGTGACGTTCAACCATGCGTCATTGAATGGCCGATCACCGCAAAGTCAGCATGTAGCTCTTGGAAATGGCCACCGGGTGGTAGGATCGCTTGGCCTGGCGCAGGCCGGGCATGCCCATGTCGCTTTCCTTGTTGATAAAGGCCATCTCCTCGAAGAGGCGGCGGGCACACGCCCGGTCCAGGTACTGGTATAATCCCTTGATACCGGCAAAGGCCTTTTCGAACATCAGCACCCCCATGTCCGCCGTGAGACGGGCGCCCACGGCGAAGGCGCTGACGGTTCCGTCCACGCGGATCAGCAACCCCCGGGCCTCGGTGCGCGACAGGTGCGCCAGCGCGTTCATGGCGGCAATCTTCTCGCAGGCCAGATCGTTTTCCACGTCTTCAACACCGCAGTCGCGTTCCTCGCACCACTGATCGAGAAACTCGAGACACGCCGGCACGTCGGCCGGCGAAATCGGTGCCACCTCGACCCGGCCGGACTGCACGTATTCGCTGGTGAACTGCCGGATAAGGTTCCGCTTCTTGTGATAACCGCGGCCGGGCAGCTCCGCCAGGTCGCTTTGCCGATAGATGTAGTCGTGAAAACAGTCCTGCTCGCTGACGGAAAAGTAACGCTCCAACTCCGGCAGACGGGCCTGGACGTAGGCTTCCGGAACAAACCAGAAGCTATCGAAGCCGGCATCCAGGGCCAGGCGATGGAGCTGGGCGGATTCGGGTTCCCATCCCGGCCGAATCGGCAGCAGCAGATGGCGCTTTTCACGGCTTTTGAAAAACTCGGCCGCCACCACGAGCCAGCCCTCCGCATCCACGGTGAACTGGGGTTGGTAGAAGCAGGTCTGCCAGGCGATGATGGAGGTGAGGCAGTAAGCGCTGAGCCGATGGTGTTGATCGGCGAAAAAAGGCTTGAGCTGGTCGTAGTGATCCACGGTGACAGGTTCGAGATTCATGATTTGATCCGGAGCATCGGCCGGGCGTTTTCCATGGCGACAAAGCCCAGCGGTTCATACATCGGGTGGCTTCCGTTTTCAGCCACCAGCCCAATCCAGCTTATTCCGTCGATTTCCAGGCGGGCCACGAGACGCCGCACGATCTCGGAGCCGATACCTTGATGGCGCATGGCGGCATCCACCGTGACATCCTGGATCCAGGCGTCGCTGGCGCGGTCGCTGATGGCCCGCCCCATGCCGACCATCCGTCCCTCCCACCGGGCCACCACCACGCAGTGGCTTCCGGCCACAAGCCGCCTCACCGGGGCCGGGTCATCGGCGCCGTCCCCCCACCACCCTGCCCCGCGGTACAGACGAATCATCTGACCAAGATCTTTGTCGTCGGGATTTTCGAGAAAATCGAAGTGGATCATGGAAACATCAAAGAGGGCTCAGGCCGCCAGGGTGGTGACCCGGTCACGCCCCTTCTGTTTGGAGATGTACATCGCCCTGTCGGCCCGCTGCACGAAGCCGGCGATGTCTTCCGGCGGCGCATACTGGGTCACGCCGATGCTGATGGTCAGATGGACCGGCTCGCCTCCCGGGCGGGGATCAAATCGCTCGTTTTTCACGGACGCCTTGATCCGGTCGGCCACGATTCGGCCTTCATCGGCTCGGGTTTCCGGCAGGATGGCGGTGAATTCCTCTCCGCCGTAGCGATAGGCCGAATCCAGACGCCGCAAGCCGCTTTTGACCGTTTGGCCCAGACGCGCCAGCACCTTGTCGCCCTCCAGGTGCCCGTAGGTGTCGTTGTAGTTTTTGAAGTGATCGATATCCATCAGCAGCAGCGTCAGATGGTGATTGTAGCGCGTGCACCGCCCCGCTTCCATCTCCAGTTGACGGTAAAAGTACCTGGCGTTGTAAAGCTTGGTCAGCTCATCGGTGATGGCCAGCGTCTCGAGCTCCTTGAGGATGCGATCCCGTTCCCGCGCCAGGTCTCGCTCCCGCAGCACTCGCCGGAGCCGCAACAGCAGCTCCTCGAAGCGCACCGGCTTGAAAACAAAATCGCTGGCCCCCTTTTGGATCGCATCCGTATAGGAGTAGTCGCCGCTGTAACCGGTCATCACGATGACGGGGCAGTCGTAGCGCCGACGGACCTCATCGGTGAGCGCCAGCCCGTCTCTTCCCGGTAGCAGGATGTCGGTGATCACCACGTCCACGACGGTGGTGCGCAGCATCTCCAACGCTTTTTCAGCCGTTTCCGCCGAATGCGCCACAAAGCCGAAACGCTCAATGTATTGATGCATGACGGCACGAATGGCATCGTCGTCATCTACAATGAGAACGGAGCGTGGCGCTCCGCTGCCGCTTTGCCCTGGGTCATCGACCATTTGAACAAAAAAACGCACCTTCTGTTGCCGAGTCGTCGGATAGGTCGACGGACCGGCTTGACATCACGGTGTGGAGTTTGATAAAAATATTTGTTTTTTATACGTAAAATTGATTTGTTAGTATGATAGCCGGCAAAAGTCAACGTTTTGATGCGTTTCTACTTCCAACCAGCGGTCCATGGACCGCCCCTGGCAGGGTGGACAATGTGCTGCCAGCCTCACTGGAGCCATGAAATATATCCGCAATTTCAGCATTATTGCCCACATCGACCACGGCAAGTCGACCCTTTCGGATCGCCTGATCCAGCGCACCGGGATCATCGAGGCCCGGGATTTCAAGGACCAGATCCTCGACTCGATGGACATCGAGCGTGAACGGGGCATCACCATCAAGAGCCAGACGGTCTGCCTGCCCTACCGGGCTGCCGACGGCAAGGACTACCACCTCAACCTCATCGACACGCCGGGACATGTGGACTTTACCTACGAAGTCTCCCGGGCCTTGAAATCCTGCGAAGGCGCCCTGCTGCTCATCGACGCCAGTCAGGGGGTGGAAGCCCAGACCCTGGCCAACCTCTATCTGGCCCTGGAACACAACCTGGAAGTCATCCCGGTGATCAACAAGATCGATCTGCCGTCGGCGGACATCGAGCGGGTACGCCAGCAGATCGCCGACGATCTGGGCCTGGATCCGGACAGTGCCATTCTGACCTCGGCCAAGGAGGGCATCGGCATCGACGAAATCCTCGAAGCGGTGGTCACCAAGCTGCCGCCGCCCATCGGCGACCCGGACCAGCCCCTGAAATCGCTGATCTTCGATTCTCACTACGATCCGTTCCGGGGCACGGTGGTCCACTTCCGGGTCTTCGACGGCCGGCTGCGGGCCGGCGATCATATCCGCTTCATGTCCAACGGCGCCGTCCACAAGGTGGAGGAAGTGGGGATCTTCCAGATCATCCGCAAGCCCCAACCCGAACTCACCGCCGGTGATGTCGGCTATCTCATCGCCGGCATCAAGACGGTGAGCGACACCCGTTGCGGGGACACCATCACGCTGGACCGACATCCCTGCGAGCGCCCCCTGGCCGGGTTCAAGGAAGCCAAGCCGGTGGTCTTCTCCTCCATCTACCCCGTTTCCACGGACGACTATGAAGAACTGGCGGTTGGTTTGGAGAAGCTCAAGCTCAACGATGCCAGTCTCATCTACGAGAAGGACAGCTCCGTGGCCCTGGGTTTCGGCTTCCGCTGCGGTTTTCTCGGCCTCTTGCACCTGGAGGTGGTGCAGGAACGCCTGGAGCGCGAGTACGATCTATCGTTGATCCTCACCGCCCCTTCGGTGCGCTACGAGGTCGATCTGACCAACGGCGAGATGGTGATCATCGACAACCCGGCCCTCTACCCGGACCCGGCCCAGATCGCCCGAACCCGGGAACCGTTCATCCGGGCCGCCATCATCACGCCGGACCGCTACATGGGCGCCATCATGAAACTGTGCCTCGACCGGCGCGGCATCAACAAGAACTACCAGTACCTCACGAGCAACCGCCTGGAAATGGTCTTCGAGCTGCCGCTGGCCGAGGTGGTCTACGATTTTTACGACCGCCTCAAGTCCATCACCCAGGGCTACGGCTCCTTCGACTACGAAATCATCGATTACCGTGAGACGGACCTGGTCAAGGTGGACATTCTCATCAACGGTGAACGGGTGGATGCCCTGAGCCAGTTGGCCCACCGGGACCGGGCCGTGGAGCGGGCCCGCAACGCCTGCGAGCGGCTGAGGGAAGAAATCCCCCGCCAGATGTTCAAAATCGCCATCCAGGGGGCCATCGGCGCCACCATCATCGCCCGCACCACCGTTTCACCGTTTCGCAAGGACGTAACGGCCAAGTGCTACGGCGGTGATATCACCCGCAAGCGCAAGTTGCTGGAAAAGCAAAAAAAGGGCAAGAAGCGAATGAAGATGGTGGGCAAGGTGGAAATTCCCCAGTCGGCGTTTCTCTCCGTGCTGCGCACCGACACGGATTAAGCCTCTTTCAGACAAAGACCGCGAAAAGAAATTCACCACCGAGACACAGCGGACACGGAGATCACAGAGAATACAATCTTTACCAAAATCTAAGGACGGGGAATTTCATGGGCCTGACCATCGCTGAAAAAATCTTCGCTGCCCATCGCATCGACCGACCGGCCGAGGGCATCGAAACCATCCGCCTGGACACCGTCTTCTGTCACGAAATCACCACCCCCATCGCCATCAACGATCTCGTGGCCCGGGGCAAGGACCGCGTCTTCGATCCCAAACGGATCAAGGCGGTCATCGACCATGTCACCCCGGCCAAGGACAGCAAAACGGCAACCCAGGGCAAGGTGTTGCGGGATTGGGCCCGACGCCACGGCATCACCGATTTCTTCGACATCGGTCGCAACGGGGTCTGTCATGCCCTGTTTCCCGAAAAAGGCTTCGTGCGCCCTGGCGACACCATCATCATGGGCGACAGTCACACCTGCACCCATGGCGCTTTCGGCGCCTTTGCCGCCGGGGTGGGCACCACGGACCTGGAAGTGGGCATTCTCAAAGGAGTCTGCGCCTTTCACACCCCTCGGACCATCCGCATCGAGATCACCGGTCACCTGCCCGACGGCGTCTTCGCCAAGGACGTGATCCTCTCGGTCATCGGCCGTCTCGGGGTGAACGGCGCCACGGACTGCGTGGTGGAATTTCACGGCCCGGTGGTGGACGCCATGAGCATGGAAGCCCGGATGACCCTGTGCAACATGGCCATCGAAGCCGGCGGCACCTGCGGCATCTGCCGGCCGGACCCGGTTACGGTGGACTATCTCTGGCCGTTTATCCAAGACGACTACCCCCACCGCCAGGCGGCCCTGGAAGCCTTCAAAGCGTGGTGGCCCGACCCGGACGCCGCCTACGTCGCCACCCTTTCCGTTGATGTCTCCGGGCTGGAACCATTGGCCACCTTCGGCTACAAGCCCGACCAGGTGCGCCCGGTGCGCGAGATGAGGGACGTGGTGGTGGATCAGGTGTATATCGGCTCCTGCACCAACGGCCGTATCGAAGACCTGCGCGAGGCGGCGGCGGTGTTGCGCGGTCGCCGCATCCACCCTTCCCTGCGCGCCATCCTCTCGCCGGCCACTCCCAAGGTGTATCACCAGGCCCTGACCGAGGGATTGATCGAGGTCTTCATGGCGGCGGGTTTTTGCGTCACCAACCCCACCTGCGGCGCCTGTCTGGGCATGAGCAACGGGGTGCTGGCCGAGGGGGAAGTGTGCGCCTCCACCACCAACCGCAACTTTCCCGGTCGCATGGGCAAGGGCGGCATGGTGCATCTGGTCAGTCCCGCCACCGCGGCCGCCACCGCCGTGGCCGGTCGCCTGACGAGCGCCCGGGACCTTGATTCGTCGGCGGAAAATGGTCATTGAGCATTGGCGGTTGATCATTGGACATCTGGAGGAGCGGCGCCTAGCCGTGACTGGAAAGATTGCATCGGCAAGGGCTATGCGCCGAAAACCCGTACCCGTTCAAACACGCGTCGAGCAACCCCTGCGCGGCGGGTTGGTCGCGGCTGGGAGCCGCTCCTACAAAAGAAGACCGGGAAGCCCCTGCGCGAAACTCGCCGGCGACCTCTTTCCCCTGTCATTCCGATCGCCGGCGAGGAATCTCCAAAGCCACCGCCACGTTGACCAAACCGGACACAACCATGCCCCACGGCACCACTTAAACCTTGAACGCGCCAAAAGCACCTTGAACCCCGAACGCGCCGAAGGCGCCTTGAACCTTGAACGCGCCGAAGGCGCCTTGAACCTCGAGCTTTGAACGCGCCAAAGGCGCCTTGAACCCCGAACCTTGAACGCGCCAAAGGCGCCTCACCCCTGACTTCAGGCTTCCAACCGAAAGGGCACCCCATGCGAAACTTCGGCGGCAAGGTCCTGTTTCTCGACCGCGACGACATCAACACCGACGAGA
>JAQVTF010000114.1 GCA_028700185.1 Desulfobacteraceae bacterium | reverse complement strand
AATGAATGCACCCTCAGATTGCAAGCCCTTATGAGCCCGGTGGTAATGGAGTCGCCCGCCACCCCTTTCACCGAAATCGTCACAATCCATCGGCATCGATGAGCACCCGGCCGTGCCCGTGCTGTTCCAGCCACCAGTAGGTGAAGTGCTTGGAAAGCCAGCTGGCGGCGCGCTCCGTGGCCAGATCCCTTACAGTGGAAGCGTAGATGACGGGGATGCCGTACTTGGCCTCGATGGCGTCCAGGGTGCCGCAGATGGAATTCGGATGGACATCAGAGGGAATATAGCGTGCGATGCCGCCCTTGACGTCCTCGAAGGTCGCCTCCACCAGAATCGCCTTCCAGACGAATCCGGAAAGCCGGGCGCAAGAGGCCAGAAACCGCTGCCGGTAGGTGACAGTGCAGGCCACCAGGTCGGCCAGGCTTTTTCGCTCCAGGGCCAGAAAACTTTCCATGCCTTCGATGGAATAATCGCCGGTCTTGAGCGTCACCCGGCGTTCCGCCTTGATCCAGTTGGGGTGATTCGCCCGGAGGGGCAGCGGATCCTTCTCCCGGGTGTCCACCAGGACCACCGGCTTGGGAAGCTTCTCTTTGCGGATGATGCTGCACCCCTCGCGCATCACCCGCAGGCGACTGGTGGTGGCCTCGTAATAAAGGACGCCGTCTTTCATTCGACAATCCATTGATGGCGCCGGGAAAACCGCTGAAAGCCCACCCGGTTGCCGGATTTGGGATGGCCGGTCTTGCGAAACGCCGACAGGTGCACCAGCCGGCCCTCATTTGCCAGGGCGGAGCCGGCGGCGATGCGGGATTCCAAGGTCAGGGTTTCGCCCAGCCCCACCGAGCGGTGGGACTCCGTTTTCGCCTTGGCGGCCGATGCGAGAAAGCGCCGGGCCTGGTCGGAGGGTGCCGGCTTGGCCTCTTTGGCATCGGCGCCGGCGTCGATGGCGTCCAGGGCGTAGCTTTTCACCAGCTTGGCGAAAAACAGGCCGAAGGTGTCCGGGCTGCCGAAAGCCTCCAGGCCCACCACCTCGCCGTCGATGGCAAACACGGCCCCCACTTGGTGCTGCATGCAGCCGAAAGCTTGCAGGTAGCTGTCCAGATCGCTCTCGTAGCGAACGAAAACCTCGTCGGCGGCCATGGTGGGCGAGTGCACGTTCATCCGTCGGGCCTTTTCGGCCACCTCGTCCCAGACCCGGCCCTGGTCGCTGCGATAGCCGCCCCCTTCCCTGAGACTGAAACTCACGCTCTCCTGGGCCGCCCGCCGCAGCGAACTGTGCATCATCTTGGCGCCGGAGGAGAATGTTTCTGATCGATAGTGCCAGCGGCCCTGCTCCACGCAGGAAACCGGGATCACCAGTTCGGCGCCGGCGGCCACCAGGATGGTGACGTTGACCACCCGGTTCTGCTTGGCCCCCACCAGTTCCTCGCCCTCGACGATGAGCACCGGCCGCTCGGCCCGGTTGACCAGGCGCAGCTCGGGCACTGACCCCTCGGCGCCGAGTTCGCGGATCTCCACCAGGCCTTCTTCCAAGGCGGTTTCCAGCAGCAGGTAGTCCGGATTGAAGACCTCGGTGCCCAGCAGGGCGAACACGGTCAGGTTGCGGTGGGTCTGCTTGCGTGCCAGGCGGCAGGTTTCCAGAAATGCTCCGACAGGTTCCATGGTAGCCTCCTTTTGTGGGTGTTTTCGCCGAGGCTACCACCTGCTACTGACATACTGTGACAATTCCGGTGGGGAAAATTTTGGCCGCACCAACTTTTTTGAACTCCAGTCGACTGCTACGACGATTAGCGACAGTGAATATATGCGCACGATCAACCAGACCGGAATTCTTCCCAAGGCCTTATCATTGAAAGACCTCTGACCCAAAAGGGTCTGTCCCCGTCACAGACGACAAGGGAGAACCGTGGTTCGTGACGAAAGATGTTTGCAAAGTCCTCGTGCAGTCAAACCCAACCATAGCCCTCGTCGTTTTGGATGAGGACGAAAAGGCTAAGCTAAACTTAGGTTTGCCGGGAATCGACAGAAATATCGTCGGCGAATCGGGCCTTTACGCCCTTATCATGAAAAGCCGCAAGTCGGAGGCCAAGGTCCACGTACTGCTCTCTTGCGTCGACGACGACAAAAAAAGGACCTCGTTATTACCGAGTTTCAATCAACGGGCCGAGGTGGCAACAACGGACGGCGAACCATCACCGACGACAAGGGAGAGCCGTGGTTCGTGGCGAAGGATGTTTGTAAAATTCTTGGGTTCAGGGACACGAACGATGGGACCAAATATTTCGATTCAGACTAGGTTTCAACCTGCCCCGATAATTCATCGGGTCAGGTTCGGCACATCAAAATACTCAACGAATCCGAATTATACGGGTTAGTCCTGCGAAGCCGCAAGCCCGAGGCCAAGAGACATACATTTCTGTCTTGGCCTGGATGACGACGAAAAAATACCGTAACTATTAGTGACGGTATTCCCGGCAACCCGACCAAGACTGCTACCACAAATCTGGCTCATGCTCCGGACGATGATCGGCCGACCTGCGCGGGCTGGTGGGACTGTTTCCGGGAACAGGGTGGATCACATGGCCGGCTGGACCATCTTTTTTGGTCCCCATATTGGTCCCCACACCTTTGACCGAGTGGCCTCCATGGGTTTCGGAATCGACATTGATCCAGAAAAGCCGATATCGGGGCGGTAGGCCCGAAGATTTGACTTGTCCTGATTTTGGCGCGGGGTGTGGGGACTTTTGTGGGGACCAGATTTTCAGGCATAAAAAAGGGGCTACAGAAAATTCCGTAACCCCTTGATTTTATTGTGGCGGGAGCGACGAGGCTCGAACTCGCGACCTCCGGCGTGACAGGCCGGCGCTCTAACCAAACTGAGCTACGCCCCCGTATGACAAGATATTTCAAAAACCGGGCCTTTTTTCTTCGTGGTGGGCGGAACAGGGTTTGAACCTGTGACCCCCGGCTTGTAAGGCCGGCGCTCTCCCAGCTGAGCTACCCGCCCGGCTCGATGGTTTCCGGAAAAAGCGTCCCACGAAGAATTGGCCTTTTATCAGTGAAGCCGGCCCGCTGTCAAGCAAATAATGAAGCCGCGGGTCAATGCGTCATGGACGGCAATTCTTCGTCCGCACCGATGTCCCCCTTCATTTTTTCGGTCCCCGGGGGGGGCAGGGCGAAGCAGATGTCGTTTTCCTTGAACAGCGCATCGCCTTCTTCCAGCACCAGGGCGTGGCTGAGCACCTCGTCCATGTGCTCCACCAGCACGATGTCGATCTGTTTCTGGATGCTGGTGGGTATATCCTTGATGTCTTTTTCGTTTTCCTTTGGAATCAGTACCTTGCGAATTCCTGCGCGATGGGCCGCCAGGATTTTTTCCTTCAGCCCGCCGATGGCCAGCACCCGGCCGCGAAGGGTGATTTCGCCGGTCATGGCCAAGTCCCGGTGCACCGGTCGACGGGTCAGGGCCGACACCAGAGAGGTGCACATGGAAATGCCGGCCGACGGACCGTCCTTGGGGATGGCCCCTTCGGGCACGTGGATGTGCAGGTCAAAGTGGCGGTAGAAGTTGCTGTCGATGCGCAGACTCTGAGCCCGGGAGCGCACGTAGCTCACCGCCGCCTGGGCCGATTCCTTCATCACGTCGCCGAGATGACCGGTGATGTTGAGTTTGCCCCGGCCGGGCATGATCAACGTTTCGATACAGAGCAATTCGCCGCCCACCTGGGTCCAGGCCAACCCGGTGACCATGCCCACAGAATCGGTTTCCTCGATCTGGCTGGGCTTGAATCGGTGCGGACCAAGGTAGGTGCCCACGTTCTGGGCCGTTACGTGGTAAGCCTTTTGTTCCGTATCCTTCACGGCCCGGCGGGCGATTTTGCGGCAGATGGAAGCGATTTCCCGCTCCAGGTTGCGCACTCCGGACTCCCGGGTGTACTGACGGATGATGGTATAGATGGCGTTCTTGGAGAAGGTGACGTCCCTGCCTTCCAGGCCGTTGGCCTTAATCTGCTTGGGAACGAGGAAATCCTTGGCGATGTGGTACTTTTCGTACTCGGTGTAGCCCGCCAAACGGATGATCTCCATACGGTCCTGCAGTGGCAGGGGGATGTCGGGCAACGTGTTGGCCGTGGTGACGAACATCACGTCCGACAGGTCGTAGTCCACGTCGAGGTAATGGTCGTTGAAGGCGTAGTTCTGCTCCGGGTCGAGCACTTCCAGCAGAGCCGCAGAAGGGTCGCCGCGGAAGTCCATGCTCATCTTGTCCACCTCATCGAGGCAGAACACCGGATTGTTGACCCCCGTCTTCTTGAGGGACTGGATGATCTTGCCGGGCAGGGCGCCGATATAGGTGCGCCGATGACCGCGGATCTCCGCCTCGTCACGCACCCCGCCCAGGGAAATACGCACGAATTTACGCCCCGTGGCCCGGGCGATGGAGCGGGCCAGGGAGGTCTTGCCGACACCCGGGGGCCCGACGAAACACAGGATCGGCCCGCGCACCTTGTCCATCAGCGCCTGAACCGCCAGGTACTCGATGATCCGTTCCTTGGGTTTTTCCAACCCGTAGTGGTCTTCGTCTAGGATTTTTTCCGCTTTACCGATATCCTTGCAGATTTCCGACTTTTCGTACCAGGGCAGACCGATGAGCCACTCGATGTAGTTTCGCACCACGGTGGCCTCGGCGCTCATGGGCGCCATTTGCTTGAGCTTGCGAAATTCCCGGCGCACCTTTTCGGTGGCCTCTTCGCTCATCTGCTTGCCCTCGATTTCCTTCTCGAGTTCCTGCAGCTCCTCCTGGCTGTCGTCCTCGGAGCCCATCTCCTTCTTGATGGCCCGCATCTGCTCGTTGAGATAGTAGTTGCGCTGGGTCTTTTCCATCTGATCCTTGACCCGATCCTTGATGCGCTTGTCCATCTCGACGACTTCGATTTCCATGCGGATCAGGCTCAGCAGCAGCGAAAGACGGTCTTCGAGCACCACGCTTTCCAGCAACCGCTGCTTGTCGGGCAGGCGGAAGGAGAAGTGGGCCGAAATGGTGTCCGAGAGTTTGGACGGATCCGAGATGGAGAGGATGTTGGTGACCAGATCCTTGCTGATATTCTTGTTAACCTTGGCGTAATCCTCGAAGGCCTCGTGCAGCGCTCGGGTCAGGGCCACCTGGGCCGTCTCGCTGAGGGGGGTTTCCACCACTGCCTCGATCTCGACCTGAAAAAACTCCTCCTGCCCGATGAACTGAACGATCCTGCCCCGGGCTTCACCCTCCACCAGGGCCTTGACGGTGCCGTCGGGCAGCTTGAGCAGTTGCAGCACCTTGCCGATGGTGCCCATCTCGCTGATATCGGACTCCTCCGGGGTGTCCACGGAAGCCTTCTTCTGGGTGGCCAAAAAGACGCGCTTGTCCTTTTTCATCGCTTCGGCAAGGGCGCTGACCGATTTCTTGCGCCCGACGAACAGCGGGGCCACCATTTGCGGAAACACCACGATGTCACGCAACGGCAACAGTGGCAGCACCAGCCGGGGCGAATCCTTGTCGGGGTGACGAAACATTTTGGGCACGGTAATCATAGGCGAATCTTTACCTGGGCGCAGAGACCCGAATCAGGCCTGCTTTTTCGCGGGTTCGTAGAGCAAGATCGGGTCCTCCTTGTGCAGGACCACGTCTTCGCTGATGACACATTCCTTGACGTTGTCGATGGACGGCAGGTCGTACATGATTTTCAGCATGCACGACTCCAGGATGGCGCGCAAACCGCGGGCCCCCGACTTGCGGTTGACCGCTTCGCGGGCAATGGCCGCCAAGGCGCTGTCGGTGAAGCGCAGGTTGACATGCTCCATCTCCAACAGTTTCTGAAACTGCTTGACCAGAGCGTTCTTGGGCTCCTTGAGAATGCGGATCAGCGTTTCTTCACTCAACTCGTGCAGGGTGCAGATGATGGGCAGCCGGCCCAGAAACTCCGGAATAAGGCCGAATTTGATCAGGTCTTCCGGTTCCACCTGCCGCAGCAGTTCACCGGTGCTGGTCTCCTTGCGGACACGGATGTTGGCGCCAAAGCCCATCACCTTCTCCCCGACCCGCCGCTCGATGATCTTCTCCAGCCCGTTGAAGGTTCCGCCGCAGATGAACAGGATGTTGGAGGTGTCCACCTTGACGAAATCCTGCTGGGGATGCTTGCGACCGCCTTTGGGGGGCACGCTGGCGGTGGTGCCCTCGATAATTTTCAGCAGGGCCTGCTGGACCCCTTCCCCCGAGACGTCCCGGGTGATGGAGGGGTTGTCACCTCTGCTGGCGATCTTGTCGATCTCGTCGATGTACACAATGCCGCGCTTGGCCCGCTCCACGTCGTAGTCGGCGTTCTGCAGCAGGCTCAGGATGATGTTTTCCACGTCCTCGCCCACGTAGCCGGCTTCGGTGAGGCTGGTGGCGTCGGCGATGGTAAACGGCACATTCAGGAAGCGCGCCAGGGTCTGGGCCAGCAGGGTTTTGCCGCAGCCGGTGGGGCCGATGAGCAGGATGTTGCTCTTCTGGATTTCGATATCCTTGGTGGAAACGTTGGAGTTCAGGCGTTTGTAATGGTTGTACACCGCCACGGCCAATACCCGTTTGGCCGCTTCCTGCTCGATGACGTATTCGTCGAGCATCCGCTTGATCTCTTTGGGCACCGGGGTGTGTTCCAGTCCCTCACCCCCCTGGTCGTTCTCCTCGTCGATGATCTCGCTGCAAAGCTGAATGCACTCGTCGCAGATGTAAACAGCCGGACCGGCGATCAGCTTCTTGACGTCTTTCTGGCTTTTGCCGCAGAAAGAGCAAAACAGATTGTCCTGGTCATCGCCTTTTTTGCTCATTGGGAGGCCTCCGTGGCGATGTCCCGGAACAGGTCGTCCCGACTCGCCATAACGTGGTCTACGATGCCGTACGCCTTGGCTTCTTCACCGGACATGAAGAAATCCCGGTCCGTGTCCTTTTCGATCTGGCTCAGGTCCTTCCCGGTGTGCCGGGCCAGGATCTGGTTCAGGGTGTCACGAATACGCAGAATCTCCTTGGCCTGGATGGCGATGTCGGCCGCCTGCCCCTGGGAGCCGCCCAGCGGCTGATGAATCAGGATGCGGGAGTTGGGCAGGGTGTAACGTTTTCCCTTGGCTCCGGCCGCCAGCAACAGAGCGCCCATGCTCGCCGCCTGACCGATGCACACCGTGGTGATGTCCGGCTTGATGTACTGCATGGTGTCGTAGATGGCCAAGCCGGCCGTGACGATACCGCCAGGGGAGTTGATGTAGAAGTTGATGTCCTTTTCCGGGTCTTCGGACTCCAGAAAAAGCAACTGGGCGATGAGCAGATTGGCGACTTCATCGTTGACGGCGGTGCCGAGAAAAATAATCCGGTCTTTCAACAACCGGGAATAAATATCGTAAGCGCGCTCGCCGCGGCTGCTCTGTTCAATGACCATCGGAACTAAAGGCACGATCAACCTCCTCGCTTCTATGGGGGCACCCGGGATGGCGACCCGCGGATACGGGCGCCTCCCCGGAATTTTCCAGTAATGGTTCTAATCTAAACTGTTCGTCCCGCCTCGATCAGCTCTCATTCTTTTGGGCCGGCGCGTCGTTGGCTTCGGCCGCGGGTGGTACGGATTCGATGCGGCTGTTGTCCATTATAAGCTTGATGGCCTCTTTTTCAAGTAGGCTGTGCTTGAAGGACTCCAGCCCCTCGGGATTGTGGCGGTAGAGATCCTTGATCACCTGCAGCGGTTGGTCGTAGGTCTTGGCCATCTGTTCCAGGCCGGCCTCCAGCGCGTCTTCGGGCAAGGTGAGGTTCTCCTGGCGGATGATTTTGTCCAGGATCAGGTGCCGGCGGGCCTGTTCGGCCGCCGTGGGACGATACTGGGCGGCCAGATGTTCCTTGGACAACCCCACCTGCTCAAGGGTCATGTTACGGGCGCTGAAGCTGCGCTCGGCGTCATTGATGATGTTCTCCAGTTCCACTTCCACCAGAGTTTCCGGGACCTCGAAGCTGCAGCGCGCCGAAAGGGCCTTGAAGATCTCCTCGTGCAGTTCCTGTTCGGTGCGCCGGGTGTAGCCGGCCTCCAGGTTGCTGCGGATGGCGGCCTTGACCTCATCGAGAGACTGATATTCGCCCAGCTTCTGGGCCATGGCGTCGTCGATGGGGGGCAGCTCCTCCACCCGGATCTCCTTGACGGTGACCTGAAAGGTGATGGCCTTGCCGGCCAGCTTGTCATTGAAGTAGTCCGCCGGAAAATCCACCTTGACTTCGGTCTGGACACCGGACTCGACCCCCACGAGCTGGTCGTCGAAGTCCTTGTGAATCGTGCCCTCACCGATCTTGATGGTGAAATCGGTGGTGGGGGCTGTTTCGCTATAGGGTTTGCCTTCGTAAAAACCGGCGTAATCGATGACCACATAATCGCCCCGGGCCACGGGGCGCTTTTCCTCGACGGATTTCAGTTTCGCCAGGTTGCGCTGAAGCATGGCCAACTGCGCTTCGATTTCCCCGTCGCTGATCTCGTAAACCGTTTTTTTCAGGGAAAGTCCCTTGAAGTCGATGTCGGCGATGTCCGGCTTGACTTCCACGGTGACGTCAAAGCGGTACGCGGCGTTCGGATCCAGGTCCGGCGGGTCGAGTCGCGGCGTGCCGATGACAGGCAACTCGCTTTCCTGAAGGGCCGCGATGAGGGTCTCCCGGGTCAGGCGGGTAGCCACGTCGGCGTGGACGTCTTTCCGGTAAAGGCGCTCCAGCACGCTGCGGGGAGCCTTGCCACTGCGAAACCCCTTGATGCGGGCGGTGCGCCGCAACTCGTCATAGGCCTTGTTCAACTCGCTTGTCACCTCTGCCTGGGGAACCTCCAGGTGCAATACTTTTTTGACCGGGCTGAGATCTTCGACATTCAAAATCATGGTTTTCCTTTCCAGGATGCCGCCGTGCATCCGCCGCAAAAAAATGTAAGTGCCTGAGGGGCGATACCCCTTCAGGCATTCTCTAAGATGCGATGGTGGTGCGAGAGGGGAGACTCGAACTCCCATTCTGTCGCCAGAGCTGGATCCTAAGTCCAGTGCGTCTACCCGTTCCGCCACTCTCGCCGATGGGCCGGGCCAAATACTCAGAATCATTCCATTTCAAGCCCAAACGACCCAACAATAAGACGAATTCCCGGGGGCTGTCAAGTGCTTTCGGCCGCTGGATGGCGAAAACGTGCAAGGAAAATCAAAGACTTGAATCCGATTGCGCTCGCGGTTGGGACTTTGGC
>JAQVTF010000015.1 GCA_028700185.1 Desulfobacteraceae bacterium | reverse complement strand
AAATGGATTGGACCGCCCGATCCAATGCCTCGCGGTTGACGTCATTCAGATAAACGTCAATTCCTGCCTGAGCACAAACCTGGGCAATTCCACTTCCCATCAACCCGGAACCGACCACCATAACTTTCTGAATTTCCATTTGATCCCTCCTGCGATGATGAACACCGATGAATCGCGCCTTGAAGGCGGCCATATCTTTCAAATCACCTAAGAAACAAGCGTGCTGCCGAACAGCCGAAAACCTCCGCGGATTCCATCCGCCCGCCGTATCGCCCCCCGAAAAGAGAGGTGCAAACACGATGAAACCAGGACAGAGCAAGAAGTTTGCCAGATGGTTGTTTTTTTCCGATCCATCTGGATTTCGTTTTCTTAAAGATAGTTAGAGCGCCAAACCACCGAGGCGCCAAACCCTGCGGAAAGCAAAAGTGTATAGGTTTCGCTACAGTCTTTGGAGGGGGGATGGATCAAGGGGCTGGTTTTGCGGACTTCAACCAGGGTTGAACAGAATCCTCTACATGTCGTGCTCTCTATACATTTAATGAACCCGAATCACATTGAAGCCAAAAAAAATCACCCAATGCCGTATTTTTTCATTTTTTGATAGAGCCCAGTGCGATGAATTCCCAACAAAGCCGCCGCCCGGACACGATTGTTGTCACAGCTTTCCAGGGCCGACATCACCGCCTTGCGCTCCGCGCTGTCCAGGATCTCTTTGAGGGAAGACGTCCCGGCGGCTGCGGGGGTTTTATGCGGCGGGGTTTCGCGAACGGAAATCGGCAGATCCGCCAGTTCAATTCGTCCCTCTTTGCAGACAATCATGGCCCGTTCTACGACATTGCGCAACTCGCGCACATTACCTGGCCAGGGGTAGTTTCCGATCGCCTCCAGCGCCGGAGCGCTGACGTGATGCACCGACTGCTTCCGCGTTTCGTTCAGCCTTTTCATCACATGCTTGAAAATCAGGGGGATGTCCTCGGGGATGGTTCTTAAGGGGGGCAGATGGATACTGATCACGTTCAGGCGATAGTAAAGATCCAAGCGAAACATTCCGGTGCCGATCATTTTTTCAAGATTCTGGTTGGTGGCGCTGATCAACCTGAAATCCACCGGCTTGGGGCCCCTGCCCCCGATTCGCTCCACCTCCTTTTCTTGCAGCACCCGCATTAACTTGACTTGTACATCGCTGGGCATATCCCCGATTTCGTCCAAGAATATGGTGCCCTTATCCGCCAATTCAAATTTTCCCGGCTTGCCTTTCTTATTGGCGCCGGTGAAGGCCCCTTCTTCATAGCCAAACAGTTCGGCCTCAATCAAATCGTGGGGGATGGCGGCACAGTTGACCCGAACGAAATTGCTTCCGGCGCGGGGGCTCGCCCGGTGTATGCTGTGGGCGAAAAGCTCCTTGCCGGTCCCCGACTCCCCCACGATAATGACGGGAACATCATTCTCGGCCGCTTGGAGCGCAAGGGTCTTGGCCTGCTGGATCAACTCGGAGTCTCCGATGATCGAATCGAAGGTGTAGCGGCTTCCATTCAGCGCGTTGAGCTCTTCCTTGTAGAAATCCAGATTCTGTTCCAGCGTGTCGATGCGCTGGTAAAGCGATTTGAGCTTGTCATGGCTCATGAACATGAGCTTCCCGACAACCCCCACGATCCGATTGCCCCAATTCAACGGTATCCGGGCCACAACCCGCCACTGGTTGTTGAGTAACATGCTACGGCCGATCTCGGCCTTTCCGGTTTCCAACACGCGCAGCATTTCCGTCCCCGGGCTGACTTCCGAAATATGACGACCGATGGCGTCTTCGGGCGACAACAGATAAATGCCATCATTTGCACGGCTCATGGAGCGGACGATGCCATGGGAATCGATGAGGATCATGGACTCATACGGATTGTCCAGCAAGGCCATCAAGAGGTCTTGGGGAATCGAGGTCAACAACTCCTCCTCCCGAATCTTATCCTCAGCGTTATCTATTTTCGACGCCATCCTTTTTTCCTCTTTGATATCCAACCGACAAAGAGAGGGTAACACACTGGCCGCGGCAAGCGGAAGATCTGATGAGCCCTTGAAAATTGGGCGGCGGGAAGAACCGGGGAACCGGATGACACCGATTCCCCGGCCGCGGGAATGCTTCAGCCCTTGATGATGCGGGGCAGAATCAGGTGGTGCTGGGGGCAGATGGACTTGGGATTCTGGTAGGCCGCCCCGGCGAAGGCCACCAGGTAGTGGCGCAACTCGCCCAGCGGCACGATCTCGTCGAGCATCCCGGTGCGGGCGCAGAACTGAGGACGCGACTTGTCGTGGTAATCCCGGGCAAGCTGGTTCATCTTCTCGATCACCGGCTCGATGGGCCTTCCGGCGTCTTTTTCCTTGACCAGACGCCGGGCGTAGGTGGCCACGGCAGCGGTCTCCCCATGCATCACGTAGATCTCCGAGGCCACCGTGCCCAGGGTGAAGGCGTTGTGACGGTTGGCCGTGGGGCCGCCCATGACGTAATGGGCCGCCGCGGTGCCCTTGCGCAGCACCACCAGCATCATCGGCACGTCGGTCTGCTGGATCGAGTAGATCAGCGATTGGCCCAACCCGAGCAACTCGGCCTTCTCGGCGGTATCCCCCACATCGATCCCCGAGGTATCCTGGAACCAGATCACCGGAATCCGGTCACGGCCGCAGAGGGTGACAAAATCGTTCATCTTGATCAGGCCCTGGCGGTAGAGCTTACCGCCGATGCCCGGGTAGTCGGCGTACTCCGGGTATCCCTTGCCCAGATACCCCTGACGATTGCCGATGCAGCCCACCAGGTACCCGTCCACCTTGCACAGCCCGGTGTAAACTTCCGGACCGTAGTCGGGCCGAAATTCCATGTGCTGGCTGCCATCCACCAGACGCGCCAGGATCTGATCGAACTCGTAGACCTTCTTGGGCTCCAGGGGCAGCAGCCGATAAATGTCCTCCGGTGGGTAGGCCGGCGCTTCGGGCTTGGCCACCCGGAAGAATTCCGGATGGTAGGCCGGCATCTGGGCCATATAGTCCTTGAGCCCGTCGAGAACGCCCTCCTCCGTCTCGTACATGTAGCGGAAAAACCCGGTCTCGTCGTAGTGGACCTTCACCGATCCCGGTGGCTTGGCCTTGAATGCCCGCGCTTTTTCGATGAGGCCCTCGGCCATCTCGGTATCGAAGTAGCCCTTGGGGGCCATTCCCGAAACGATCCCCGCCCCGCCCACGGCGATGTTGCAGTTCTTGTGGGCAAAGAGGACGGTGGGGCTGACGCCCTGGTAGCCGCCGCCGGCCGGATTGGTGCCGTAAATGCCCGCCAGTACCGGAATGCCCGCCTGCTCCAGCTCCGCGTGGCGGAAAAACGGCGTGCCGGCCCCCCGGCGGTTGGCGTAAAACTTCTCCTGCTCCGGCAGCTTGGCGCCGCTGCAATTCACCAGCCACACCAGGGGCACGTTGAGGCGCTTGGCCAAATCGGTGACCCGCAGGATATTCTCCGACTGGCCCGGCAGCCAGGCCCCGGCCATCACCTTGTTGTCAAAGCCGATGATCACGGCCCACTTGCCGCCGATCTTGCCCAGGCCGTCGATGACGTTGGTGGTCCCTTCTTCATTGTCCAACGGATTGAAAAGGGTGTGCAGCGGGCACCAGGTCCCGGGGTCGACGAGGTATTCCAACCGTTGCCAGACGGTCATCTCGCCGCGGGCGTTGATTTTTTCGGTGGGAAACCCTGCATTGCGCACCCCTTCAACGGCCCGAGCCACCTCGGCCTCGGCATCCTTCACCGTCTGCACGCTGTCTTCGGTGCGCTTGATTTCACCCTTTTTCAGGGCACGGCCCAGATCGGGCATCTTCTCAAAATACGGTCTCATGATCGACTCCTGTGGCTCTTCAAAGACTTGGTGCTGTCTCGCGGGGAACCAGCTCACCCGCCAGCGTTCTTTTCTCTCAACGTTGCGGCCTTTTATTCAATCACCGCCAGCACGTCGTCTTCCTCCACCGAAGCGCCCTCTTTCACCAGCACTTCCTTCACCGTGCCGTTGCAGGGCACAAACACCTCGGTTTCCATCTTCATGGCCTCGATGACCATGGCCTCGTCGTCTTCCTCCACCTTGTCACCGACGTTGATCTTCACCGCCACGACCTTGCCCGCCAGGGGGGCCAGAATTTTTTCCGCCATTTTTTTCTCCTTGCGTCTAGTTGGTTGATAACTTACCGGTTTCTATATTTAAATTTTCCACGACAGCACGCTCCCGGTTTTTACCGGCGTGCTGTCGCGCACAGGATCGGGCATCTCAGTTGAGCAGGGTGAGAAAAATCCCCGCCGCGATCACCGTGCCGATCACCCCGGCCACGTTGGGCCCCATGGCGTACATCAGCAGGTAATTTTTCTTGTCGGCCTCGGCCCCCACCTTGTGCACCACCCGGGCCGCCATGGGCACCGCCGACACGCCGGCCGCCCCCAGCAGCGGGTTGATCTTGTCCTTGAAAAACAGGTTCATGAGCTTGGCCAACAGCAACCCGGTGGCCGTGCTGACCATAAAGGCAAACAGCCCGAGAAAAAAGATAAACAGCACTTTGGGTTGCAGAAAATTTTCCGCGTTCATGGTGGCCCCCACCGGCAAGCCCAGAAAGATGGTGACGATGTTGAGCAGTTCGTTCTGGGCGGCGTTGGTGAGCCGCTCCACCACCTTGGCCTCGCGAAAGAGGTTGCCCAGCATGAACATCGCCATCAGCGGCGCCGACGGCGGCACGAGCAGAATGAGCAGAATCGCCGCCACCACCGGGAAAAGGATCTTCTCCAAGTGGCTGACCTTGCGGCCCTTCTTCATCCGGATGCAGCGCTCCTCCTTTGTGGTGAGCAGGCGCATGATGGGCGGTTGGATGATGGGCACCAGGGCCATGTAGGAATAGGCCGCCACCGCGCAACTGCCCAGAAGCTGAGGCGCCATCTTGGTGGCCAGAAAAATCGTGGTGGGCCCGTCGGCTCCGCCGATGATCCCGATGGTGGCCGCTTCCTTCAGGTCAAACCCCATGAAATAGGCGATAAAAAAAGTCAGGTAAACGCCGCCCTGGGCCCCGGCACCGAGAAAAATCAGCCGCGGATTGGCCAGTACCGGGCCGAAATCGGTCAACGCGCCCAGACCGAGGAAAATCAGCGGCGGAATCACCTCCCATTGAAGGCCATAGTGGTAAAAGCGCCACAGCAAGCCTTCGCCGGGGGCCATCAGGTTGGCCAAAGGCAGGTTGACCAAGAGAATCCCGAAGCCGATGGGCAACAGCAGCAAGGGTTCATAGTTCTTGGCGATGGCCAGGTAGATCAGCACGAAGGCGATGACCCACATGACCAGCATGCCGGGGGTCAGGAAGAAAAAACCCGATGTCTGGAGCAGTTCGCTGAAATTTTCCATGTCAGGCTTCCTTGCCGGCGCCGATGCGATCCACGACCAGCGAGATGATCCGGATGGCGATGTACAGCAGGGCCATGCCGACGAAGACCCCGCCGATGCCCACGACAAAAATTCCCATGGCTTGGTTCATGTGGAAACCTCCTCGGTCTAAACCCGCGACCGTCTATTGACTTTTCGCTGATGGCCCCGGCGGCCAATCCCCACGCTCGGTCAAGACGGTCCGCAGGGTTTTCAACGCCGTGTTGGTGGCTGGCATCCCGCCGTAGATGAAGGTCTGGAACATCGTCTCGGCGATCTCCGCCGGCGTGCATCCCACGTTCAAGGCGGCGTGGATGTGCAGCTTGAGCTCCTCGGGCCGGGAAAGCACCGTCAGGGCCGCCACGGTGACCAGTTGACGGATCCGGTGGGGCAGCTTTTCCCGGGCGTACATCTGTCCGGTGATAAAGAGGGACAGGTCCTTGGCCAAATCCCGGTCGAAGGCCTTCCAGAGGGCATACGGTCCCTCATCCTGGACCCCTTCGAAGTAGAGAGCCGCCGTCTGGCGGGTTTTTTCCACTACATCATCGTTCATGCAAACGCGCTCCTCAACCTTTTTTTGCGCCACGGCAGGCCAGTATCCGTCCGATCGGAGGTTTCCCCGAGCCAGGTGACGGGCATCTCAAATGGTTGCCGGCAATGCCGCTACCGGTTCGCCTTGCGGATACCGAGCTGGTCCTGGGCGATGATCCATTTGCAGATGTTCGACGAGCCTTCCACCATGGTGTACGTGGGGGCATCACGGTAGTAACGGGCCACGGGATACTCGGTGGAATACCCGTAGGCCCCCATGATGCGCATGGCATAGATCGAACACTTGGTCACCGCCTCACCGGCGATGTACTTGGCCATGGCGACATCCAGACCGTTGTTGAGCCGGCCCTGGTCCTTGCCCCAGGCGGCCTTGTAGACCAGCAGTCGCGCCGCCTCGATCTCGCAGACCATTTGGGCGATCATGTCCTGGTTCATCTGGAAGGTACCGATGGGCTTGCCGAACTGCTTGCGCTCGTTGCAGTAACGGGTCACCGTGTCCAGGCAGGCCTGGGCCAGGCCCACGGCGCCGGCGGCGGCCGAAAGGCGGGTCTGGTTCAGGGAACTGAAGACGATCTTGGTGCCGTCCCCCGGCTTGCCGAGGATGTTTTCCTTGGGAATCCGGGTGTCGGCGCAGAACACCTCCCCGGTGGGGCTGGAAAATGACCCCATCTTCTCCAGGGCCGAGGTCTTGACCCCGTTGAAATTCTTGGGCTCCAGCACGAAGGCCGACAACCCCCGTGAGCCGGCGGCCTTGTCGGTGTAGGCGTAGTAGATAAGCACGTCGGCCACCGGTGCGTTGGAGATCCAGGTCTTGGAGCCGTTGACCAGCCAGTGATCCCCCTTGTCCTCGGCGGTGGAGGCGATGGCCATCACATCGGAGCCGGCGTCCGGCTCGGTGATGGCGAAGCCGCCGATGTAGTCGGCCCGCACCAGCTTTTCCACGTACTTCTTGCGCAGTTCTTCGGTGCCGTAGTTGAAAATGGTGAAGGCGCACCCCAGGGTCTGCATGTTCACCTGCACCCGTAGCGAACTGGAGGCCCGGGCGATCTCCTCGGTGACGATCATCGCCGCCAACCAACCCATGTCCTCGCCGCCGTATTCCTCGGGAATCACGGTGCCGAAGAACCCCAGTTCGCCCATCGGCTTCATCGCTTCCTTGTAGGGCAGGTAGTGCTCGGCGTCCCAGGCGTCGGCATTGGGGGCGATCTTCTTGGCGGCGAATTCGCGCACCGCATCGCGCAACATCTCCAGCTCTTTGGACAACTTGAAATCCATGGAAACCCTCCTTGTGATCGAAAAAAAAAGATAAAAGTCGTACCCGCCATTGCGCCCTGTTTGTGTCAGGCGGCAACGGTTATTCCACTTTTTCCCGCTTTGCCGGCCCCGTGCCCCCATCGCCGATCTCGCACCCCATCATGCGGGAGAACACCTGTGCCTGCCGGCACAACTCCGCGATGCAAAAGGACCGGTACCCGCTGTCTTTGTATCGGATTTCAGGAACGGCCAGGCTCAGTGAACCGAGCAACTGGCCGCGATGACCGAAAACCGGGGCGCTGAGGGACCCCAGTCCCCGATTGCGCTCGCCGAGGCTGGTCGCGTAGCCCCGGGCCGCGATGGATTCCAGGTCCCGGCGCAACACTTGCCAGTCGGTGATGGTACGCTCGGTAAACGGCGTCAGGACGGTAAGTTTGTCCAGATACCGCTCCCGAAACGACTCGTCGCTGAAAGCGAGCAGGCACTTGGAAGAAGCGCCGGCGTACAGCGGCGAGCGACTCCCCACGGGCATGGACGCCTTGAGGACCTGGCGCGACTCCAGGGTATCGATACATACCCGTTCGGCGCCTTCGATGATGTTCAGGTGAACCGTTTCCCCGGTGGCTTCCAGCAGCCCCTGCAAGAAGGGCTGGCCGGCCCTACCGATGGGATAGGCGCCCTTGAGCGCATGCAGAAACGTGTAGAACACCACGCCGAGCCGGTATTGCCGGGTGGCGGGGTCTTGGGCCACGAAGCCATTGGATTTGAGGACCTGTAAAATCCTCTGGACCGTGGCCGGACTGAAACCCAGATGCGCACTCAGCTCTCGAACCCCCCAGAAAGGATGCTCGGCCTGGAAGGAGAGCAGAATCCGCAAGGCTTTTTCGATGGAATTAAAACGCTCAGCTTGTTCCATAATATGATACACTGTTTTATATTTTGCGCTTTTCTATGCCACCCTAAACAATGCCTGTCAACCGGAATCTGAATCTCCCACCAAAAATCAATGACACCCGCCAGGATTTTGGCGTTCTTTGAGTGCAACGCAAAAATGCGATCCCGCGGGTGCCATTTGGCGGACCATAAGCCGATCAGGAAAGCGAACCCTGCCGTGGAAGACTGGAATCTTTGACCGCGTCCGCACCTTCCGATTCTGCCAGCCGTTATTTAGAAACCTGGAAAGTGCCGCCCGTGATTTCCAAGGCCAGGACGTCCCTGAGACGCTGATTCAGACCATCACAGCCGTCCGTCCCCTGATCAAATTGAGCATCAGCAATGGAAGCGCGATGACGGCGGCGATGATGCTGAGGGAGTAGGAGGGATAAAACAGCAGGATGGCGCAAATCCCGATCACATAACGCTGCACGGAGGATAGCGCCCTTGCAAAGAATCCCACGACGGCGGCATTGAGGCAAAGAATGCCCATGATGGTAAAGAAAAAGGTGAAGACGATGTGGCCCATCGCCGAGGCCAGGGGGAGGGTGTGAAGGACCGGGATGATCAGCAGGGCCGTACCACTCAACGAGAGAATCAGGGTCAGTCCGATGAGATACTTGGGCAACGCCACCCGGGCCGCGAAAATCCCGGTCTTGATCGGATCGGTTCCCATCACCGAGGCAGAGGCATAGGCGGAGAGGGCCACCGGTGGCGTCACCTCGGCCAGCACCGCGAAGTAGAACAGGAACATGTGGGTGGCCATGAGGGCCGCTTCTTCGGGAATCCCGTTGAGCATGGCGAGTTTTTGAATCGTGGGCGCGGTGAGGGCGGACGTCAACACGTAGGTGGCGATGGGTGGCACCCCCATCCCCAGCACCAGGCTGAAGAAGCCCGTGAGCAGGACGGCCACCAGGATGCTGCTGCCTGAAATCTGCATCAGGAGGATGGAAAACTTGGAGGCCAGACCACTCATCACCATCATGGACATAATCATGTTGGCGGCGATCACCGCACTGGCAATGGGCAACAAACCGATGATCCCCTCTTCCAGGGCCTTCATCAGATTGGCCAACGGCGGCCGGATACTCGGATCGATATAGGCGAACAGCACAAAGAGAATCGCCGCCAAAGTGACCGTGATATTGATGGAAAAGCCCTTGTAGATCATCGCGATGATAAACGCGATGGGAATGAAAACGTAGCAGTAGCGTCTGAAGTAGGAGAAATCGATCAGGGCCGAGATCTCGAGCTGGGGCAGGTTCATCTTGCGCACATACAATTCGTTATAGACAAGAATTCCAAAGAGATATAAAAGCATCGGCCCAATGGCCATCACGATGATCTGTGAGTAGGGAATCGAGAGCAACTCGACCATCAGAAAAGAGATCGACCCCATCACCGGGGGAGTGATATAGGCGACGGAGCCCACCGTGGCGATCACCCCGGCCGCCACCAGCTTGTCGTAATGCACCTTCTCGAATAACGGTTTGGTCAGCGTCGCCACGAATTGGGTATCGGCGGCGCCGGAACCTGAAAACATCCCCATGAGTACCGCCATCATCGAGCAGGCCCGGCCGGGAGAGGCCGGGCTGCGGCCCACGAAGAGCAGGGCGATGTTGGCGATGATTCGCCCAAAGTTGAGCCGGGTGACGATAGCACCCATAATAGTAAAATAAATCAGATACTTGACTGAAACCCCGGTGATGGACCCAAAAATACCGGCCTCGGTTTCACAGTACATCTTTCCCAAAAGCATGTCGAAGTCGAAGCCGGGGTTGGCGAAAAGGCCCCCAATGGCGTCGCCATGAAGGTTGTAGACCAAAAAAAGCATCACGATGGTCGGCATGATCGGCCCGCTCAAACGAAAAATCACGCCCAGTACCAGCAGCACCTCGGCAAAGGACATCACCAGGTCCCAGGGTTCGGGCATAATGGCCCGGTAAATCAGGGCTTCGTAATGCACCACCAGGTAGACGAAGGGCAGAAAACTCAACAGGGCGCAGGCCAGGTTGGACCATTTCTGGGTGGACGGAAGAAGGGTCGGCAACATGGTACAGGCCCAGATCAACACACCAAATCCCTTGAGTGAATACGGAAGATCGAGACGGACAAATTCCACCAGGATCACCACCGTCATGAAGGCCAGCGGCAGGGCGCCGATACGATGGCGGGCACGGAGCCGGATGAAACTGGTCAGGTATCCGAGCAGGGCGATGAGAAACACATGCATGGCCCGCTGTACCTGGGTGAGATCCAGCAGCGATATCCTCAGGCTGGCCAAGGGGGTGAAGGGGTGGATAACGATGTAAAGATGGTAGAGGGTGCCGATGATGGCGATCACCGCGACCAGCCGCTTTACCAGACGGTCCATAACAACTCCACCTCCAGACATCCGTCTTTCACGGAAATCTCGTAAAATCCGACTTTCAGATGGATCCCCTTCACCGAGCAAAACCGTAAATGATCGGGTGAATCCTCGGAGACGAGGTCGTTGATGGCGTAGAGCCCATGGGTGTAGTAGGCTTCCGTGGTCGCGTCCGTGGAAACGGTGAACGCGTGGAAACGGCGGCCGATGCGAAAATCGATGCGGACGGGTTGATCCGTTACGGAATTGACGAACCGAATGAGACCCGACTGCCCTCTGAGAAAGAGCGCCGGCCGGGTCTTGTCATCGGTGCGGATCACAGCGGGTCTGCAAAGGCCCGCAACGCAGACCACCCCCATGACCACGATGATCCAATGGCGCCGGGTCATTCGGTCTGACGATTACTCTACGAGGCCTCTTTCGGTAAAGTACTTCACGGCCCCGGGGTGATAGGGAATCGCGGTCTTGCCGACGAAACGGCCCGAATTTTCAGCCGTGGTATCCCGGGCCGCCTTCACCGAGGAATGCAAAGTCTCCAGGTTTTCAAAAACCGTTTTGGTGATGCGGTAGGCCAGATCTTCCGGCAGGGATTCGGGGCAGACGAACATGTTCCAAAAAGCCAAGGTGGGGGTATCGGCCGCGGTGCCGTAGATTTCCTTGGAAACCGTTTGGCTGTCGGCCAGCCCGGAAAATGCTTTCTTGAAGGCCGCCACCCCGGGATCGCTGTCCGGCAACGGGACCAAGAAGAGAGCGGTTCCCTTGCGTTTGAGCGTGTTGGCCAACTCAACGATCGAGCCGGTGGGCAATCCCCCCGACCAGGCGTAGGCATCCAGAGTCCCGTTGGCCAGGGCTTCATCCGACTCCTTGGCGCCCAGTTTTTCCCATTTTCTGAAGTTGTTCGGATCGATGTTGGCCGCCTGAAGCAGGTTCAAGGCGGTGAACTCGGTGCCCGATCCCGGCGCACCGGTGGAGACCCGCTTGCCGGCGATATCGGAAAGTGTCTTGATACCGGAGTCTGCCGTGGTCACGATGTGCAGGTAGTTGGGGTACATCATCCAAAGGATGTTGGCCTTGGCGGGTTTTTCGGCGAATTTTTTATGCTTGCCGGTTACGGTGAAATAAGCCGTGTCGGGCAGCACCGTGCCGATGAAATAGCTGTTTTTGGCCGGATCGCTCTTGTCCCGCAACAGGAGCATATTGTCCACCGATGCGGCGGTCTGGATGGCCGTGGCGGCGGCGACATGATGTTTGCTGATGATCTCGCTGATCTGGGTGCCGTAGTAATAGTAGACGCCGCCGATGCCACCGGTTGCAATAACCACCTTGGCGCTCTGGGCGTACCCGTTGACGGTAAAAAGCATCACTGCCAGTGCCACCAGGCTGATTTTTTTCATCGTCATCTCCTTTGCCTCTGGTCCGCAGGGCACTCAGGCCATCGCTGCGGCGGTGGTGAAAGGGACGGGGCGGCGGCCGCATCGGTGGGCAAGGCGACGCCGTGGCTTCGGAAAAACAATCGCATCATAGCCAAACGTCGTTCAGCATGTCAAGAATACTCAGTATAAGAGATAAATTTGTTTAATCTGTCTTCATTTTTATAAAAAATACAGATCGGCGCATGGGGGTGGGGAAGAGGGATCCTCCACCCGGTGCCCAGGAAGTGTCGACGGCGCGGTCAGGATCCGTGGCACTGCGGGCATTGGCCCTGCAGCGTATCCGGTGGCTTAACGGGGTGGGGCAAGGGGTGCGGTTTGGCGCGGATGGAAACCGGTGGCGCAAGGGCACGATGAATCTTGTCTGCCGGCCCCAGGACCCCAGAAGGTGGTGATCAGGCGGGGTCGACGGCCGGGGGCCCCAGAATCAACCGTTGGGGATCCACTGTCTGGCGCAACACCGCCAGCTCCTCATCACTGGGGGGGATGGCCACCGTGGCAAAGGACACATCGAGGGGAAAACCGGTCTCGGCAACGATCTTCTCCGGATCGGTGAAGGGATAGTAAGTCTCCAGGTACATCCTTTTCGTCTGTTCATGAAACTTCATCACGCCCAAATTGGTCACCACGGCGATGGGCCCTCCCCGGAGAAAGCCCGCCCGACGCCGGGCGTCTCCCCCTTCCAGCCATCCGGGGCTGGTGAAGTAGTCGAGCTTTTCCACGAACCGCCGACGCTGGTGCTGCATGAAGATAATCACGCCGTAGGCCATGCTGGCCGCGTCACAGGCCCCGCCGGATCCAGGAAACCGTTGCTCCGGGTGTTCATAGGTCCCCAGCAGGGTCGAGTTCAGATTGCCGTAGCAGTCGATCTGAGCCGCTCCAAGAAAGGCGATGGTTTTCAGTTTGGGATGCCCCAGCAGGCTCAAGGCATCGGCCAGGCCGGAGTTGACGGCGCTGCCCACCATGACCCGGGGGTCCGCCACGGTCAGGGGCAGCTCCTCCAGACGGGGGTCGATGCCCCCCGTTTCAAAGAAAACAACCGATTCCGGGGCATGAATCCGTTTGGCCACCGTCGCCGCCAGCATGCTCAAGCCGGTTCCGGCGAAAAGGATGTCCCCGTTGTGCACCAACCGGCCCGCACTGAGCGCCATGATTTCCGTTGCGGTATAGATTCCCATCTTCTGATCCCTAACGCCTGTCGAGGCCGGGGGCATAACCCCAGCCGGGATTGGCCCGGATTTCCAGCAGATCCCTCACGCCAACCCGCTCCAGATAGGCCTCCTGGCTATCGAAGGGATAGACCCATTCGTCGAGGTAGGCCTTGAACCGATCATCGTCCCGGGCGATCTGTTTGAAGAGATTCATGTGCTTCGGATCGTAATCGTAGAACTGGTGGCAGGCGGTGGGATGAGCCCCGAAGGGGGCGGCGACCACCGCATCGACGAGAAAAGGCGGCAGGCTGTTGCGGTCCGGCTCCCGCCGCAAATACGCTTCGGGGACGATCTCCTCGCAGGTCACGATCACCGTCTTGGCGGCCTTGGCTTGCTCGATGTCGGCAAACGTCAACCCGCAGAAACGACAGGTTCCCGCCTCCCCCACATACTGGGCGTGAACCAGCGCCACATCGGGATTCAACGGCGGCAACGCCACGACGTCGGCCCCGTCGGGATCGAAGGGATCCTTCAGAAGGGTGAGCTTCTGCCGCGGGACCCGGCCCTGGCCGCGGCTTTCGGGGGAAAAGCCGGAAAGCCGAACGATATCGGTGCCCAGTCCGGATCGGGTCACCACGAAGGGCATTCCCATGGCGCCGGCCATGAACCGCAGCGTCATCTGGAGGTTGGAGTAGTCCTCGACCTCGATCTTTTTTTCCAGAAAGGCCTTCTTGAAACGAAACCCGGTGGGGGCGAAGCGACCGACCCCGCCGTAGGCGATCTCGACCCGTTGAACACATCCGGCCCCCACGAGCAGCTCCAGCGCCTGACCGTGAGAGTGAACCACCAAATAGAGGTGGCGTTTGCCCTGCCGAATCATCTCCCGGGCCATCAGCATCGGATTTCGATTGACCGTAAACCCTCCCAGGGCAATCTGATCCCCATCCTTGATCAAAGTGCGAACAGCCTCGGCGGCAGTCATCAGCTTCATGAAGAATCCTTTGTCCGTTGAAGGGCGGCGCCGGACCGGAGCCACCGCCTCCCCCGGCGGGCACCGGAGAAGCGCCCGCCGGAGTAGAGACCGTTTCAGGCGCATGAAAATTTTTTATTGAAATAACATCCTGCCAAAGGGGCCGCAAGCTGTTTACCCGCAACCTGCGTGCCCCTGATGGGCACGGGTCGGTCTCCAGCAGCAATCAGAACCGCTGCACCTTGGCGCTGCCCAGCAACCCGGAGGGTTTCACGTAGAGGATGAGCAGTAACAACACGAAGGCGATGGCATCCTTGTAGCCGGAGGAAAACAGCCCCACCCCGGCGGCTTCAAGGATGCCGAGGAGAAAACCGCCCGCCAGAGCCCCCCAGAGGCTTCCCAGGCCGCCGAGCATGGCGGCGCAGAACCCCTTGAGTCCCAGCATGGTGCCCATGTCGTAGCTGCACATGGTGATGGGCGCAATGATGGCCCCGGCCACCGCGCCGCTGCCGGTGCTGATGATGAAGGCCAGTAGGTTCATCCGCCCGGTGGGAATCCCGGTGAGCCAAGCGGCGCGCCGGCTCACCGCGCAGGCTTCCATGGCCTTGCCGGTCAAGGTGGCCTTGAAGAAAAACTGCAAGGCCACGATGATCACCGCCGCAATGGCGAAAATCCACAGGCTCTGGGGCAGCAACTTGGCGCCGGCGATATCGATGGGGGCATGGTTACTGAAAAACGGTACGCTGTGGGAATCCTTGCCCCAGACGACCATGGCCACCCCCCGCAGCAAAATCGAAGTCCCCACGGTGATGATCACCAACACGATGGGATGGGGATTTTTCACCGTGGCGATGGCCAGGCGCTGGAACGCGGCGCCCACCACCGCCACGGCGACCACACTCAACAGCAACGCCACCACCAGCGGCAACCCCAGGCCGGCCCAGAGGGTCACCAGCGTTAACCCCCCGAGCATGACAAACTCGCCGTGGGCAAAGTTGATGAGATCCGTGCTGTTGTAGAGCATCGAGAATCCCAGGGCGATCACCGCATAGATGGCCCCGCTGGTGATGCCGGAGAAAAGGTATTGCAAGATCTCTTGCATGAGCGAACCGTTTTTTCAGTCGCGGATTGTTCACAGTCCGGCCGGTCAGACCCGTCGGACCCGTCTCGACCGGTCGAATATTGACAAATTACGGGAAAACACCTCAGGCCATGGAGAAAAGACGCCTCAACGCTCCAGGCTCCAGATGCCCCCCTCGATGCGCACCATGACGAAGGCCTCGGGGCCCAGTCCGTTGTGGTCGTCGGGGGAGAAGCGAAAGACGCCGCTCACCGCCGGAAAGTGGTCGATTTTTTCCAGGTTGTCCCGAATCTTGTTTCGGTCGCCCCCGGCGCCTTGCATCGCCTCGGCCAACAGATGCATCGCATCCCAGGCATACCCGCCAAAGCCGGAGACAGGCATCTTCTGGGTCTCGGTGTAGCGCAGGATATAGTCGTTGAGCATCTCCTTTTGGGGATCGTCCACCGGCAGCAGCCCCGCCACCAGGATCTTGCCGGTGGGCAGGCAAATGCCCTCGGCCGCCTCCCCGGCCAGCTCGATGAACTTGGGCGATGCCACCCCGTGGCTCTGGTAGAGCGGCACGTCAATTTGCAACTGGCGGATGTTCTTGGCCACCACCGCCGGCCCGGGGTTGGTGCCCCAGCAGACGATGGCGTCCGGACCCGCCGCCCGGATCTTGGTCAATTGCGCCGTCATGTCGGTGTCCTTGCCGCCGAAACTCTCCACCGCCACGATCCGCAGGCCGTAGTTTCCGACCTGTTGTTCAAGCTGCTGCTTGCCGCTCTCACCGAAGGCATCGGCCACGGTGAGCAAACCAATTTTTTCCACGCCCCGGTTTTTCATGTGGGCATAGACCGACGCCACGGCCAACGCGTCGTTCTGGGCCGTCTTGAAAGTCCAGGGCGTCACCGGCTCGGTGATGGCGATACCAGCGGCGCAACTGATCAGCGGAATCCTGGCCCGCTCGGCGAAATTTTTGACCGCCAGGGTTGCCGGGGTGGTGCTGGGGCCGATGATGGCCAGCACCTTGTCCTTGTTGATCAGCTTGTTGATTCCCGATACGGCTTTCTGGGGATCACCCTCGGTATCGTAGATCACCGCTTCGAGCATTTTGCCGTCGATGCCGCCGTCGGCGTTGATCTCCGCCACCGCCATCTCCAGACTACGCTTTTCCGGGTCGCCGAGAAAAGAGGCGGGGCCGGTGACGGAAAAAAGCCCGCCGATCCTGTAAACATCCGCCGCCAGGGCCGGCGCGGCGATCAAGACGGCGAGCAAGACCACCGTCCACATCCCACGGGGGTTCCACTTCAGGCACGGTTTGCGCTTCATGGCGTTCTCCTTTCCGCCGACCCCGAGGCCGGCGCGGACAAGGGACAGCAGTTACATCGTGTACAATCGCCGGCCTTCGATCACCTTCAGCCCGTCGGCGGTCAACACCTTGAGGGCATCGTCGGGCTGGTCGAAGCGGAAGATCATCACCGCGTTGGCACCACTGTGCTGAACAAAGGCGTACATATACTCCACGTTGATACCGGCGTTCTGGAGCAACTCGAGGATGTGGTGCAGACCGCCGGGCCGGTCGTCCACCGCCACGGCCACCACGTCGGTCTTGCTCACGGTGAGGCCTCCCTGTTTCAGGGCATTTTCGGCCTTTTGGTTGTCGTCAACGATGAGACGCAACACGCCGAAGTCCGACGTGTCGGCCAAGGCCAGGGCACGGATGTTCACGCCGGCCGCGGCCAGGATCCCCGTCACCTCGGCCAGACGGCCAGCCTTGTTCTCCAGAAAGATCGAAATCTGCTGTGCATGCATGGCGGCTCTCCTTTTACCTCAAATCTTGCGGTTGTCGATGACGCGCACCGCCTTGCCCTCGCTGCGCTGGATCGTGTGGGGCTCGACGAGCTTGACCTTGGCCGAAACGCCGAGGGTCTCCTTGATGTTTTTGCTGATCTGGCGTTCGAGGGCCTGGAGCTGGCGCACCTCGTCGGAAAAAAGCCCCTCCCCCACCTCCACGCGCACGGTGAGGGTGTCGAGGTTCTCCTCGCGGTCCACCACTAACTGGTAATGGGGTGCCACCTCGCTGGTTTCCATCAGAATGCTCTCGATCTGGGAGGGGAAAACGTTGACCCCGCGGATGATGAGCATGTCGTCGCTGCGGCCGCTCACCCGGTTCATGCGCACGTGGGTCCGGCCGCAAACACACGGTTCGGGGTTGAGGCTGGTGATGTCCCGGGTGCGGTAGCGAATCACCGGGAAGGCCTCCTTGGTCAGGGAGGTGAAGACCAGCTCGCCGGTCTCCCCCGGCGGCAGCACCTCGCCGCTGGCCGGATCGATGATCTCGGGCAGGAAATGATCCTCAAAGATATGCAACCCCTTCTTGGCTTCATGACACTCGATGGCCACCCCGGGGCCGATCACTTCGCTCAAACCGTAAATGTCCACGGCAGTGATGTTGAGCTTGCGCTCGATCTCCTGGCGCATCTTCTCCGACCACGGTTCCGCGCCGAAAATGCCGAACTTGAAGCTCAGATCCTTGAACGAAACCCCCATTTCCTCGGCCACCTCGGCCAGGTGCAGGACGTAGCTGGGGGTGGCCGTGATGACGGTGGGCTTGAAATCGCGCATGATCAAAATCTGTCGCCTGGTGTTGCCGCCGGAGACCGGGATCACCGAAGCGCCGAGTTTCTCGGCCCCGTAATGGACCCCCAGCCCGCCGGTGAACAATCCGTAACCGTAGGCGTTGTGGATGATGTCGTTGGCGGTGGCGCCTCCGGCCACCAGCGCGCGGGCCATCAAGGTGGCCCAGGTATTCACATCCCGGGCTGTGTAACCCACCACCGTGGGCTGGCCGGTGGTGCCGGAGGAGGCGTGGATGCGCACCACCGTGTCCATGGGCACGGCAAACATGCCGAAGGGGTAGTTGTCGCGCAGGTCCTGCTTGGTGGTAAAGGGGATGTGGCGAATGTCATCGAGGCGCTGGATGTCCCGGGGTTTGATGCCGGCGGTGGCCATCCGTTCCCGGTAGAAGGGGACCGTGGCGCAGACCCGTTCCAGGGTCGTTTTGAGGCGTCGGAGCTGGATGGCTTCCAGGGCCTCCCGGGGCATGGTTTCGTACTCCACATCGTAGATCATCGGTTCCTCCTGGCAAGATGTATGGGCAAGACATCAAAAAAGGGGCTACGGTGGTTCCCGCAGCCCCTTTCAAGCAAAAAAAAGCCATGGGAGTCACCGTGTGGCGTCCACCCATGGCTTGTATCGGCTTGCTGTCGTTTCTGCTACCGCGCCGGTCCATGGGTAGACTTCGTAAAGAAGTACCCATAAAAGCCATAAAAGGTAAAGTATCGGCTGGTGCAGTACATCGCGTTAGGCCCCTCCGCTGAACGCGGTTCCAATTTCCGAAACTCCATAACCGGGATCAGCGATTCTTGTCAATTCTTTTTTCCGGCCTCAGTCCTCGTATCCACCGGAAAAAACAGCTTGGCGCTTCTCCAAGAAGGCGCTGGTTCCCTCCTTGGCATCCGGGCTGGCCAGGCAGAGGGCGAAGGCGTCCACCTCCAGATTGCACCCGCTGGCCAGGTCCACGTTCAATCCCCGGTTGATGGCCTGCTTGGCGGCTCGCAGGGAAACGCGGCCCTTGGCGGCGATGGCCCGGGCGGTTTCCAGCACGGCTTCCATCAGCCCCTCGGGAGGACAGACCCGGTTGACGATGCCCAGACGCATTGCCTCTTCGGCATTGATCATCCGGCCGGTGAAGATAAGTTCCTTGGCCGCATTGGCCCCGATGAGCCGGGGCAGACGCTGGGTGCCCCCGAAACCGGGGATGATGCCCAGGGTGATTTCCGGCAGGCCGAAGCGGGCCTTTTCGGAGGCGTAGATGAAATCGCAGGCCAGGGCCATCTCGGTGCCGCCCCCCAGGGCGAAGCCGTTGACGGCCGCGATCACCGGAATCTCCAGGGCCTGGAGCCGGTTGATGGCCGCCTGGCCCAGAGCGGAGAAGCGCTTGGCCTGAAGCGGGGTGCAGCGGGCGATCTCGGTGATGTCGGCCCCGGCCACGAAGGCCTTTTCACCGGCCCCGGTCAACACCAGAACCCGCACCGCCGGGTCGGCGGCCGTCTGCTCCAGGGCTGCGGTGAACTCGTTGAGCAGTTCGCGATTCAGCGCGTTGAGAGCCTTGGGTCGATTAAAGGTGACGGTGGCGATGCCGTCGGACACGTCATAGATGAGATTGTCGTAAGCCATGGGAAAACTCCTTTGGTTGCGTGTTACGGAGGTGAGCGCTCCAGTTTCAAATTTCCGGTTTCGATTCATCCCTTCTTGCCCGACTGCTGCCGGAAGGCCGTCGGGTTGGTCTCCCGCATGTACGCCTCGATGCCGGCCACGATCCCTTCGCACAGGTGATCCTGGTACTTGGGATCGATGAGGCGCTGGCATTCGCGCTGGTTGCTGATGAAGGAGGTTTCCACGAGGACGGCCGGCATCTGAGCGCCCAGAAGCACATAGAAGGGCGCCTGTTTGACCCCCTTGTCACGAACCTGTTTGTACCGGTCTTTCATGTGGCCATAAAGGGCGCCCTGGACGTGGCAGGCGAGCCGGCTGGACTCGTTGATCTTGGCGTTTTGCATCAAATCGAGCAAAATTTTCTGAAGATCGCTGATGTTCTTCTCGCTGGTGGCATTTTCCCGGGCGGCCACCAGGATGGCGTCGTCATCGGTGGCCAGGTTGAGGAAAAACGTCTCGATGCCGTAGGCGCGGCGATTGCGGGCGGCGTTGGTGTGGATGGAAACAAACAGGTCCGCGTTGCGGGTGTTGGCGATGGCGGTGCGCTCCTCCAGGGTCAGATACCGGTCCGTGTCGCGGGTGAGGATGACTTCGCAGCCCAGGCGTGCCTTGAGCTTCTTTGCCAGGCGCTTGGAGATATCCAGCACCACGTGCTTTTCGTGAACCCCTTTGAGGTATCCCGGCGCGCCGAAATCCTTTCCCCCGTGGCCCGGATCGATGACGATACGCCCCACGCCCAGGGCCAACTGCCGGGCCAACGCCCCGGGGGACAGCTTGCCGGGATCGGCGATCCGGGCCACCGATCCCGCCGGGGCCGGAGCCGCCGTGGACGGTTTGGCCGTCGCCAAGGCATCTCCCCCTTGTCCCCAGACGTCGATGACGATCCGAAACGGGTTGTTGAGGGAAAAAATCTTGTAGGTCTTGAACGACTTGATATCCACCACCACCCGGACGGTGTCCGTATCGTACTGGCCGGCCCGGGCGTCCATGAGCAAATCGTCATTGATGGGGATCTGACGCTGAAGGTCTCTGCCGAGCCGGCTGCGTTCAAGATCGATGAACAGCCGCTGGGGCTTGCCGATTTCCGGATCCTTTTTCAGCAGGTGATGCCGATAGGCCGTGGCCTCGTCCATGTCCACCACGACCCGGGTGTAGTTCGGATTGGACCAGAAACGCAGGCTCTCCACCGTGGCCGGCGCGCCGTTGGCGGGACGGGTGACGGGCGCCTTCGCCGGGGCCGGCGCTGGGGCCGGGGCCGGCTTGGTGTTTTTGGCCGGCGCCGGCTCTTTGGCCCGGGGCGCCGAAGGCTTGACGGCAGCGCCGAGGAGGGCTTGCGCCTTGGGTCGATAGGCGCTTCGCTCGAAGCGGCGCACCAGCCGTTGAAGCAGGTCGACGCCTTCACGTTCGTGGGCATCGCTGCCGCTGAACCGCGCCAGTTCAAGGTAGAGGGCACCGGCCCGGTACAGGGCCGCCGGTGCCCATTTACCGTCGGGATCCTGCCGGTAGACGTCTTTGAACTTGTCGATACACCGCAACCAGTGATGCCGGTATTTTTGCCGGGCCGAATCCGCTTTCAACTCCCTCTGGCAGGCCTCGGCTTCGTAAAAGAGGGTTTCGACCCGGCTGGCGGCCTCCGCCGACGTGACCCCGATCAGGGCCAGCATCAGCAGCACGGCGACCATGTTCCGAAGGCAACGCCCATGGAAGCGGCAACGGTGATAGGGAGGAATCGATGATATCATGGTTCCGTCAGAGGGCCCACGGTGTCATGGCCCGAGTTTTTTTTGGAGCCGATTCAAGGCGTTCAAGGCTTCCAGCGGCGTCATGCGGGTCACGTCCAGGGCCTTGAGCGCTTCAATTACCGCTGATTCCGGAGAGCTGAACAAATCCATCTGCACCGGCTTGTGATCTTTGGACGCTTCGGCGAGAGCGTCGCAGGTCGCTTCGCCGGTCACCGGCGCCTGCCCGCTTTCGATGCGGTACAGGATTTTCTTGGCTTGCCGGATCACCGCCGGTGGAATTCCGGCCAACCGCGCCACCTGGATGCCGTAGCTCCGATTGGTGGGCCCGGGAGCCAGTTTCCGCAGAAAGATCACCTCGTCGTTCCATTCCTTGGCGGTGATGTGAAAGTTTTTGACCCGTGACTTGCAACGGGCCAATTCGGTCAGCTCATGATAATGGGTGGCAAACAGTGCCTTGACGCCCTTTCCGCCCAGATCGTGCAGGTACTCGGCCACGGCCCAGGCAATGCTCAAACCGTCGAAGGTACTGGTCCCCCTGCCGATTTCGTCCAGAATCACCAAGCTCTCGGCGCTGGCATGGTGCAGGATATTGGCCGTCTCCTGCATCTCCACCATGAAAGTGCTCTGTCCCTGGGCGAGGTTGTCCAGGGCCCCCACCCGGGTGAAGATCCGGTCGCAAAGGCCGATGGTCGCCTCCCGGGCCGGCACGAATCCGCCCATCTGGGCCATGAGCACCATCAGGGCGACCTGGCGCAACACGGTGGACTTGCCGGCCATGTTGGGCCCGGTGATGATTAACACTTGATGTTCCTCGTTGTCCAGTTCCACCGTGTTGGGCACAAAACGCTCACCGGGAATCATCTTTTCCACCACGGGGTGACGGCCGTCCACGATGCGGATCCGTCCATCCTCGGTGATGGTGGGCCGGCAGTAGTCGTTGCGGCCGGCCACTTCCGCCAGGGCCAGCAGGCAATCGATGCGGGCCAGGCCGTCGGCCGCCGCCTTCAGCCGCGTCCCCTGATCGATCACCCGGTGCCGCAGGGCGTTGAAGATCTCCAGCTCCAGCGCGGCGCGTTTTTCCTCGGCCCCCAGCACCTTGGTCTCGAAGGTCTTGAGATCTTCGGTGATGTAGCGTTCGGCGTTGACCAGGGTCTGCTTGCGCACATAACTCAGCGGCACCTTGTCCGTCTGGGCCTTGGGCACCTCGATGTAGTAGCCGAACACCTTGTTGAAGCGCACCTTGAGGGAACCGATGCCGGTGGCCTGGCGCTCCCGGGCCTCGATGCGCACGAGGTGCCCCTTGGCATCGCGGCTGATGTCGATGAGTTCGTCGAGCCGGGAATCATACCCTGTTTTGATCATGCCGCCGTCATTGATGGTCGGGGGGGCGTTTTCGCTCACGGCCCGTTCCAGCTCGGCCGCCAGGACTTCCAGCGACTGCCAGTTTCCCTCGAGGCGGAGCAGATCGCTGGCAAATTGGGCCAGGTCGGCCACGATGGTCGGCAGGGCCTGCAACGATCCCTTCAGCGCCAACAGGTCCCGGGCGTTGGCCTGTCCCATGGCGATCTTGGCCCCGAGGCGCTCCAGATCGCCCACCGCCCGGAACGCTTCCCGTACCCGGCGGGTGATGTCGATCCGCGTCAGGGCCTCGGCCACCGCGTCCAGGCGGGCTTCGATGGCGGCACGGTCACGCAACGGATAGCGCATCCAGTGAACCATCCGCCGGGCACCCATGGCGGTCACCGTCCGGTCGATGACCCCGAGAAAGCTCCCTTGACGGCGCCCGGTGCGCGCGTTGCGCACCAGGTCAAGGTTCTGACAACTGATATCGTCGATGATCAGGCCGTTGCCCAGGCGGTAGGTGGAAAGCCCCGTCAGATGGGCAACAGCCTGTTTCTGGGTCTCCCGGGCGTAGTCGATAAGCGCCCCGGCCGCCTGGACCGCCGCCGTCAACTGTTCGCACCCGAACCCCTCCAGGGAAACGGTGCCGAACTGCTTCAGGAGCCGACGGCGCGCGGGACCGATGTCAAAAACGGCATCGTCGCGATACGTTACCGGGGCCCGTTCCGCGGCCCGCCGCAGCGGCTGGTACGAAGCATCGTGCTCCGCCTGACGGGGCATGAGGATCTCGCTGGGGTCCACCCGCCGGATCTCGTCGGCCACCGTTTCGGCGTCATCGCTTTCAGTGGCGCGAAACGTCCCCGTGGAGATGTCCAGGTGACTAATCCCCCAGGTCCCACCGTTGTTGACCACCGCCACCAGGAAATTGTCCGTCCGGGCATCGAGCATCTCGTTTTCCAGGATCATCCCCGGGGTCACCACCCGGACCACGTCCCGATCCACCAGCCCCTTGGCCTCAGCCGGATCCTGCACCTGATCGCAGATGGCCACTTTGAACCCCTGGGCGATGAGCCGGGCCAAATACCCCTGCACGGCCCGGTAAGGGACTCCGCACATGGGCACCGGGTTCGGGTCGTTCTTGTTGCGGGAGGTCAGCGCGATGTCCAGGGCCTTGGAGGCCGTCCGGGCGTCCTCGAAAAACATCTCGTAGAAATCCCCCATGCGATAAAACAGGATGGCGTCGGGGTACCTTTCCTTGATGGCCAGGTACTGCTCGATCATCGGGGTGGGTTTGGGGGTCATGGCGGTTTCAGGTATCGGTGCGCGGGAACGGGCAGGAGAGGTGAAACAACGCCGGCATCCAGCGGACACCGGCGCGACACGACGCTTCACGGCGCATCAGGCATCGGCGGCGGGCGCTTCCGGAGCCGGTGTCGGATCGGCGACGCCAGCGGTGACGGGTGGCGGCTGGAGCGCCTCCAGTTCGCGCTGCAAATTCTGGATCTCTTCTGTCTGGGCGGCCACCGTGGCGTTGAGATGCTTGATGGTCTTGTTCTGCTTGAAGTAACCGTACAGCCCGTAGATGTAGGCGATCAAAAAGCCGATGAGAAACAACCCGGCGCAAATGACGACGATGGGCAACTCGGGGGTCACGTAGGGACCGGCAATCCCGGGATTGACATGAAAACTCTGACGCATCATGAAAAACGCCTGATTCTGCCAGACCACCACGGCCAGGACAGCGAGAACCACGAGCCACAGAACAATCTTCATTTTTCTCATTCAAAAGCCCCCTTCAATAAGATCCAACCGCCGCATCCGGCTGTGGTCGGTTGGAATGAACTCCTCTTAAATTCGATACATTAATTTCTATCAGGGTAAAACTCAACCCCTTTTTCCCCCGGCGGCTGAACGGTCGCCGGAAGGGGCACGAAGGTGAAGGGGCACCAGCTCCACCGCTCCCCAGGCACCGATACGCTCGCCGCAAATCACCACCGCGCCGCTGACCCCCTCGATCCGCCGCGCCGCTTCGAGGGCGGAAGCAATGTCCGACGGATTCTGGACCCGGTTTCCCACCGCGGTGGCGGCGGCGTCGGCCAAGGCGGCATCGGGGCATAGGATGCACGCGGCGTCGGCCCGGCCGAAACTGCGGCTGTGCCCCAGGGTCCCCGAAGAGGTGCAGACCGCCAGGGGACCGTTGTCTCCCGGCAGCCGAAGTCCCACCTTGAGGCTCAGGGGGCTGGCGCCGGCAAACAACCCGATGACCACCGGAGATGCCGTCTGAAGAAAAACGTCCCCGCCGTTCTCCACGATCACCTCGGGCCCGTGTTGCAGCAGTGCCTCTCCGACCCCCTGAGCGATGGCGCCGGCCACCGCCGCCATGGGACCGACGCCGGCCCGGCGCCCCGCTCGGATCATGGCCCGCACCACGGGCGGTGACGGATCATCCAGGGGCCAGGGGGTCAGGGTATGGATAAAATCGGCGTGACGCCGGATATAGCCCTCCAGATGCCCCCTGAGCGCCAGCACCGTTTCCCGGGCGATTTCGGCCAACGGTGCACCGCTGTAGATCTGCAGGTCGGTTTCGCACACCACCACTCGGTAAGCCGTTGCCAGGGTCCCGCTGACGATGCGCCGGTAGGTGCGCTCAGCGCTTTCCATGACCTTCAGTCCGCCGCCGTTTCGGGGCGCCCCACCGGCCAGGTGACGGGCTCCGGCCGCAGCTCGGGCGGGCATTGCGCCAGAAAATAGCGATCGGTCATCCCGGCGATGAAGTCCCGGACGATCTCCGCCGGCCGATGCCGGGTCAGATACTCCGGTGCCATGTCGTGCAAAAAACTGCGAAAAATGACCGAATCACGACGCTCCTGAAGGATATCGGACAGATAACGCTCGAAGAGCAGGTGAAAAAGCTCCGCGATGCGACGGCCGTGGCACTTGATCCGTTGGTTGAGGTAGATCCGCTCCAGATTGAACGCCTTCAGACGCTTCAAGGCCGCTGAGACTTCGCCGCTGAAACTCAGATAGGGTTGGCCGTGGCTGTTGGCCAGAATATCGGTCACCAGGCTGTAAACGATGGCCCCGTTGGTGCGTCCCAGCACCCGGGCGCACTCCTCCGGGATCTCTTCCCGCGCCACCACCCCCAACCGGATGGCATCCTCGATGTCGCGTCCGACGTAGCTGATGGTGTCCGCCATGCGCACCACGCACCCTTCCATGGTCATAGGCGTGATTCGCCGCTCCGGCTGAAGGCGCTTGGCGGCCATTTCGGTTTCGAGATCATCTAAGCTTTTGGCGCCGCAGGGGGTCAGGTGCTGATCGTGGACTTCCCCATCGTGGGCCAGGATCCCGTCGAGGGTCTGAAGGGTCAGGTTCCACCCACGCCCCTTGCGCTCCACGCGTTCGAGGAACTGGACGCTCTGGATGTTGTGCAAGAAATGGCCGATCCCATGGGCCAGGCACAGCTCCGAGAGGATCCGTTCCCCGTCGTGACCGAAGGGGGCGTGGCCGATGTCGTGACCGAGAGCGATGGCCTCGATGAGATCTTCGTTGAGCCGGAGAAAACGGCCGATGGTACGGCCGATCTTGGAGACGAGCTGCACGTGCAGCACCCGGTGGGTGATGTGGTCGTTGCGGATGAGGTAAAAAACCTGGGTCTTGTCGATGTAACGGGTGTAACTGCGGGAGTGCAGGATGCGATCGACGTCCACGGCGAAGGCCTGCCGGTAATCGTGATCCAGGCGCGCTTCATGGCAACGGCGCCGGGCCTGGTCACTGGAGGTCGCCAGAGCGGAAAAACGGTGCCGTTCCGAATCATCCAGTTGGCGTCGGATGTCTCGAAGCCGCGCCTCCAGGGGCGAGAGAAGGGTTGGGGCCATGATCGATCTTCGGGAAATTGAAGGGTTAAGGACGCGCCGGAGCGAGGACGAAAACCCCATCGTTCAACGCGGCATCGGGCCACCAGCGGTCCACCTGGATCCGGCAGGTGCTTTGCCCGTCGCCCACTTCGATCCGATGGGGGAGTCGATAGGCACCGGCCACTTGTTCGTCCTGATAATCGACCCGGTAGCCCAGGCTGCCATCGGTGCGGTAAAGGGCCAATCGGCGGATTTGCCGCCCCTCGTCTTCCAGGGCCGCCTGGATCCGGGGGGTGCCGAAGTGGTCGTAGAACACCAGGTGCCACCGATCCGCCGAGGCGCCGGGGTGAACACTGGTCCGCTGATAAGGCATCTCGGGCAGGCGACCGGCCATGGCATGCAACAGGTCGGAAACCGTCAGCGGCAACCCCAGCAGATCGTCCAGGCGGGGATTGGTGGCCGCCTGCGACTGCACGTCTCCATCGGCGGATTGGCGCCAGTAGAGGCGTTGGCCGTCCCCGGAGAGGCTGGCCGCGGGCAGCCCGGCCCCCATGAGGTCCAGCCGGAACTTCGGTCCCGCCAGACGGCCGGCCCAGGCGGCCCGCCCGGCACGGCGAAACTCGGGGGTCTCGATCTCCAGCCGGCCGACCCCCTTGAAGGCCTCCAGGCCTTGATTGATTCCCCGGGCCCGGGCGAGAACCGTTTCGGCGCTCTCTGACGGTATGGGGGGCGGAAGCGTCGCGGGCCGTCGAACGGCGCATCCCGTCATCCAGACCAGCACGGCGATCCCGGTGATCATCGCCGGCCACAGGGACCGGGATCCCGGCCGGGAACGGGACGCAACCGCCTGTGGACGGACGGGCATGGTGCGGTCAGGATGCATCGACTCCCAGCTCCCGCAGCTTGTCGATCAGTGGTTGGCGTTGGGTGGTTTTGCGCTCCAGGGCCCGGCGGTAGTATTCCACCGCCTCCTGGACCTGCCCCACCTGGCGATGGGCATCGCCCACGTGCTCGAGAATGACCGGGTCCTCGGGGGCCAGCCGGCTGGCGCGTTCAAGCACCGTCAAGGCTTCCTGAAAACGACCCTGTTTAAAATAGACCCATCCAAGACTGTCCGTGATATACCCGTCGTCGGGCTTGAGGGCCAGGGCCCGCTGGATCAACTGCTCGGCCTCCTCGAGTTGCACCCCCATCTCGGTGTAGGTATAGCCCAGGTAGTTGAGGGCATTGGCGTGTTGGGGATCCAGGGCAATCACCTGCTTCATGCGCTCGATGCACTCGGGCCGCCGGCCCCACTTGTCGTAGACCACCCCGAGACGAAAGAGGATTCGGACGTTCTCGGCCTCCAGGGCCAGGGCCTCCAACAGGGTCTTTTCCGCCTCGGCATACCGCTCCAGTTCCTCGTAGAACCCACCGAGATAAAGACGGAAATAGGTGTTTTCAGGGTAGTGTTGAATCGCCTCGGTCATGAAATCCACCGCCTCGGCCGTGCGCTGGTTCTTCTGGAAGAGATAGGCCAACTGGACCGCGGCATCTTCGTAGAACTGCGACTGGGGATTGACCTGCTTGAAATGGTGAATCGCATCGTCGTCTTTTCCGAGCCGATCATTCACGATTCCGGACAGATAATGCAAATCGGAACTTTCGGGCGCCACAGCCAGCATCCCGTCGAGCAGGATCTGTGCCTCCCGGGGATCAGCGTCGTCTTCGAGGTAGAAACGGACCAGGACGCCGATGACTTCCGGGTCATCGAGGCTGCGCCGACCGAAGCGCGCCATGAGATCGGCGGCCTGCTCACCGAGGCCCTCGCGGTGGTAATGCAGGGCCAGGGCCAGTCCAGCACGGGCGTTGTGGGGATTGTCGGCCAACAGTTTCTGATACTGGCCGACCGCCTCGTCGCCCTTTTCCATCCGCTGGTATAGCCGGATCAACGCGTAACGGGCCTCTTCCTCGGATGGATCCAGCTCGATGCTGCGCTGGTAGGTGGCCAGGGCGTCGGCGAAGCGCCCCTGGGTCTCGTAGATCCGGGCCAGGAAAAAATGACCGGCGAACACCTCGGGAAACCGCTCCACGAACTGCTCAAAAATCGCCTGAGCCGCTGTCCAGTTTTCATCCTCCAGATACATGTGGCCCAGCAACAGATAGGCATCGCGCCGCTCCGGGTCCAGCGCCAGCGCCCGTTCAAGGGAAGACCGGGCCGCGGCCTGTTCTCCGGCCTGCTGCTGGATCCGCGCCAGCAGCATCCACGCGGCCTCGTCTTTCGGGTCACGGTGGAGCAGATCTTCCAACACCTGCACGGCGCCGGGCAGATCCTTCTGGTGCACGCGCACCATGGCCAGCTCGCGACGGAGGTATGAGGAATCCGGGTCACAGACGATGGCCTTCTGGAGAAACGCCACCGCCTGTTTCCAATTGCCGCGCCTTTCCTCCTGCTGGGCAAGCATATAGTTGAAATACTTGCCCGTGCAGTCGATGGACGGCTTCATTTCCGGCCGGGTCACGTTGGCGGAGAAAGCCGGCCGGCCGCAGGCCGCCGCCAGGAGCCAGACCCCCGCCAACATCCAGAGAACCCCGGAGCGGGCCAGCGCCGGTCGGAGCTCAGTCGCCGATGTCTTCTTCCGAATAGGCTTCAAAATCAGGAATCTCCTGCTTGAAATAAGCTCGCATCTTGCGAATGATATTTTTTTCCACCTGCCGCACCCGCTCCCGGGAAATCCCATAGCGGTCGCCGATGTCCTGCAAGGTGGCCGGAGAATCGGAAAAAATCCGCTGGTCAAAAATCTCCAGTTCTCTTTCGGTCATTTCCTTGCGAAACTCGGCGATGCGCTCGTGCAACAGCGAGGCCATTTGTTTTTTCGCCACCTCGTCTTCCACCGAAGCCGACTCCTCGTTGCTGACGAACTCGATGCGTTCGGTGTCCGAATCGTCTTTCAGCGGCGCGTCCAGGGACACGTCCCATCCGTCCAGGCGCTGGTCCATGTCGACAATCTCGCGTTCCGAGACCCCCAACCGCTCGCTGAGCAGCTTGGGCTTGGGATCGAAGCCCTGGTCGATGAGGCGCTGTTTTTCCTTCTTGAGCTTGAAAAAAAGCTTTCGCTGCCCCTGGGTCGTGCCGATCTTCACCAGACGCCAGTTGTCCATGATGAATTTGAGGATGTAGGCCTTGATCCAGAAGGAGGCGTAGTAGGAAAACTTCACGTTCTTGTAGGGGTCGAATTTCTTCACCGCCTGCATCAGGCCGATGTTTCCCTCCTGGATCAGGTCGAGGAGGTTCTGCATCCAGACCCGCTGGAATTCCAGGGCGATCTTGACCACCAGCCGCAGGTTGGACGTCACCAGCAGGTAAGCCGCCTCGGGGTCGTTGTCATCGTGAACCCGCGCGCCCAAATCCAGTTCCTGCTCCCGGGTCAACAGCGGATGACGGCTGATCTCGGCCAGGTAGCGCTGCAGCGGATCATACCGGACAACCGCCTTTTCGTCGGCCGCCGCCGTTTCTTCTTTGGTTTTTTTTCTCGTCATCGCCTGTTCATGGAACCGGTCGGACCGCCCGCCGCCGTTTCCCGAAAATCATGTCCAATTTCGATCAAGTATTGCACAGCAGCCCGCCCCTGTGCTAACCATGGGGCACATTTTCATGCGCTTGGCGCCTGTAGCTCAGTCGGATAGAGCAACGGCCTTCTAAGCCGTGGGTCGCAGGTTCGAATCCTGCCAGGCGTACCAACCCTTTCCCCGCCCCGTGATGTCCCTGATTGCAACCTGAATTGAATACCATACCCGCTGCTTTTTTCAAACCCCCGGTCAGACAGCTTGCCACATCCCGAAAACCGGTAAAAAATCGTTCCCGCGGTGCCGTCAGGCCACCCGGGCCACGAACTCGGCCACCACCCGGTGGACCCGATCGGCGCCTTCACCCAACAGAATCCCGTGCCTATTGAAGTGAAAAAGGAAAAATTCCCTGTCCGCGGTTTCGAGACGGTCGAACAGACGCCAGGTGCCGCGGTAATCCACCACCGGATCTCCCAGGGACTGGACCACCAGAGCCGGCGCGGTAATCCGGGCCAATCGGTCCTCCAGGCCGTCCATCAGGCGTGACAACTCCCGCACCCCTCGAACGGGATTCCGCTTGTAGTTGATGTGAGGATTTTCGGGACGGTTTTCAACAAACTCCATCTTGCCCGTCGAGACACGGACCCGGTCCAGCAGCTTGTTCCACGCATCCACCGCCGGCACCAGGCGGCTGGCGCCATCATGGAGAACAAAGGGGGGGCAAACGGCGAACACGCCGGCAACCGCCAACCCCCGGGCCGCCAGGTCCAGGGCGAGACCGGCTCCGGTGGAAAAACCGCCCACCACCACCCGGGGACAGCAGTTGGCCAGCATGGCATACCCTTCGTCCACCGAGGCGATCCAGTCGTGGCGGGAGCAGTCGGCCAGGTCTTCCGGGGCCGTCCCGTGACCCTTGAGCCGTGGCGCATACACCCAGTAGCCGTCGGCGGCCAGGCGAGCGGCCAGTTGGGCCACCTCCAGCGGCGCCGCCATGTAGCCATGGATTAGGAGAACGCCCGGCCGGCGGGCGGCGGAGCGGGCAAACCACGGCCGCCCAACGTTCTTGGGCGTCCGATCGGGCACCTGGTCGAACCGGTGCCAATCGCGTTCGTAAGCGGCCTCGGCCCGTTCCCGCAGCCAGCGCCCCACCCGGTAGCGTACCCGCAGCTCGGGCTGCTCGGCGATTTCGCTGAGTCCGGCCGTCAATCCTCCCAGCCGCTTGATGTCGCGACATATTTCGTCCAGCGGTGCTTCCGCCGTCTTCACCAACCAACCGTCGGTCTCCTGACGGACGCTTCCCCGGGCCAGGGCCAGGGCGAGAAAATCCGCCGTCCGGCCGCGATGATCATCGGTGAGCAGATCCACCTGGTTCTCCAGGAGGGCCGGATGTCGATGAACCGCCATCTTTTCAAAGGGCAGGGTCGAAGCGGCGAGAAATACGCGGCGCCTCAGGTCCGAAGCCTCCATGGCATTGGCGGGATGGCGTCGAAGCATGGCGGCAAAGAGGTGATCATGGTTGACGGTGGTCAGGCGGCAGATCACCCCCTGACAACGCGCCATGATCCGATGGGCCGTCTTGCGCAACATGCCCCGCGAGGCGATGGGATCGTCGAAATCAATGGCCCGCCGGGCGGTGATGTCGGCGCGCACCACCCGGCTCTGGAGGTATCCGGCCACCGGAATCGGGGCGCCGAACCGCAGGTCGAGGTCCACGCCGGCCAGCAATCGGCTTCCCTGAACCAGGATCTCCTCCAGATGGCTCTCACCGCGCCCCTCCACCAGCCCCTTGGCCAGTTCACCGAGAACGGTATCTCGGCCCCGCAGGGGGTAGTAGGTCAGGTTGACCGGCACCACGAAAGTGGATGCCGCGGCCACCGCTTCCGGGGAGAGCAGGCCGTAGCGCTGGGCCAAGCGACGGGCCTCCCCGGGGATCACCCGGTTCATCTCGCGGATCCGCTGGCGGTAAAACTCGGTGCGCAGGGCCAGGGTCGCGGCGGGAGCCGGCGGCCGATCGGTCTGATTGTTTCGGGGGGGAAAAACGATCCAGGAGGCTTCCCCGGTGAGCAGGGTTTTGACCATGACCCGGTCCCGGTCCGGCGCTTGATGGGATTGGCCCCCGTGCCGGTTGAGAAAGGCCCCCCACGCACCGTTGAATTCTTCCCCTTCGGCCAGGGACCAAACCGGTTTGCCGGTGAGCTGAAAAAGATGGTAAGGCACCAGCAACATATCGAGCCGGGTGAATTGGTTGGGGACAAAAATCACCCCGCCCGAGGGCACCTGATCAACCCCGTGCAGGCGCACCTTGGTCCCGGAGAGGCCCGAGAGGGCCTTGATGGCCAGGGCGGTGGTCATGTAGGCGTTTCGGTTCATGGCAACAACGCCTCGCGCAAAGGGACCGACGGGGGCCGGGGGACGCGTCCCCCGGGCGGCGGTGGCCGGTTGACAGTTGCTTGAATCACCGGTAGTTTATTTTTTCACTCGTTAAAAATAAAGGAATTTTCAGGAGGCCGCGGTGTACTCCAAGATTCTGATCCTCCGGTTTTCGGAAACGGAGGCCAAAAAACCCGTCGTCTGCTATCTGGCGAAGGATTACGACCTGACCTTCAATATTCTCAACGCCACCATCCTTCCGCGTCAGGAAGGCATTTTGGTATTGGAGTTGAGCGGATCGCGCAAGAATTTCAAAGAAGGGGTGCGCTACCTGAAGGCGCAGGGGGTCCAGGTTCAGTATGCCAGCCAGGAAGTCAGACGCGACAACAAGAAGTGTACCCATTGCGGTGCCTGCACGGCAGTCTGCCCCACCGGGGCCTTGAGCATCTCACGGCCGGACATGAAGGTGCACTTCGAGCAAAAACGCTGCAGCGTCTGTGAGCTGTGCATCCCGGCCTGCCCCACCCGGGCCATGGAGGTGCGACCGATCCAGCAGACCTTCCTCTGATGCCCCTGGCCCGCCATCTGCTCCCATGACCGCACTGACCGCCATCGCCCTGAGCGGCGGCCTGGATTCCGCCGTGGCCGCCCTGCGCCTCAAGGCCGCCGGCGAGAAGCTGCTGGCCCTGCATTTCATCACCGGATACGAACCCGTCGACCAGGTGGGCGATCAACGCCACCGCCTGGAGCGTCTGGCGGCCCGTCTGGGGGTGGAGCTGGCCATCATCGACTGCCGCGAGGCGTTCCAGCGCGAGGTGGTGGACAATTTTGTCGACAGCTACCGCCTGGGCCGCACCCCCAACCCCTGCGTGCGCTGCAATGCGCGCATCAAGTTCGGCGTGGTCCTCCAGCAGGCCCTGAATCTGGGGGCCAGCCGCCTGGCCACCGGTCATTACGCCCTCAAGGGGCGAGACAGCGGTGGTGGCTTCCACCTCTACAAGGGAATCGATGGACGCAAGGACCAGTCCTACTTTCTGGCCCGCCTGAACCAGGCCCAACTGGAAAAGACGGTTTTTCCCCTCGGCGCCGTCACCAAGGCCCAGGTCCAGCGCCAGGCGGCCGAAGCCGCCCTGATGCTGCGCCCCCCCCGGGAAAGCCAGGACATTTGTTTCGTCCCCCGGGGCGATTACGCGGCGTTTCTCACCGCAACCGGCCGACTGGCCCCCCTTCCCGGCCCCATCGTGGATGTGGCAGGGCGCCCCCTGGGGCAGCACCACGGACTGCACGCCTTCACCATCGGGCAACGCCGTGGCATCAACTGCCCCGGTCCGGCGCCCTACTATGTGGTCCGCATCGATGCAGCCCGCAACACCCTGGTGGTGGGCAGCGCCGGGGACCTGATGACCGGCGGGTGCCGGGTATCGGATCTGCGTTGGCTCCAGCCACCGGCCGGCGATACCCTGCGTGTTTCGGTGCGGCTTCGCTATCGCAGCGTCGAGCAGCCGGCCCGGGTGACCATGGAAGGCGAAAAAGCGGCCACGGTGCGCTTCGACGCCCCCCTGGCCGCCGTCACACCGGGCCAATGCGCCGTCTTTTACCACGGCCGGGAAGTTCTCGGTTCCGGCTGGATCGAATCCCCCCTGGCCCGGGGATAGGCGCCGGCGCCAAGCCCGGTTACACTATTGCCACGGACCACTTCCGGCGCCGCCTTGACAGGCTCCTGGAAAATCTATACTAGCAACCATTCCGCAGGGTTCCAAAGTTCCTTCCGCCGACGGGAAAAACCCTGTGCCGACTTCAGCGTGCCGATGGGCATGCGGGGAGATGAACGTATGTTCGGTATGGGAATGCCTGAAATCTTGATGATTCTCGCCATCGCCCTGGTGGTGATCGGTCCGCGCAAGCTGCCGGACCTGGGACGCAGTTTGGGAAGAGCCCTGAAAGAGTTTCGCAAGGCCACCAGCGAGTTCAAGTCGTCCCTGGACATCGAGGATGACCTGAGCGACGTTCGACGCAGCTTCAACGAAATGAACGCCGATCTGAAGTCGACCCTCTCGGCCGCCACCTTCGGCGACAAGCCGAAAAGCCGACCCGAAACCCAAGCCGGTTCATCCCCCCAGCCGCCGCCACCGTCCGCCGACACCGAAACGCCCGCCGATGCCGGGGCCCCCGAAGACACAGCTCCGGAGCAGAATCTTCCGCCGGACCGGGAGAGCGGCGATGCTCGAAGTTGACGACAAAGTCCCTTTCACCGAGCATCTCGAGGAGCTGCGCCACCGGTTGATCGTTTCTTTCATCGCCGTGGGCATCGGCTTTGCCCTCTGCTATGCCTTCAAGGAACGCCTTTTCCAATTTCTGGCCGCCCCCCTCATCGGCGCCATGCAAACCGGTGACAAGCTGGTTTTCACCGGTTTGCCCGAGGCTTTCTTCACCTACCTGAAAATCGCGTTCCTGGCCGGCTGCGTGCTGGCCTCGCCGGTGATCATCTACCAGTTCTGGATGTTCGTGGCTCCGGGGCTCTACCGCAAGGAGCGCCGGATGCTGGCCCCCATCGTGGCCCTGTCGGTGCTGTTTTTCCTCGGCGGCGGGATCTTCGGCTACCTTGTGGTGTTTCCCCTCGGCTTCGAGTTCTTCCTCGGCTTTGCCAACGAAACCATCCGTCCCCTGCCGGCCATGAGGGAGTACCTGGGCTTTGCCACCAAGCTGCTCATCGCCTTTGGACTGGCCTTCGAGCTCCCCCTGGTGATCACTTTCATGGCCCGCCTGGGGCTGGTTTCGGTGGCGTTTCTCAAGAAGCACCGGCGTTACGCCCTCCTGCTCTTCTTCGTGGCGGCGGCCATTCTCACGCCACCGGACGTGGTCAGCCAAGTCCTGATGGCCGTTCCCCTGATGCTGCTCTATGAACTGAGTATCGTCGGCGCCCGGATCTTCGGCCGCAAGCCGACTCAAGCCCCGGACCAGGCTAGTGATTGACGGTCGCTTTCCTCAATCGGCCCATGGTAGCAGCGCCAGCCCGGTGCCAGAACTGCGCTATATCCTGCAGTGGACCGGCACCGCCGACGGAACGGGGTTTTTCGCCCCGCAACCGGAAGGTGAGCCCGCTTTCGATACCCTCTTGGAATGGCTGCGTCAGCGCCCCATGGACAGCTTCCTGCATCGGCACCTGCTCCAGATGCTGGTATCCTCTGCCGCCGATATCCTCGCCGCTTCGGCCGGAGACGCCTCCCTCGGAGAGAACCCCGTGCGGCATGCCCTGCTTCTGGAGGCGGCCTACCTGCGGGAGGATCCGACCCTGGAGGCCGCCCTCGCCCCTCCCGAAGGAGACGCCGCCCTGGTTCATCACAGTCCGGCCAT
>JAQVTF010000113.1 GCA_028700185.1 Desulfobacteraceae bacterium | reverse complement strand
CACCACCTCGCGCTGATGGGGGCTGAAGGGCAGGACGGCAAGGGTCAACGGCACGTCCAGGTCCAGGAAGGCCTCGGCCAGGGGCATGTCGTAGCCCAGGTCGTCGATGACCAGGGCCACCCGAGGCCTTGCCGATGGCGTGGGCGCCTCGGGAACAAGCGGCGCGGGAACAGGCGGCGCTTCGGGGGGGGCCGGCTCCACGGGCGGAAAGACCTCGTAGGCTGGCGGGGCCGCCGGTTTGGGCCGGGCCGGCAGACTCACCTCTCGATGGGGGGGGGGGGAGGATTGCTGGGCCGGTGCCACCCGGGGGACCGGCCCAGCCGGCACCTTGACGGCCACCGGGGCCGACGGAGGGGGAACCCATAATCGCACCGTGACGGCGCCGGCCACCACCAGGATCAACAACACGCCCAGCGCCAGCAGGATGCGCTTGCCGTCGAAGCGCTTTTTGGTCCGCCGGGAAGGCTTTTTGCGCACTGCCGGACTCTTGCGCCGCTGGGGCGCACTACGTTTGCTCGCCATTATCGAGGACCCCGATCCGCCCTGGGCCTAGTTCTTGTCGCGGCTCAAGAGTTCGTAACCCGTCAGGATATCCAGTGCCCTGGAGACCTGATTGTCCTTCATCAGCCGTTCGACCGTCAGCGGGCCGGGGGGGCGGGGGCCACCGCGGGGGTGTCGCCGCGGGGGTTTTGAGCCCTCATCCTCGATTTCATCGTCCGGTTGGGAGGGAGGGGTTTCCGGGGCGGGGGCCCCTTCGGGGTCTTCGGCATCCAGGTGGTTGCGCAGGTCCTTTTCCGATATGTGGCGATCCGCAATCTCGGCGGTGGCCACTTCTTCGGCGGTCAGGGGTTGAACCACGATGTCCGGTTCGATGCCCTTGGCCTGGATGCTGCGGCCGCTGGGAGTGTAGTACCGGGCGATGGTCAGCTTCAGGCCGTAGCCGTCGCCGAGGTTTTCAACGGTTTGCACCGATCCCTTGCCAAAGGAGGTCGTGCCCAGAATCAAGGCGCGACGGTGATCCTGCAAGGCGCCGGCGACGATTTCCGATGCGCTGGCACTGCCGCCGTTGATCAGCACCACGATGGGATAGCGCGGCGGATCGGCGTCGGGACGGGCCTCGAAACTCTTGGTGTGGCGCTTGATGCGACCCCTGATGGACAGGATGTTGCCCTTTTCCAGAAACAGGTCGGCGGTCTGGATCGCCTGGGGCAACAGTCCGCCGGGATTGTCGCGCATGTCCAGGACCAGCCCCTTGAGGGGCCTATCGGCCGTGTCCATCTCGGCCATCGCCTTTTGCAGGTCATCGACGGTCTGGTCGCGGAAATGGGTGATCCACACATAGCCGTAGCCGGGTTTGAGCAACATGCTGTGGACGCTTTGAATCGGGATGACATCCCGTACCAGATCGAAGTCGATGGGCTCCGGTTCGCCCTCACGCAAGATGGTTACGGTGACATGGGTCCCCTTGGGGCCCCGCATCATCTTCACCGCTTCCCGCAGGTCCCGGGTGGCCTTGCCGTCGACGGCCACGATGCGGTCGCCGGCCTTGATGCCGGCGGCGTAGGCCGGGGTTCCTTCGATGGGGGCCACCACGATGATCATTTCGTCGCGGAGACTGATACTGATGCCGATGCCGGTAAACTCCCCCCGGGTGTCGATCTTCAGATCCTCATAGGCCTCGGGGGGCAAAAGGGCCGAGTGGGGATCCAGGCTGCCCACCATGCCGTCGATGGCTTTTTCGATCAGTGCTTTGGCATCGACTTCGTCCACATAATTCTTTTCGATGATTTCGAGAACATCGGTAAAGGTCTTGAGCCCCTGGTAAATGTCCTCGCCCTCGGCATGCAGGTCGTGCAGGATTCCCGACGCCGCGGTCCAGAGCAGCACCCCGATGAGCATTGCAACCCAGATCCGGGGACGAGCGGATGAATGACGCATGATAGATCTCTCCTTGTTGCCAAAAAGCTCCGGCTCGGGATTTCAGCCCGTTTTCAACCAGAGCATCGGGTCTATGGGATTGCCATGGTGCCGCACTTCAAAATAGAGCAGGGGGCCCTCCAGGGACCCGGTATCGCCCACCGTGGCGATGACATCGCCGGCTTCCACCGAAGCGCCAGTGGGCTTGAGCATTTCTTCCAGGTGGGCGTAGACCGTGTAGTAGGCGTTTCCATGGTCGATGATCATCAGGTTGCCGTACCCGTTGAACCAATCGGCGAAACGGACCCGTCCGCCGTGCACGGCACGAATCTGCGCTCCCATCTCGGCTCGAATATCGATGCCGCTGCGGACGTTGGTCACGTTGAAGCGACGGTTGTGGTACGGGCCGAAGAGGTGAATGATTTTTCCACTGACAGGCATCTTTAGCAAACCTTTTCGGGCATGAAAAGGCGTATCGCCAAAAACCGTCTCCACCGGCTTCTCGGCCGACGGCGCCTTGAAGCGGCGCATGGTCTCGTCCAGACGGGTGGCCGCCTTTTGCAGTGCGTCGATGGCCGCCAACGTCAAGGCTTTGCGGTCGCGGACCCGGGCGAGCAGATCGTTGCGTCGCGCCTGCTCGGCATCGAAGGCCTTCAGCCGGGCTTGAAGTTCCGTCTCCAGCGCCGCCATGCGCTGCTGTTGCCGGGCCTGGTCCGCCACCAGGGTTTCGAGCCGCCGGCGTTGGTGGTGAAAGCGTTCCAGGATCGCCTCGTCGGCGGCCAGAACGCGTCTCAGGGCTTTTTCGCGGATCAAAAAGTCGTGAACCGTCCCCGCGGCGGCCAGAACCTGGACGCGACCGAGCCAGTTCAGTTTATAAAGGGCCGTGAGGCGGCGGGCCGCCATGTCTCTCACCTGTTGGATATCGGCTTCCAGTCCGGCCACGGTCCGGTCGGTTTCATCCATGGCCTGGCGCAGGGTCGCCTGCTCGCGTCTGAGGTCCGCCAAGGCCGATCGGGTTTTGCCCAGTTGTTGTTCAACGGCATCCAGGTCGCTGATCACCGCCTGCTCCTGCCGGCCGATCTGGGCCACATCGGCCTTTCGTTCGGTGATCTGGTCCTCGATGTCCCGTGCCTGGCGCCGGAGGGTTTGCATTCGGTCGGGGGATGGGCCGCTTTCTTCCGAGGGACCCGACACCCGGTGCACATAGTCCCGGCTCAGGTAGCCGACGGTGCCGTCCACGACGACCTTGACCCATCCCGGTGCCTCGCCGATGACCGGTACACGGGTCTGCTCGGGCAAAACCGCCAGGACGCGACTCTCCACCGTCGGTTCCGCCCGCAGTTTCAACCCGCTGGCGGTCACCTCCGCCCAACCCTTCGGCGCCGCGGCCGCCGTCGCCGTTGCCGTGGCCAGGCAGAGGAGGATCAGGAGGAGGCGATGAATTGTTTCAGTGAAGCGAAACACCCCAACCACCCCACGACCATGGCGCTGAGGACGGCCCCCGCCACGGCCGTCCATGGTAGAAAACGGAAGGAAAACCCGAAGCCGCCCAAGGTGGCGGCCATGTCTCCGGCGGTGAACCGATAAACCAGATACAGGGTGCCGATCCCCACCAGGCCGCCCATGAATCCCTGGAGCAGGGCCTGGATGTAGAACGGGGTCCGGATGAAGCGCTCCGAGGCACCCACCAGGCGCATGATTTCCAGTTCTTCACGCCGGCCGTAGAGAATCAGCCGGATGGTGTTGGCCACGAAGAACACGGCCGCGCCGGAAAACAGGCCGGTCAAGGCGTAGCCGATGATGCCGAGCAGCTCCACGAGGCCGCCGAAGCGCTTGATCCACTGCTTGCCGTAGGCCACTTCCTCAACTCCGGCGATCTGTTCGATCCGCTCGGCCAGAGATTCCATCTGTCGCTCCACCCCGTGGCGCACTTCCACCTCATAGGCTTCCGGTAGGGGATTTTGGGTCAGGCCGTCCAGCAACGCCGCGTGACGGGACATCTGGCTGCGCAGCAACGCCATGGCCGCTTCCTTGGAGATGAATTGCAGTCGTTCGATTTCCGGCATCCGACGCAGGGTGTCCTCGATCCGCGGCCGCCGATCCGGCGGCAGTCCGTCTTCGAGGTAGACCATCAGCCGGAGTCCCTGGCGCCAGGTGTTCAGCAGGTCGCCGGCGTTGATGACAAACAGGGAGAAGGCACCGACGATGATCACCGCCAGGGCGATGGTGGCCACGGTGATGGCGTTGAGGAACCGGTTGTTGCGCATATCCTGAAGCGCTTTGCGCAGATGCAGGTGCATGACGCCGCCTGTTACCGATCAAGGGGTCCGGGATCTGAGCAGGGCAGAATCTCCACCAGCTTCCCCCCTTCCAGATGGATCACCCGGGCCGGGACGCTGCGGATCAAATGCTGGTCATGGGTGGCCACCAGCACGGTGCCCCCCCGCTGATGAAATCGGGTGATCAGGTCCATGACAACCCCCGCCGAGACGCTGTCCAGGCTCCCGGTGGGTTCGTCGGCCAGGAGAATCCGGGGCTCGCCCACCAGGGCCCGGGCCACGGCCACCCGCTGTTGCTCGCCGCCGGACAAGCTGGGCGGCAGGGCGTCGCGTCGCTTCTCCATGCCCACTGTCCGCAGCACGCTGTTGACCCCGGCGGCGATGGCGCGATGCGGTGTTCCGGCCGCCTCCAACACCAAGGCCACGTTTTCGTAAACACTGCGGGTGGCGATCAGCTTGTAATCCTGGAAGATGATTCCCAGCCGCCGCCGGAGGATCGGAATCCGGTGCCGGTCCATCCGCGCCAGGTTCATGCCATCGACGATCACCTGCCCCTCGTTGGCCTTCAGGCCGAGGTAAAGTAGCTTGAGCAGGGTGGTTTTGCCCGCACCGCTGGGACCGGTGACAAAAACGAAGGCATTGGCGGGAATTTCCAAAGAGACCGCATCCAGGGCCTTTTGGACACCGTAGCGTCGGGTAACCCGATAGAGACGGATGATGGCAGGTGGATGGGCTGGTTGCATCAATGGCCGGTACTCGCGGGCGTGTGCGGCGGGGATTGACCGCCCCGGTATTCGTTGATATGGCAGGGCCGAGTTCAAGGAGTGCCGCCACCGGTTTTCCTTGCTCGGAGCCTCCACTGAGCCCCGTAGACCCGCTTCTTCCGTTTCAGTGGAGGCTTTTTAATATCATATCAGGTACTTAATATCAACCTTTTCCTTCAGCCGGGCCATCTTGCCGGCCTCCGTGGTGATTTTGTCATGCGCAACGACCTGATCCGGCTCCTTTGCGAAAAATCTTTCAAGTACACCGACACCCCGTCCTTTCGCCTCGTCTCGGGCCGCATGAGCCGCTACTACGTCAACTGCAAGCCCACCACCCTGCATCCGCTGGGCATGTATCTGGCCGGTCATCTGGTTTTCGAGGCCGTGGCCGACCTTGGCCTGGACGCCGTGGGCGGGATGACCTTCGGCGCGGACCCCATCGCGGTGGCCACCGCTTTCGCCTCACAGCTTCGGCAGCAGCCGGTGAAGGCGTTTTCGATCCGCAAGACCCGCAAGGACCATGGCATCGTCCGCTGGATCGAGGGGGATCTGAAACCGGGAGATCGGGTGGCCGTGATCGAAGACGTGGTCACCACGGGCGGATCGACCCTTCAGGCCATCGAACGCGCCCGGGAAGAGGGGCTGCGGGTGGAGCGGGTCGTGGTGCTGGTGGATCGCCAGGAAGGCGGCATGGAGGCCATCCGCCGGGAGGTGCCGGACACGGTGGCCATCACCACCCGGGACGAACTGCTGGCCCATTTAGGCCGGAAACCCTGGGCGGCGGACTAGCCGTCCCTAAAAATTACGGGAAGAACGTGGCGCAGGCGTCTTCGGATTCCCAGGCGCTCACCGAAGCCACCGTCACCGGCCCGTCGCCCAGCCGCTCCGCCAGTCGTTCGGCGATGAACCGTGCGATATTCTCCGATGACGGCGGCCGCTGCTCGTCGAACCACTCCAGCTCGTTGAGGAAGCGATGGTCCAGTAGCTGGATGATGTCGCGCAGATGGGCCTTGATCACCCCGAAGTCCATTACCACGCCGCCGCGATCCAGGTCGTTGCCACGGACGCAGACTTCGATTTTCCAGTTGTGGCCGTGGAGGTTTTCACACTTGCGGGCCACCATCCGAAGCTGGTGGGCGGCGGCGAATCGGGTGACGATTTTCAGTTCGTACATGAAAATTTTCTCTTCCGTCGGAAAAGCGGATGGATGCAAGGGCGGTAGCCGCCGTCAATTGGCGGCCTTGGCGCCACCACCCTTGAGCATGTTCTTCAACTTGCTGCCCAACTTGCCCGCTTCGATGTCGGCAAACTGCCGCAGTAGGTTTTCCTGCTTGCGGTTCAGGCTGGTGGGGGTCCGCACCAGCACCTGAATGATCTGGTCGCCCCGATCCCCGTTGCGCAGCGACGGAATGCCGGCGTTGCGAAAACGAAAGACGTCGCCGAACTGGGTTCCCTTGGGAATCTGAAGCGGTTTTTCGCCATCGAGGGTCGGAACCTTGATTTCACCGCCCAGGGTGGCCTGCACCATGGACACCGGTACCTGGCAAATCACATCGCGGCCCTCGCGTTTGAAAAAATCGTGAGGCTCGACATGAATCACCACGTACAGATCCCCGGGGGGGCCACCGGCGGAGCCGGCTTCCCCTTCTCCGGCCAGCCGCAATCGGCTGCCGGTATCCACTCCAGCGGGAATTTTCACCGACACCCGCCGCATGGTATTCACCTGGCCCACGCCCCGGCAGTGGCCGCAGGGCGTGTTGATGATCTGGCCGGTTCCCCGACAGCGGGGGCAGGTGGTGCGCAGGGTGAAAAACCCCTGGCTGCGCGTCACTTGACCGGATCCCTGACACTGGCCGCACGTTTCGGGCTGGGTGCCCGGCTCGCAACCCGTGCCGCCGCAAACGGCACAGGTTTCCCGTTTTTCCACCTCGAGGGACTTTTCCACCCCGAAGACCGCTTCCATGAAGGAAAGACGGAGATCGTAGCGCAGATCACTGCCCCGCTGGGCCCGGCCGCGAGTGCCGTGGCGGTTTCCCCGGATGCCGAACAGGTCCTCGAAAATGCTGCCGAAGTTGGAAAAGATGTCTTCAAAGCCGCCGAAGCCGGTAAACCCCGTGCCTTCCAGGCCGGCATGCCCGTACTGGTCGTAGATCTGGCGCTTCCGGGGATCCCGCAGCACCTCGTAAGCCTCGGCCGCTTCCTTGAACTTTTCCTCGGCGCTCTGGTCGCCCGGGTTGCGGTCCGGATGAAACTGCAGCGCCAACTTGCGGTAAGCGCTCTTCAACTCGGCGTCGGAGGCCTGGCGCCCGACGCCGAGGATGTCATAGTAATCGCGCTTGGTACTCATGCACAGATACCCGCCCGGCCGCGGTGGGCCATTTGGTTGGAATTGCGTCGCGCAGGGCGACAGGGACCACGATAATCGTCAAACATAAGGTTGAACCCTTTCATGTCAACCGACGTAAGCGCGTCGCAGCACCGTGTCCTTGCGCCAACGGCGATCATCCCGCCGGGGATAGGCGATGTTGTAGTGCAGTCCCCGGCTCTCCTTTCGATGAAGGGCGCAACGGACGATGAGATCGGCCACCGTGGCGATGTTGCGCAGTTCGATCAAGGGGGGCTCCACCTTGAAATTCCAGTAGTATTCCCGAATTTCGTTGTTGATGTTGTCGATGCGGCGCTGGGCGCGTTCCAGGCGCTTGTCCGAGCGGACGATGCCCACGTAATTCCACATGCAGCGGCGGATTTCATCCCAGTTGTGGGAAACCACGATGCGCTCGTCGCTGTCGCTGGTGCCCACCTCGTCCCAGGGAACCGGCGCCGGAGCGGCGCCGAAGTCGAGTCCGGCCAGGTCCGCGGCCACCTGACGGGCGGCCCGGTCGGCGTAGACCAGGGCTTCGATGAGAGAGTTGCTCGCCAGACGGTTGGCGCCATGGAGTCCGGTGCAGGCGGTTTCCCCCACCGCGTAGAGCCGCTGGATGTCGGTGCGGCCCAGCAGATCAGTCACCACGCCGCCGCACATGTAATGGGCCGCCGGTACCACCGGGATCGGCTGGCGGGTCATGTCGAAGCCGAATTCCAGGCAACGTCGGTACAGGTTGGGGAATCGCTCCTTGACGAAATCCGCCGGCCGGTGGGAGATGTCCAGATAGACGGCGTCGTCACCGCTCTGTTTCAACTCGGTGTCGATGGCCCGGGCGACCACGTCCCGGCAGGCCAGCTCCTTGCGGGGATCGTAGCGTTCCATGAACCGGTGGCCCGCCTGGTCCACCAGGATGGCGCCCTCGCCGCGCACCGCTTCGGAGATGAGAAAATTCTTGGCCTCGGGATGGTAGAGGCAAGTGGGGTGAAACTGGACGAATTCGAGGTTGGCCACGGTGGCCCCGGCCCGGTAGGCCATGGCGATACCGTCGCCGGTGGCCACGTCCGGATTGCTCGTGTACAGGTAAACCTTGCCGGCGCCGCCGGTGGCCAGGAGGGTGATCTTGGCGGCGAAAGTCCGGACTTTTTGAGTTTGGCTGTCCAGCACGTAGGCGCCGAGGCAGACATCCTCGTGCCCGGTGGTTACCGTGCCGCGTTTCATCCGTGTCGAACAGGTGATCAGGTCGATGGCCACGTGGTCTTCAAACAAGCGGATCCGTGGCTCCCGGCGGAGGTGATCCACCAGGACCCGTTCCAGCTCCATGCCCGTCATGTCCTGGGCGTGGACGATGCGTTTGCGGCTGTGTCCGCCTTCCTGGCCCAAGTCCAAATCGTCGGCATCCTGGGGGTCCAGGTTGAACTTGACTCCCATGTCCATCAGTTCGCGGATCCGCTCCGGACCGTTCTGTACCACCTGTTCCACCACGTCCTGGTGACAGAGGCCGTCTCCGGCTTCCAGGGTGTCCTGGATGTGCAGGGCAAAGCTGTCCAGCCGTCCGAAGACCGATGCGATGCCGCCCTGGGCCTGGCTGGTGTTGCTGTCCATCACCCCTTTTTTGGTCACCAGGGCCACGCTGCCGAAGGGCGCCACCTTCAGGGCGAAGGCCAATCCCGCCACACCGCTGCCGATGACCAGGATGTCGGTTTGAATCATCGTTTCATCGTCACTCATCATGGGATGTCCTTAGTTTTGTTCAATGTTTGGAATCAGTGATCAAGGGCCGTGCTACAGGAGGCCGGAGCGATGACGGCGCTGGATTTTCAGGCCGATGAGCATCCCCACCAACAAGACGCCGGCGCCGGCAAGAAACCAACGCCACCCCACCGCCAAGGTCTGGTCTGCCAGTTGGTCCTGGCATTCAGCGAGGCGGGTTTCCAGCGCCTGAATCCGGGCTTTGGCGTCTGCCAAGGCGCCGTTGTCCGCCGTGGCGGTTTGGCCTTCAGCACCGCTGTTCGCCTGGCGGGCGGCGGCCAGTTCGAGGCGTGCCTCGGCCAACGCCGC
>JAQVTF010000014.1 GCA_028700185.1 Desulfobacteraceae bacterium | reverse complement strand
CCCCATCTGCTCGAAGCGTTCCTTGAGAAAATACTCCACCGCCTTGACATCGTGGTTGGTGACCGCCTCGATCTCCTTGACCCGCTGGGCATCTTCGGGGGTGAACGCTTTCACCAATCGTCGCAACGACTCGAAGTTGCCGGCATCGACGGCGTTCAGCTCGGGCAGGGGAATCTGGCACAGGGCGATGAAGTATTCCACCTCCACCTGGAGGCGGTAGCGGATCAAGGCGCCTTCGCTGAAGTAGTCGCTCAAGGCATGGGTGGCGCGGCGGTAACGGCCATCGATGGGGGAAATGGCGCTGAGGGCGGTGGGTTCCAGGGGCATCTGAACATCCTGTCGGCTGGGTGTGAAGGTCAACAACGGGCGCATATCCGCTTGTGGAACCGGCGCCCATGAACACTTTTCGCGGTTATAGGAAAGGCGGTGCAAGGTGTCAACCGGCACTTTTCGGTTGCGCAAAGGCCGCAGATGACCCTATTCGATAGAAGCGCCCGTTTTCCTGGTCCCGCTTTCGGCGTCCAAGATCCCACAGCCATGGAGGTGCATCATGCCCAAGAAGAAACGCGACTATTTCGCCGCCCTCTACGAGGTGGCCCGGCTGGTCAATGCTTCCCTGACCCCGTCCCAGGTGCTGGAACAAATCGTGGGCTGTGTGGCCCGCACGATGGAACTGAAGGCCTGTTCCCTGCGCATCCTGGACGCTCGAGGCAAACGGCTTCTCATGGGTGCCCAGACGGGGCTGTCCGCCGGCTACATCCGCAAAGGCCCCGTCCTGGTGAAGGAAAGCGGGCTGGACAAGAAGGCCCTCAAAGGCCAGACCATCTATCTGGCCAACGCCCAGACCGATCCGGACTGGCAGTATCCGGAGAAAGCCAAGGCCGAGGGGATCGTTTCGGTGCTGGTGGTCCCCCTGATGGCGGAAAAAAAGGCCATCGGGGTACTGCGGGCTTACACCGCCAAGGCGCGGGAATTCGACGAACAAGAAATCCGCTTCATGGACGCGGTGGCCAACCTGAGTGCCATCGCTCTGGAAAACGCCCGGTTGCACCAGGCCCTGCGCCGCGACTACGATCTGCTCGTGGCTCACGAATACCGTATCGACGACAATTGAACGAAGGAGGGCTGAGATGATTCGCATCGGCATCAACGGATTCGGGCGCATCGGGCGACAGGTGTTCAAGGCGATTCTGGAACGACATCCCGATCGGCTCGAGGTGGTGGCCGTCAACGACCTCTTCGACGTTGAGACCAACGCCAACCTCTTCAAGTACGACACCAACTACGGGCGTTTCGCCGGCACGGTGGAACTGGCCGGCCAGTCCCTGGTGATCAACGGCAAAACCGTGCACAGCTTCGCCATGCGCGATCCGGCCGAGCTTCCCTGGGACGACCACGGGGTGGACATCGTGGTGGAAAGCACCGGCCTCTTCCGCACCGGTCCCAAGGCGGCGGCCCACCTGGAGGCCGGCGCCCGCAAGGTGATCATCACCGCCCCGGCCAAGGAGGAGGACATCACCGTGGTGATGGGGGTCAACCACACCGACTACCGCTCCGCCGATCACCACATCGTTTCCAATGCCTCCTGCACCACCAACTGCCTGGCGCCCCCGGCGCTGGTGGTCCACCGGGCCTTTTCCATCCGCAAGGCGATGATGACCACCGTGCATTCCTACACCGCCGACCAGCGCCTGATGGATCTGGCCCACAAGGACCCACGCCGGGCCCGGGCCGCGGCGATGAACATCATTCCCACCACCACCGGGGCGGCCAAGGCCGTGGCCCTGGTGATTCCCGAGTTGGCCGGCCGCTTCGACGGCTACTCGCTGCGGGTCCCGACGCCGACGGTGTCGGTGGTGGATTTCGTCGCCCTACTGGAGAAGACCACCGACACCCAGGCACTGCGCGACCAACTGCGCGGGGCCGCCGCCGGCGAGTTGGCCGGCATCATGGCCTGCGAGGAGGATCCGCTGGTCTCCAGCGACTTCAAGGGCAACCCCCACTCGTCCATCGTGGACATCGCCTTTACCCAGGTCATGGACGGCAACATGGCCAAAATCGTCGCCTGGTACGACAACGAGTGGGGCTATTCGTGCCGTGTCGCCGATCTGGCGGCCTACATGGCCGACCAGGGGATCTAACGGCCTAGAGCTTGCCTTCGGCCACCCGGTGACAGGCCACCAGGGCATCGGGGCCCAGGGCCGTGGCCACGGGCACTTCCTCCCGGCAGCGGGCGTCGGCATAACGGCAACGGCCGTGGAAGACGCAACCGGTGGGCAGGTGAATGGGCGTGGGAACCTCGCCTTTGAGGCGGATGTGCTGGCTGCGCTGTTCCCCGAGCCGGGGAATGGCGCTGAGCAGGGCCTGGGTGTAGGGATGGCGCGGGTGGCTGAAGATGCTGGCCGCCGGGGCCAGCTCGCAGAGGGTGCCCAGGTACATCACCGCCACCCGGGTGCTGATGTGGCGCACCACCGACAAGTCGTGGGTGATGAACAGATAAGTGAGGCCACGCTGTTCCTGGGCGTCCATGAGCAGGTTGAGGATCTGGGCCTGGATCGACACGTCCAGGGCCGACACCGGCTCGTCGGCCACGATGAATTCCGGGTCCACCATCAGGGCCCGGGCGATGCTGATGCGCTGCCGTTGCCCACCGGAGAACTCATGGGGGTAGCGGTCGGCCCATTTGGGATCCACCCCCACCTGGCGCATGACATCCGCCACCTTCTCGGCCGCCGCGGCGGCGCTGATCCCCGGGTTGTGAAAAACCACCGGCTCTTCCAGGGTCCGGGCCACCGTCATGCGCGGGTTGAGCGAGGCGTAGGGGTCCTGGAAGATCATCTGCATCTTGCGACGAAACGGCAGCATCTGCCGTGCCGAGAGGTGATCGATGCGCCGGTCCTCGTAAACCACCTCTCCCCGGTTGGGCGGGTAGAGCCCGATGACGGTTCGTGCCAGGGTGGACTTGCCGCAGCCGCTTTCCCCCACCACGCTGAGGGTTTCGCCGCGGCGGATCTCGAAGCTCACGTCGTTGACGGCCTTGACCGTGGTGCGCCGGCGGCGCAGGCGCCCTTTTTCCAGGGTCAGTTGATCGAGCAAGCTCCCCGAAATATCGAAATGCTTGACCAGATGGCGAATGGAAAGCAGCGGTGTCGTCGAGTTCGGCATGGAAGATTCATTCAACGGTGTAAGTGATTGTGCCCGAGGGTCTGGTCCAGGCGATGACAGGCGGCCCAATGACGTCCGCCGCTGACCGCCGTCAATTCAGGCCGGTGGCGGCGGCATTGGTCCGCCGCGAGAAAACAGCGGGGGTGAAAGGCACAACCCTCCGGGATGGCGGTGAGGTTCGGCATCATGCCCGGAATCTGCTCCAGGCGGCTGCCGGCCTGACGCGTGCCGGGCAGGGAATTGATCAACCCGATGGTGTAAGGGTGACGCGGATGGGTGACGATATCGGTGGTGTACCCGGTTTCGATGATCCGGCCGGCGTACATCACGGCAATGCGCTCGGTGACCTGGGAGACGACGGCCAGATCATGGGTGATGAGAATCAGCCCCATCGCTTCCGTCTCGCACAGTTCGGTGAGCAGCTCCATGATCCCGGCCTGGATGGTGACATCCAGGGCCGTGGTGGGCTCATCGGCGATGATCAGGGCCGGATCGGTGAGCAAGGCGATGGCGATGACGATGCGCTGGCGCATCCCCCCGGACATCTCATGGGGGTACTGGTCCAGGCGTTTTTCCGGCGATGGGATATAGACCTTGCGCAGCTTCTCCAGGGCCAGCTCCCGGGCCTCGGCCTTGCCGATCCGGCGGTGGGCCTGCACCGTTTCCACCATCTGGGTGCCGATGGTCAGCACCGGGTTGAGGGTCATCATGGGATCCTGGAAGATCATGCTGATCCGGTTGCCCCGGATCTGGCGCAGCGCCTCGGCGGAGAGACGGTTGATCTCACGGCCCTCGAAACGGATCCGTCCCCCGGCAATGTAGCCCGGCTTGCTGAGCAGGTTGATGATGGCAAACCCCGTCACCGACTTGCCGGCCCCGCTTTCCCCCACGATCCCCAGTTTCTCCTTTTTGTCCAGATAGAAACTGATGTCGTCGATGGCGGTCAGATCGCCGAAGCGCAGGGCGAATTTGACTTCGAGATTTTCGACTTCCAGAAGATGCGTCATGGCCTGTCTTTGATTACAATAATGAATGACTAAAGTGACGAGTGACTAAAGTGACAAGTGACAAGTGACTAAAGTTACGAGTGACTAAAGTTGAGGAATTTGGCCGATTTCTGGAGGCTTCCGGAAACCTTGGTGAAACACGTTGTATCAAAATGCCGGAGCGAAGCGACTCCACAACTTTAGCTCACTTTAGTCACTGGCAACTTTAGTCACTCTTAATTTTAGTCATTTTAGTCACTCGTAATTTTAGTCATTCTCTTCACCCCTTGTACAACTTGGGATTGAGCACGTCGCGCAACCAGTCGCCGAAGAGGATCACCACCAGGGTGAAGGTCACCAGCAGGATGCCCGGAAAGGTCGAGATCCACCAAGAGCCGGAAAAGACGTACTGAAACCCCGCCTTGATCAACGAGCCGAGAGACGGCTTGGTCACCGGCATTCCCAGCCCCAGAAAGCTCAGCGCCGCCTCGCTCATCACCGCTTGGGCCACCTGGATGGTGGAGATCACCAGTACCGGGGTCAACGTGTTGGGCAGGATGTGACGGTACATGATCCGCGCCGGGTTCAACCCGATGACCCGGGCCGCCTCCACGTACTCCTTCTGTTTTTCACCCAGCACCGAGGCACGTACGGTGCGGGCGTACTTGGGCCACTCGGAGATGCCGATGATCACGATCAACAGCGGCATGGCCAGTTGCTCGAAGCGTCCCAACCCGAAGGCCAACTGAAAAATGGCGCTGGTGATGATGGCCACGATGAGATAAGGGATCGAAAACTGAATGTCGGCCACCCGCATGAGCAGGCTGTCCACCCTTCCCCCCACGTACCCGGCGGTCAACCCTACCACGATCCCGAGAATCCCCTGAAACAGAACGGCGCCGATGCCGATGGCCACCGACGTCCTCAGCCCGTAGAGCATGGTGGAGTAGAGGTCCCGGCCCTGGATATCGGTGCCCAGCCAGAACCGTTCTTCCCCGCCGTCCATCCAGGAGGGCGGAAGCTCGGCGTCCATCACGTCGATGGTGCTGGTGTCGTAAGGGTTGTGAGGGGCGATCGCCGGGGCAAAAAGGCTCACCAAGACGAGGAAAAAGAAGATCGTAAAACTCGTCAGGGCAACCGGATCGCGCCGGAAGCTGTAAAAAAAGTACGATTTTTTGAACCGCTGCCAGCCTCTCATGGGTTCCCCGCAATCCGGACCATGGGGTTGATCAGGCCATAGCAGATATCCACGATGGTGTTGATCACCACGAACATCACCCCCACCACCACCAGATAGGCCACCAGCAGGGCGGTATCGGAACGTTCCACCGCCTCCAGGAACATGAATCCCATCCCCTGCCACTGGAACACCGTCTCGGTGAGCAGGGTGAAGGCGAAGAGGATCCCGATTTCCACCCCGAAAACGGTGATCACCGGCAACAGGGTATTCTTGAAGGCGTGCAGCAGCCAAACCCGCCAGCGGCTCAGCCCCTTGGCCCAGGCGAACTTGATGTACTCGGTCTCAAGCACTTCCATCATCTCCGAACGGATCAGGCGGATATACAGGGGCAGCATGATGGAAGCCAGGGATACGCTGGGCAGGATGAGATGCAACAGGCCATCGGCGGTGAGCAGGCCGGTGTCCCAACCGCCCACGTTCACCGTCACCCCCCGGCCGTAGGTGGGCAGCCACTGCAACTCGACGCCGAAGACGTAGATGAGCACGATGGCGGTGAGGAAAACCGGCACCGCCACCCCGATGGTGCTCACCGCCATCACAAAGCGCGAGAACCAGGCCCGGGGCTGAATGGCGGTGTAGATGCCCACCGGAAAGCAGAACGAGAGAATGATCACCGTGGCCCCGAAAACCAGTTCTAGAGTCGCCGGTGCCTTGGAAACGATGACGTCCAGCGCCGGCCGCTTGTGAAAGTAGGAGGTACCCAGGTCGCCGTGCAACGCCTTCCAGCAGAAACGACCAAACTGCGCCAGCACCGGATCGTTGAGTCCCAACTGCTCGCGGAGGGCTTCCCGCTCGGCCAAAGAGACGCGCTCGCCCACCATGTCGCGCACCGGGTCGCCGATGCTGTGCTGCACCGAAAAGCCGATGAAGGCGATGACCACCATCACCAGAATGGCCTGGAAAACGCGCCGGACAATGAATGCAAACATGAGTTTTCCGCAAGTCTCCGAGAACGGGAACCGCCCCGCAGGTAAACCGGCGGCTGCCGACCCGCGGGGCGACAGCCGCCGTAGAGGAATGGATCAACTTCCCAACGGTCCTAGTTCCAGACGAGGTCGCCGATGTAGGGAAAGTTCATCACGTTGACGATGGGCAGCACGTCCAGACCCTTGGCGGCGCCATAGGAATGGTTCTGCCAGTGAAAGTAGACGCAGAACGCCTCGTCGTAGAGAATTTTTTCGATCTGCTTGAGCATGGCGGTGCGCTTGGTCAGATCGGTTTCGGTCTGGCAGGCCAAAGTGAGCCGATCCACTTCGGGGTTGCAGTAGTTGCCCGAGTTGTACTGGCCGTAGCCGGTTTCCTTGTTGGGGCACATGGCCAGAAACTCGTAGAAGTTGCCGGAATCTTCGGTGTCCGAGTGCCAGCCGACCAGTTGAAAATCGGCCACCTGCTTGTCGAATTCGTCCCAGTACTGGGCTTTGGGTATGGTCTTCAGATTTACCTTGATATTGATTTTGGCCATCATGGCCGCGAAGGCCTCGGCGATCTTCTCGTCGTTGACGTAGCGGTTGTTGGTGGCGATCATGCTCGCCTCGAACCCGTTCTCGTAGCCGGCTTCCTTCATCAGGGCCTGGGCCTTGGCCAGGTCGTACTGAGGCACCAGCGCCGGGTCATGACCGGCGTAACCCTTGGGGCTGAGTTGACCGGCCGGGGTGGCGGTGCCGCGCATGATCTTCTCGGCGATGCCCACATTGTTGGTGGCCAGGTTGATGGCCTGACGCACCCGCGGATCCTTGAAGGCCTCGAGGCGGTTCTGGTTCATCTGCACCGTGATGATGCGCCCGCCGGTGTAGGTGAACAGGTTGACCTTGGGATCCTTGTCGATGCGATCGAAATCCTGGGGCGGCACCGGATAGATGAAATCCACGTCTCCGGAGAGCAGCGCCGCCACGCGGGTGGCCTCCTCCTTGATCGGCGTCAGGATGACCTTGCCGATGTTGCCGGGAGAGTTCTTGTCCCAGTAGTCGGGGTTGCGCTCCAGCTCCATGCGCACGCCCTGCTCACGGAAGGTGCAGCGATACGGCCCGGTCCCGCTGGGCAGGGTTTCGTTGGCAAAGGAGTAGCCCGCCTTGACCACCGCGTCCTTGGGCTGACCCTTTTCGTCGGTGCCGGTGTAAAAAACGCTGTCCAGAGGAAAGATGTAGGTGGCCATGTTCAGAACCAACGAGTAGGGTTTGTTGGTCTTGATATCCACCGTGTAGTCGTCCACGATCACCGGGGTCTCGAAGGCTTCGAAGAGCCCTTTGAAATCCACGCTCTGCTTCATGCGATTGACGGTGAAGACCACATCCTTGGCCGTAAAGGGGTTGCCGCTGTGGAACTTGACCCCCTTGACCAGATGGAAGCGGATGGTCAGCGGATCGATCTGCTCCCACTTTTCGGCCAGACGCGGTTCAAAAGACATGTCCTGGGCGTAGCGGACCAGCGGATCGAAGACCCAGTGGGAAAATTCGAGCATGTTGCCGGAGAGCTGCTGTTGGATATCGAGGGTTTCCGGATCCGAGGCCAGGGCCAGGCGCAGGGTTTTCATCTCCGCGGTGGCCGTGCCCCCCAAAACCAGCGAAAGGGCCAAACATACCATTATAACGCGTTTCATCTCGTCTCCTCCTCTGTTCTGTTGTCAACCGTGCAGGATTTCTCTCAGGGTCACCTTCGTAAAACGTTCAAGCAAAAAAATTCAGGGCATGGCCGCCAGCTTGTCGTAGTCGACGGCTGCGGCATAGGCCGTCAAGTCATCCTTGGTGACATCGGTGCCCTCGATGGTCACCAGAAAGCGGTTGACCACCATGATGTGAATCGTTCCCTCGCGATCCGCGGCACTGTACTTGACGATGGCCTTTTGCCCGTTGATTTTTTCCAGTTTGCCGCCGTCCGAGGCGGCCAACGCCGGGTTGGTGAACAACATCATCATACCTTGGAGCATGGGGGAATCGGTGACAATCTGGATATTGACCGAAGCGTTGTCTTTGAAATAGCTGCGGCTGGCCGATACGCCGCCGCCGAACATGGCCGCTCCGGCGGCCTGGGAGTCCGTTTCTTCAGCGGACCATCCATCCAGGGGCGACGGCAGAAAGTCCTCCAGTTGCCCCCCCTTCTTCTGGCCGATGATCTGGGCCGCGTAGTTCAGGCTGCCAACGGCCTCACTGTACTTGCCGGCGTTGTAGTACTCCAGCGCCTCGTTGATCGAATCGGTGACATCATCGGCCCAAACCGTCCCGGCGCACAGCATCACCACGGCCAACCCCACCACCCCTCTCCATCCGCAACAACGTCGCATAGCCCCTCCCCTTGCTTGAATTGGTTGGACGAACACCCCGATTTTCCTCACCCCCGCCCGTGCCAAAGCTGCCGCAACCTACCTACAGCCTCTGAGGCTGTCAAGATGGTAGTGCCGGCCGCCGGAAACCACCGCTTCAGCCGGGTGTCGCACCCGTCGGAGGACGGGATTGCCCTCGGGATGGACGCGGTAAGCCCAAGCGGACCATGATCTGCTGGATGTCCTCCCAGACAGCCCGTTTTTGCTCCGGGTTGCGCAGCAGGTAGGCCGGATGAAAGGTCGGCATCACCACAATGCCCTGGACCTGGTGAAAGCGTCCCCGCAGCTTTGAGATGGGCAGGTCGGTTTCCAACAGCGTGCGGGCCGCCACCGCGCCCAGGGCGCAGATACAATCCGGGGCGATAACGGCAAGCTGTCGCTTCAAAAACGGCAGGCAGGCGGCGATTTCATCCGCCTCCGGGTTACGGTTTCCCGGAGGGTGGCATTTGATGATATTGCAAATATACACCTGCTCCCGCGAGAGCCCCATGGCCTGGATGATCTTGGTGAGTAGTTGGCCGGCGGCACCCACGAAAGGCTCTCCTTGCCGGTCCTCATCGAAACCGGGGCCCTCGCCGACAAAAACCAGACGGGCCCGGGGATCGCCCTGGCCGAAAACGATGTGCCGGCGTTGACGCCAGAGCTTGCAGCGCTGGCAGTCACCGATGTCTTGGCGGATGCGCGCCAGGGTTTCGGCGCAAGGGACGGGCGAAGGGGCCGGCCCTTGGTCGGCCACCGGCTGCGGCACCTTTGGCGTTGAAGCAACCGATGCGACGGGGGGCCGCGACCACCCATCGAGACGCGAAAGGGTCTCTGGGCGGCAATCAAACCCCTTCCAACCGGCCAAGGCCAGCCACCGCAAACTGCGTTGCACCTCTTCCACGATGTGGGCAAAGGAATCTGTGCTCATCGGTTCACACGCCGGAGGGCAGGTTGGCGATGCGGTCGAGCAGCAGGTGGGCCAAGTCGTTTTTGCTCATGGATTCCAGATCCTCACGCCGGCCGTCGCGATAAAAAAGGGAAACCACGTTGGTGTCGACTTCGAAGCCGGCCCCGACGGCGCCGATGCGGTTGGCCACGATCAAATCCAGATTCTTTTGCTTCAGCTTTCCGGCGGCGTACCCGTCCAGGTTCTCGGTCTCGGCGGCAAAGCCGACCAGAACCTGACCGGTCTGCTTGCGGCGCCCCAACTCCATCAGAATATCCGGATTGCGGGTCAGGATCAGCGCCATGTCCCCCGCCTCCTTCTTGATCTTTTGGGTGGCCGGGGACCCGGGACGATAGTCGGATACCGCCGCGGTCTTGACGACGATATCGACGTCAGCGGCGTGTTGCCAGACCGCTTCGGCCATTTCCCGGGCCGTGGTGACCCGCACCGTGGCGACATTGACCGGATCCGTCAGAGTGCTGGGGCCGCTGACCAGGGTGACGGCGGCACCGCGGTGCTCCGCGGCCCGGGCCACGGCAAACCCCATGCGGCCCGAGGACGGGTTACTCAAGAAGCGTACGGGATCCAGCATCTCCCGTGTCGGCCCGGCGGTGACCAGCATCCGGCGGCCCCGGTAATCCTTGGGGGCCAGCAGAGCCCGGATGCGGTCGAAAATCACGCCCGGGTCCGGCAGACGACCCGGCCCCACGGTGCCACAGGCCAGGTCCCCACTGTCCGGCGCGAGGATGCGGTGACCATCGGCTTCCAACCGGGCCAGGTTCCGCACCACGGCCGGATGACGGAACATGTGGGTGTTCATCGCCGGACAGAGCATCACCGGGCAGGTGGCGGCCAACAGCAGGGTGCTCAAAGGATCATCGGCAATGCCGTTGGCCAGCTTGCCGAGAATGTTGGCGGTGGCCGGCGCCACCACCACCGCATCGCACCGCTGAGCCCAGTCGATGTGGCGCATGGCCGCATCCGACCGGGCTTCAAACATCTCGATCCAGACCGGTTCGCCGGAAAGGGCCTCGAAAGTCGTGGGCCCGACAAACCGGGTGGCACTGCGCGTCATCACCACCCGCACCCGGGCGCCGGCGGTGCGCAACAGCCGTAGCAATTCCACGCTCTTGTAAGCTGCGATGCCGCCAGTCACCCCGAGCACGAGGGTCTTGCCTGTCAGGGATCCGGTCATTGGCAACCCATCCTCTCCAAACCCTCGTGCCCGGCCCCGCGTTGACTCGTCATCTGTTTCTCCGTTGATCTCGTGGTGATGGAAATGAAAATGCGAAGCGCGCCTCAGTTGATGAGGTTGGTTTCCACGGGATGGAGGGTGGGCGCCACCCAGACCTCCACGTAGGTGAAAAAGTCCTTTTCGGTGATGTTGATCACGCACCAGCGGTTTTCCTTGTAGAACATCATCAGGGATCGGCTGGACTTGAAGAAGCCGACGATGCGCCAGTTGTCACTCTGCATTTGGCTTTCGAAAAAAGTGACCAGCGAATGACTGTCCACCCGGCCCCGCAGGGAGATCACGCCGGCGGCAAAACCGCCGGTCTGCATGAAAAAGGTCTGGTCCTTGACCGGCTTGAGGGACCGGGGCAACCGGATATCACCGAAATCCGAGGGAAGTGGTCCCTTGTCCGGCGCCGGTTGCACCGATTCCGACGACTGGCCGTTGTCGTTTCCACTCATCGTCGTGCAGCCTGAAACGACCATCAGCAGCACCAGGGCAACCCCCCAACCGCGCCACGCCATCACTGGTCTCCTTCTGTTACGGATCATGATTTTTCCTCGATGCGCGATATCGGTTGATCCGCGCTGGCCCGGGTTTGCAGTTGCCGGCGGATCCGGCCCAGCTTGGCGATCCGCCCCAACTTCAACGTCAGATGTGCCCATTGGCTGATCCGCTCCACGATATCGTAGGGATCCCGGGCTGCAAGCCGGGCTTCGGCATCGGCCAGGGCCTGAACCAGATCCTCTCTTTCGGGGAATTCACGCAGCAGGTGACGGTAGATCATCACCGCCCGGGAGAGGTTCCCCTGCTCGGCGTACAGTCTGGCCATGGTGGCCGTGTAGAAGATTCGGTTGCCCGTGGTCATCATCAAGGTTCCGGTGCGGGTGCAGGCAAGCTGATCACGATTTCTTCCGGCCGCACCAGCAGCTGCTGTCGCGCCACGGCTTCGATATAGGCCGGATCGCTCCTTAAACGCTGAATTTTCCCAAACAGGACAAGGTTGTGACGTTCCAGTCGATCATTGTCCGCCAACTGGCGCTGGTGGGCGGTGCGCTGCCGGTAAAGTTCCGCCAACCCCTTGTCGCCAAAAACAATCACCAAAGCGAAGTGAATCAGCCCCAACAACACCGCGGCCATCATTATTTTATGGTATTTGGTCACTTCCAGGTTCCTGTGGCCGCGATGGCATCCATGGTTTCGGGCTGACAGTCGGTGCGGGTTCCGGTCACGGGATCGATGAAGCCGATGACGGGATAAGAGCAGAATCGGTATAAAATAAAAAACCACCAAGCGTCAATCGGTGGCGACGCCTCGACTTGTTTTTCTTGACAAACCGCCGCCGATTGCAGTATCAGCTCTCTTTTAAGTAAGCGATATCTATCAATTGAATGATCCAGATCGGTCGAAAGGAGTGTTTTACCGTGGCCAATCACAAGTCTTCCATCAAACGCGCCCGTCAAAGCCAGGAACGGCGGTTGCGGAACCGGATGGTCAAAACCCGGGTTAAGAATGTCACCAAGGCGACTCGTGCCGCCGTAGCGGAGAATCCTGCCGACGCTTTGGCTCAGTTCAAGGCGGCCCAGTCCACCATTGCCAAGGCCGCCAAGAAAGGCGTGATTCATAAACGGACGGCGGCCCGCAAGATTTCTCGCCTGGCGCGTCAGATCAACGCAGCCAATCGATAACCCGCTGTTCCCCGCCCTGTTCCGACTCGGCCGGCATCGGTACGCGCCCTCTGGAGGGAAACCGATGGCCGGCCGCTTTTGTTGGTTGGCCGGGTGAGCATTTAGAAATCAGCGGAAAGATCGGTGAGCACCTTCTGGGCCAGGCGATCCGCCGCCTCTTCCAGGGCCAAGCGCCGCTGGTGGTCCATGGCGCTGCGATCCCCCGTTACCGCGTAGGTTTCCCAGGTCGTGACCGTGCGACGGCGCGTGCCCTCGGCACCGGTAAAGGACACCACCACCGTCAGTGACGCTTGCCGCTCCAGGGCGGTGACCGTTGTCTCGCGGGTGATGGTGTCGCCGGAGGCGCGCACGACGGCGGCCGTGAGAGCGGCATCGGCGCCGGCGCGATGGGCGCAGACCGTCAATCCCCGACGAATAATTTCCCGGCGCAACGCGTTGGTCACCACGGCCTCCATTCCACTCTCGGCGGTCCGGTTTTCCGCCATGGGCACGAAGATGCGCCGAACGTCGCCCGGTAACGGCTCCCCGCCGACGAAACGGTACCCACACGAAGCGGCCACCAAGGCCAAGCCGATCAAGCCGAGCCACACCCATCCGCGCTGCGCTCTCATGCCGCCCTTCCCTTAGACAACGATGTTCACCAGTTTGTCCGGTACCACGATCATCTTGCGCACCGGCTTGTCGCCCATGAATGCCGCCACCTTGGCATCGGCCAGCGCCAACTGCTTCAGCTGGTCCTCGTCGGTGCCGGCCGGCGCCTCGAAGCGCCCCCGCAGCTTGCCGTTGACCTGGACCACCACCGTCACCGTGTCCACGGTCAGCGCGTCGGCACGCCATCGAGGCCAGGCGGCTTCCAGCACGCTGCCCGACTGCCCCAGGGTATGCCACAACTCCTCTGCGATGTGCGGCACCATGGGAGAGAGCAGCACCACCACCGCCTCCACCGCCGAGCGCACCACGGCTTCGGTTCGCGCATCGCCGTCACCGTCCACCGGTACGGTTCCCAACTGATTCACCAGTTCCATCACCGCGCTGATGGCCGTGTTGAAATGAAACCGGTTCTCGATGTCATGCGTGACCCGCTGGATGGTCTGGTGGGTCTTTTGAAAAAGGGAGCGCAAGGGATCGCTCAGATCCGCCAGCGGCCCGTCGTAGGCCGTTGCCTGGCGGATGCGTTCCCGCCAGGCATACACCAGGCGCCAGACCCGGTTCAGGAAGCGGTAAGCGCCCTCCACGCCCTGGGCACTCCACTCCAGGTCACGCTCCGGGGGCGCGGCAAACAGGCAGAACAACCGTGTGGTGTCGGCACCGTACTGGTCGAGGAGCAGGTTGGGATCCACGACGTTTTTCTTCGACTTGGACATCTTCTCCACCCGGCCCACCTCGGCGACCTGACCACAGCGACGACAACAGCCCGCCTCGTCGATTTCCTCCGGGAAGAGAAAACCGTGCTGGGGGCAGCGGTAGGTCTCCTTGCACACCATGCCCTGGGTCAACAACCGGGTGAACGGCTCCTTGTAGTCCACCAGATCGAAGTGTTTCAAAATTCTCGTGAAGTAGCGCGAATAGAGCAGGTGCAATATCGCGTGCTCCACCCCGCCGATGTACTGGTCCACCGGCATCCAGTAGGCAACGGCCGCCGGGTCGAACATCCCCTCCTCGTAGCGGGGGCTACAGTAACGCTCGAAGTACCAGGAGGACTCCACGAAGGTGTCCATGGTGTCGGTGTCTCGTCGGGCCGCCGCACCGCAAATCGGGCATGTGGTCTCCACGAAGCGCTCCAGTACGCCGAGGGGGCTGCGCCCGCCCTCGAGCAGATCGGCGTCCTCGGGCAGGACCACGGGCAACTGGTCCTCGGGGACCGGCACGATCCCGCAGTGGGGACAGTGGATCATGGGAATCGGCGCCCCCCAGTAACGTTGACGCGAGATGCCCCAGTCCCGGAGGCGGTAGCTCACCGTGTGACGCGCCAGGTCCTTCCGGGCGAGATCGGCGACGATGGCCCCTTTGACCGTTTCGTTGTCCATCCCGTCATAGGCGCCGCTGTGGACCATCTTTCCCGGGCCGGTATAAGCCTCGGTGAGCCCATCGGCGGTGAGGGTCGCCCCTTCGGGCTGAACCACCACCACCACCGGCAGATCGTATTTGCGGGCGAAATCCATGTCGCGCTGGTCGTGGGCCGGCACCGACATCACCGCCCCGGTGCCGTATTCCATCAGGGCGAAATTGGCCGTGAAGATCGGCATGCGCCGCCCGTTGGCCGGGTTGATGCAGTAGCGACCGAGAAAGACCCCTTCCTTCTCATAGGTTTCCAGAGCCCGGGCACTGCGCTCTTGGAGGGCGATGCGCTCGACAAAGGCCGCCACGGCCTCGGCGTGGTCGGTGCCGGCCGACAGCTCGGCCACCAGCGGATGCTCGGGCGCCAAACACATGAAGGTGGCGCCAAAGAGGGTGTCGGGCCGCGTGGTGAAAACCGTAATGGCCGCCTCGGCATCGGCCACGGCAAAGCGGACCTCCGCCCCTTCGCTGCGGCCGATCCAGTTTTTTTGCATCGTCAGGACCTTGTCGGGCCACCCCGGCAGCCGGTCGCAGTACCGAAGGAGATCTTCGGCCTCGTCGGTGATGCGCAAAAACCACTGGGCGAGCCTTTTCTGACGCACCGGCTCACCACAGCGCCAGCACATCCCCGCCTCCACCTGTTCGTTGGCCAGCACCGTAGTGCAGGTTTCGCACCAGTTGACGAAGGATTCCTTGCGGTAGGCCATGCCGCGCTTGTACATCTGGATGAAGAGCCACTGCTCCCAGCGGTAGTATTCTGGCCGGCAGGTGGCCAGCTCCCGGTCCCAGTCATAGGAGAACCCGAGACGCTGAAGCTGAGCGCGCATGGCGGCGATGTTCTCGTAGGTCCAGCGCGCCGGATGGGTCTGATTGGCGATGGCGGCGTTTTCCGCCGGCATGCCGAAGGCGTCCCATCCCATGGGGTGCAAGACGTTGAAACCGGCCATGCGCTTGTAGCGCGCCACCACGTCGCCGATGGTATAGTTTCGGACGTGCCCCATGTGGATCTTGCCCGAGGGATAGGGAAACATTTCCAAAAGGTAATATTTGGGGCGCCGGGTATCGACTTCAACCTGGAACAGGCCCTGGTCCTGCCAGCGTTGCTGCCACTTGGTTTCGATGTCTTGCGGGCTGTAGCGTTCTTCCATCCTCGATGATTCCTTTGCCGGTCCGCCGCCGCCGCCGCCGCGCGGGGGCAGTGGCCCGAAAATTCGAAAAAACGAGCAAAACCGCCGGCGCCCAACGCGCCGGCATCGGCTCATCTCATGCCACAATGGCCGTCAAATAACAAGCGGCCGATAACGGCGATCCCCCTGGGTGCACGGGGACCGGGGCAGGCATCCGAGGGCCGACGACAAAGGGTTTGACTTGCACGCGTCAATCCCATTATGCTTTCGGGCGAAAACAGTCCAAAACCATCCGAGGAAGATACCATGAGCAGCAATATCCTGATCAACGCCGTCGACACCGAGGAATGCCGCATCGCCAAGGTCACCGACAGCAAACTGGAAGAGTTTCACATCGAAAGTGCCACCCGCGAGATCACCCATGGCAATATCTACAAAGGGGTCATCGTTCGCATTGAACCGAGTCTCCAGGCCGTCTTTGTGGAGTACGGCGCCGAACGTCACGGTTTTCTGCAGTTGCAGGAGATCCATCCCGACTACCACCAGCCCCACCGGGAAGGGGACCATTCCATCAATCACCTGGTCCGCAAAGGCCAGGAACTCATGGTGCAGGTGGAAAAGGACCCCATCAACAAAAAAGGGGCCATGCTGACCACCTACATCAGCCTGCCGGGTCGCTTCGTCGTGTTGATGCCCGGCAGCGACAGCCGGGGCATCTCACGCAAAATCGAGTCCGAGGAGGAACGCAGCCGTCTCAAGGAGATCATCACCGGCATCAAGCTGCCGGAGAATTTCGGCGTCATCGTGCGAACGGCCGGCGAGGGATGCACCAAAACATCCATCACCAAGGATTTCAACACCCTGATGCGGCTGTGGCGCAGCATCAAGGACATGGTGATGAAAGTGCCCACCCCCGCCCTGCTCTACAAGGAGCGCAACCTGGTGCTGCGCTCGCTGCGGGACTACTTCACCCCGGACGTGGACGAGGTGATGATCGATGACCCGAATGTCTATCAGGAAGCACGCAAGTTCATGCAGATCATCGCCCCCAAGCAGGTCCAGAGCGTAAAGCTCTACAAGGGCGCCAAACCGCTGTTCACCAAATTCCAACTCGAAGAACAGATCGCCTCGGTGTACGAAAACCGGGTGCCGCTGAAATCCGGCGGTTCCATCGTCATCGATCAAACCGAAGCCCTGGTGGCCATCGACGTCAACTCGGGCAAGGCGACCCAGCAGCGCTCCATCGAAGAGACCGCCCTTCAAACCAACCTGGAGGCCGCCGAAGAGATCGCCCGGCAACTTCGCCTACGGGACCTGGGGGGATTGATCGTCCTGGATTTTATCGACATGCGTGAAACCAAACATCGCAACGCGGTGGAAAAAGCCCTGAAGGATCATTTGAAAATCGACAAGGCCCGCACCCGGGTGGGGCGCATCTCCAAGTTCGGGCTGATGGAGATGAGCCGGCAACGCCTGCGGCCCTCCATCGTTTTCGGCGGCTATACCACCTGCCCCCACTGCGGGGGGCGCGGGTTGACCCCCACGGCGGAGACCCTGGCCGTTGCCTTTCTGCGTCAGTTGAGCCTCAAGACCCTCAAGGGAGACATCGCTGCGGCCCGCTGCCAGGTCCCCGTGCCGGTGGCCCATTACCTGCTGAACCGCAAGCGTCGGGAACTGCTCGATCTGGAACAGCGTCGAGACATCAGCATCAGCATCGAAGGCGTGGCCCAGATGGTACCGGGGCAAAGCGACATCCATATCGAGCCCCGTCCGGCAGCGGCGTGAGAACCGACGGCGCGTTCCGTCGAAAGAGGCAAGTTCCATGAGCGAAAACGATCAACATGCCGCCAACCGCCGCTCGGCCAAGCCCTGGTTTTTCGCTCTGGCGCTGGTGGCGCTGATCGGCCTGGTCATGGTGCGCGTTTTGCGGGAAGCGCCCCAGCCACCGCCCGGCCCCACCGCTGCCGACCCCTCCAGGATACGGCTACCGGTGCATCAACCGCCGGTGATCGATTTTGAGGCGCTGGAACAGGATGAAACCGCCAAGCAGTTGATGGACCAACGCAAGGCCGATTACGGCCTGAAAAACGCCATGGACGCCATCGTCACCGACCGGGAAACCATCCGCCTGGGCGATGAAACCGTTGCCATGGCCGACATTCAGCGACAAATCGCCATCAAGGAAGGCCGCATCGTGGAATCGGAGACCGGCGCCCGGGGCGCGTCCGCGACACCATCCGAGGTTTACGGCATCCATGTCGTTCGGCCCGGCGATAACCTTTGGAACATTCATTTCGCCCTGCTGAAGGAATACTTCAAGGCCAAGGGCGTCCAATTGCCGCCGTTGGCCGACGAACCCAAGATCAATGGCACCAGCAGCGGCATTGGGCGGTTGCTGAAATTCTCCGAGGGGATGGTCTATATCTACAACCTGCGGGAACGTCGCCTGGACCCGTCCATCGACCTGATCTATCCCCGCAGCAAAATCATCGTCTACCGGATGAAAGCGGTTTTCTCCCTGCTGGACCAGATCGACGTCAACGCACTGGACCGCATCCGCTTCGACGGAGACACGCTCTGGCTCCTGGCTTCCCCTTGATTTTTCTCGGCTGGCCGACTTTGCCCCATCGGCCAGCCAGGATATCATGTGGCCCCACGGATGAACCTCGAAAAACCAAAATGATTTGACCCCACTGGTGATTTCCAGTATACCAGCCCCGATTTTGCCTGCCGCTGGCGGTGGGCGTTATTTTTGGAGCCGCCGAAAGGCGGCTTGAAGAAAGGGAGGTTCCGGTTTGATCGATATCGCCTATGCCATGGGCCAGGGAGGCGCCGCTTCCCAGGGAGCCGCCGGAGGTTTCGCCTCTTTCGTTCCCTTGATTCTGATGTTCGTCATTTTCTATTTTCTGCTGATTCGACCCCAGCAAAAAAAACAGAAAGAGCACCGGAACATGATCGCCGAATTGAAAAAAGGCGATCGGATCATCACCAGCGGGGGGCTTCACGGTCGGATCACCGGCATGGATGAAGCGACTCTGACGCTGGAAATTGCCGAAAAGGTGCGCGTCAAGGTCAACCGCGGCAATGTGGCCGCACTGGTGCGTGCTTCCGGTGCCCCTGCCCCCGCCAAGGCGGAAGCCAACGATACCAAGACGGACAAGTAACCCCGTCGGCGTAACCAGCGTCGTCACCCGAGGACGATTGGGGTGCCCGCGTTCCGGATCTTTCCCTTCGCCGCCGACCGCCCGGTCTGCGTTGCGTCGGCGGGCGCTGATCCGGGCCACGCGGGCACGGCTGTTTGACCGCACTCGCAAAGCAAGAAAGGACTTGAGCCTTGAAGCGTATCTCATGGCGTCTGATGGTGATCATCGCGGTAATGGTGGCCGCCGTGATCTATGTGCTGCCGACGCTCAATCCCAGCCTTTGGCCCCACAAGCGGATCAACCTGGGCCTGGATCTGCAAGGCGGCATGCATCTGCTGTTCAGGGTGGACCGGGACAAGGCCATCGAAGCGGCCGTGGCCCGCACCGCGGACGATCTTCGCGACGCCCTGCGTCAGGCCCGGGTCCGCTACCAGCGTATCGAGGTGGATGACGGCCGCCGCATCGAGGTCCGTATCGCCGGCCAGGAAGCCAGTGACGCCTTTCAAACCGTTCTGGACGATGACTTTACCGGCTTGCGCATCGTTTCCGACCAACGGGGCGACGATCTGCGGACCCTGGTCCTCACGCTGCCCGAAAAGGAAATCGAACACATCGAAGCCCTTTCGGTGGCCCAGGCCCTGGAGACGATCCGCAACCGCATCGATCAGTTCGGGGTCAGCGAGCCGGACATCCGGCGCCAGGGGGATGACCAGATCCTGTTGCAGTTGCCCGGGGTCAAGGATCAAAAACGGGCCAAGGAACTCATCGGCCGCACCGCGTTGCTGGAATTCAAACTCGTCGACGAGATCAACGATCTGTCCGCCGCCCTGGACGGCAACGTGCCGCCGGGCAGCGAGGTGCTCTACGAGGTGACCCGTGATGCGGCCACCAACCGCACCATCAAGACGCCGTATCTGATCAAAAAACGTCCGCTGCTCACCGGCGCCTACCTCACCGACGCCCGGGTGCAGATCGACTCCCAGTACAACGAGCCTTACGTGTCCATCGATTTCGACAAGAAGGGCGGACAGATTTTCGAACGCGTCACCGGTGAAAACGTCAAAAAGCGCCTGGCCATCGTGCTGGACGGCAACGTGTACAGCGCGCCGGTGATCCAGGAACGCATCTCGGGGGGCCAGGCCCGTATCACGGGCAGCTTCACCACCGAGGAAGCGCGTGACCTGGCCATCGTGCTGCGCTCCGGCGCCCTGCCCGCGCCGTTGATTCTGGAGGAGGAACGCAGCGTCGGGCCTTCGCTGGGGTCCGAATCGATTCGCGCCGGCATGCTGTCGATGATCGTCGGCGGCGTCTTCGTGCTGATCTTCATGGCCATTTACTACCGCAAGGCCGGCGTCATCGCCGATTTGGCCCTGGTGGCCAACATCCTGCTCATCGCCGGCGGGCTGGCGGCCTTTCAGGCCACCCTGACCCTGCCGGGGATGGCCGGCATCATCCTGACCATCGGCATGGCGGTGGACGCCAACGTTCTGATCTTCGAGCGTATCCGGGAGGAGCTGGGCCTGGGCAAATCCCCCCGGGCTTCGGTGGACGCCGGTTACCAGCGCGCCACCCTCACCATCATGGATGCCAACATCACCACCTTGATTGCGGCCCTGGTCCTGTTTCAGTTCGGCACCGGCCCGGTCAAGGGGTTTGCCGTCACCTTGAGCCTCGGGGTGGTGGCCAGCCTGTTCACCGCATTGATTCTCACCCGGGCCATCTTCGATCAACTGCTGGTGGGCCGCAAAATCGAACGCTTGAGCATCTGAAAGAGGACGTTTCGTCATGCAGTTCATCAAGCCGGGCATCAACATTGATTTCATCGGAAAGAGGCGGGCCGCCTATGTCGTGTCGGCGCTGCTGATCCTGCTGAGTATCGTCACCCTGATCTGGCACCGGGGACCGCGGTACGGCATCGATTTTGTCGGCGGCACGGTGATCCAGGTCAAGTTTCAGAGCGCGGTGGACATCGACACCATCAAGCAGGCAATCGCCGAAGCCGGACTGGGCCAGGCCACCGTGCAGCGTTTCGGTCAGGTCGATGACAACGAGTACCTCATCCGCAGCGACATGGCCGACAACCCGGACCAGCTCTCCGAGAGAGTGGCGGAAATTCTGGCACAACGGACCGCCACCGCCGCCGAGATCCAGCGCCTGGAAATGGTCGGTCCCCAGGTGGGCAAGGATCTTCAGAAGAAAGCCCTTCAGGCGATTTTCTACTCCTTGCTGTTCATCGCCATTTACATCAGCGGCCGCTTCGAGCAGCGTTGGACCATCGCCGCCGTCATCGCCGCGGCTCTCATCGGCGCCGTCTACGGGCTCTCGCTGCTCAACCTGTCCATGGCGTGGCTGATTCTGGCCGGCGTGGTGGTGACCCTGGCGCTCTTCTGGTTCTTGCAGTTGCGTTACGCCATGGGCGCCATCGTGGCCCTGATCCACGATGTGGGCATCACCGTGGGGGTTTTCTCCCTGCTGGACAAGGAATTCACCCTGCCCATCATCGCCGCCCTGCTCACCATCATCGGCTACTCGCTCAACGATACCATCATCGTGTTCGATCGGATCCGGGAAAACATCCGCAACCATCCGCGACGGCTCCTGGACGAAACGGTCAATCGCAGTATCAACGAAACCCTGAGCCGCACGATCCTCACGTCGGGAACCACCCTCATCGTGGTCCTGGCTCTGGCGCTGCTCGGCGGCGGCATCATTCACGACTTCGCGCTGGCCCTGCTCATCGGCATCCTGGTGGGCACCTACTCATCGATTTACATCGCCAGCCCGATTCTATTGCTCTGGCAAGGCCGGACGCGGCGCGCCTGAAACCATCGGTTTTTCGCCGTCGCCGCCGGCCCCCGTCCTGAAACGGCATGGAAAGGTTGCTGCCCTGGTTTACGCTGGCAGGTGTCCGCGGCATCGGCGCGCACCTGTTCAAGCGGCTGATCGAAACCTTCGGCGCCCCGGAGGCGGTTCTGGGGGCCGGTGTCGAATCGCTCTGTCAACGGGCAGGCATCTCGGTCTCCCTGGCCAACGCCATCGTCGGCCATCAACTGCCCCGTGGGGTGAGGACCGATCTGGCGGCCGCCCGCACCGCCGGGGTGAAAATCATCACTTACAACGATGCGATCTATCCCGCCCTGCTGCGCCAGATCCCAGATCCGCCGCCGCTGCTCTACGTGCGGGGGCAATTGGCGGCAGCGGGACCGGCCATCGCCATTGTCGGCGCCCGCAACGCCACCGAATACGGTTTGACCACCGCCAGGGACCTCGCCTCCCACCTGGCCCTCAGAGGAATTATCGTGGTCAGCGGGCTGGCCCTGGGCATCGATACGGCGGCTCACCTTGGTGCCCTGGACGGAAACGGCGCCACCGTGGCGGTGCTCGGCAGTGGCCTGGGGCGCATCTACCCGGCGGAAAACCGGAAGCTCGCCCGGCGCATTGCGGCCACGGGCGCCGTGGTCAGCGAATTGCCGATGCAGGCCGGTCCCGACGCCCATCACTTTCCCCGGCGCAACCGGATCATCAGCGGAATGAGTCTGGGAACGGTGGTGGTGGAAGCCAGTCGCCGCAGCGGCGCCCTGATTACGGCGCGCATGGCGGCGGATCAGAACCGCGAGGTGTTTGCCGTTCCCGGCAGCGTCGGATCCCTCAAAAGCGCCGGCAGCCACCAGTTGATCCGCCAGGGAGCCAAGCTGGTGGAACGGGTGGAAGACATCCTGGAGGAGTTTCCCGCCGCGGTGCTTGCCGGAAACGAGGACAACATCAAGACGCCGGGCCAGAATTCGGTCAAAACACCCACCGCGGTGATTTCCTCCGAGGCTCACCAGGTGCTTTCGGCCATGGACGTCTATCCCGTGCACATCGACGTTTTGGCCCGCAAGCTCCAGTTGCCCCCCGGTATTCTGGCCGGTCTCTTGCTGGAGCTGGAGTTGGCCGGGGTCATCGTGCAGTGGCCCGGTAAACGTTTCGCCCGAAAACCGTGACATGGCGCAAGGGGGTATCCTGTGGTACCACGCGCCCAGAGAGACAGTGCTGGAGAAGAATCGTGAGCAAACCGTTGGTAATCGTTGAGTCTCCCACCAAGGTCCGCACCATCAAGAAATACATCGGCAAGGACTACAACGTGGCGGCCACCGTCGGCCATATCAAGGACCTGCCGGTGCGGGACATCGGCATCGACATCGAAAACAACTTCACCCCTCGCTATCAGACCATCTCCGGCAAGCAAAAGGTGATCAACGATTTGAAGCGGGCCGCCGGAGACGCCGCCGACATCTATCTGGCGCCGGACCCGGACCGCGAGGGCGAGGCCATCGCCTGGCACACCGCGGAAGTGTTGGGCAAAAAAGGACGGCAGTTCCATCGGGTCCTGTTTCACGAATTGACCGGTGGCGCCATCCGCGAGGCCATGACCCATCCCCTGCCGCTCAACGCGCACAAGTACGATGCCCAGCAGACCCGACGGATTCTCGATCGACTCGTCGGCTACCAGGTTTCACCCCTGCTGTGGCGCAAGGTGAAAGGCGGGTTGAGCGCCGGACGGGTGCAGTCGGTGGCCGTGCGCATCATCTGCGATCGGGAGCGGGCCATCCAGGCCTTCGAGCCGGAAGAGTACTGGTCCATCACGGCCGAACTGAGCCCGGAAACCGCCCGGCCCACCGAGGCGGATTTTCCCTCGACCTTTTCGGCCAAGCTGGTGAAAAAGGGCACCACCAAGGTCAAGATCCCCGATGAAGCCTCAGCCCGCGCCATTCTCGCGGAACTGGAGGGCGCCCCCTTTTCGGTGGAAAAGGTCGTTCAGAAAACGGTGCGGCGCAACCCGCTACCGCCGTTTATTACCAGCAAACTGCAGCAGGAGGCGATCCAGAAGCTGCGTTTTTCCGCCAAGAAGACCATGACCATCGCCCAGCAACTCTACGAGGGTATCGACATCGGCGATGGCGCCCCCGAGGGGCTCATCACCTACATGCGCACCGACTCGACGCGGATCTCGGACGAAGCCGCCAACGAAGCCCTGAATCTCATTCGCCAACGCTTCGGTGCGGCGTACGCCATCGATCGCCCCCGGGTGTTTACCAACAAGAACAAGGCCCAGGACGCCCACGAGGCCATCCGGCCCACCGTGGTGGCCAACGCCCCGGAGAACCTTGCCCGGTATCTCAACGATGACCAGTTGGCCCTTTATCGCCTGATTTGGCAGCGGTTCGTCGCCTCCCAGATGGCCCAGGCCCAAATCGACCAGAACTCGGTCACCATTGTGGCCGGGGTCTATCGTTTCGGGGCCTCGGGCTCCACGATCCGATTTCCGGGCTTCATGGCCCTGTACCTGAGCTTCGAGGAAAGCGGGGCCAAGGACCAGGAGAAATCCACCCTCCCCCCGCTGCACAACGGGGAACCGCTGAACCTTCACGCACTGGTCCCCAAGCAACATTTCACCCAGCCGCCGCCACGGTTTTCCGAAGCGTCCCTGGTGAAGGAACTGGAAGAAAACGGCATCGGTCGCCCCAGCACCTACGCCGCCATCCTGAGCACCATCCGGGAAAAGGGCTACGTGGAGATGACCAAGGGCTACTTTCATCCCACCGAGCTGGGGTTCATCGTCAACGACCTGCTGGTGGCCAATTTCTCCGATATCTTCGGGGTCCACTTCACCGCGCGTCTGGAAGACAACCTCGACCGCATCGAAGCGGCCCAGATCGATTCGCTGGCCGTTCTCAAGGAGTTTTATGCCCAGTTTTCCAGCGAGCTGGAGCGGGCCGGCGAGCAAATGCGCAGCATGCGCGGCGTCGGCATACCGGTGGGCATCCCCTGTCCCGAATGCGGCAAGGGCGAACTGCACATCAAGGTGGGCAAAAACGGTGCCTATCTCGCTTGCAACCGGTACCCGGCCTGTCGCTTCACCTGCAACTACCACCGTGATGAAAAGGGGCGTGTCCAGCCGATTCTGCCGTCGAAAGAAACCGTAACGGACAAGCTGTGCGAAAAGTGCGGTCGCCCCATGCGCATCAAGGAGGGCCGGTTCGGTCCCTTTCTGGCGTGCAGCGGATACCCTGAGTGCCAGTACACCGCGTCGCTCAACGGCAACGCCGGCGGCGGCACCTCCACCGGTGTGGCCTGTCCCGTGCCGGGTTGCGGGGGGGTGCTGATGGAGCGGCGATCCAAGCGGGGAAAGGTGTTTTACGGCTGTAGCCGTTACCCGGAATGCAACTACGCCATCTGGGACAAACCGGTTCCCATCCCCTGCCCCCGCTGCGGGCACCCGTTTCTGGTGGAAAAACGGACCAAGAAGGACGGCCTTTTTCTCGTCTGCCCCAACCCCGAATGCGGCTACCGCCAGGATCCCGAAACGGGGCCGACGGACTGAGTCCCTTCACCCTACGGCCAGGGGCCTCGCCATGCACATCGTCATGGTACACTACCACTTGAAACCCGGCGGGGTCACATCGGTGATCCGGCACCAGGTCGAAGCCCTCTCCGGTCACGCCGATGTCCTGGTGGTTTGCGGGGAGGGGCCGGAGACGCCCTTTCCCGCCCCGGTGGCGGTGGTCCCCGGCCTGGCTTACGACCTGCGGCGCGATCCCCGGTGGACCGCCAGCCAGACCGCGGACCAGGTCTGGGAGGCCATCGTTCAACGATGGCCCCGAGGCTGCGACCTGGTGCACCTCCACAATCCCACCCTGGCCAAAAATCGGCTCCTTCCCGAGGTCCTCGCCCGCTTTCAACAACGGGGCCTGCGGCTGCTATTGCAAATCCACGACTTTGCCGAAGACGCCCGTCCCGACGCCTACAGTTCGGCCCCCTACCCCGCCGACTGTCACTATGCCGTGCTCAACCGCCGGGACCGGGACATCCTCCTGGCGGCCGGCCTGCACCCCGAAGGGGTCCACCTGCTGCCCAACGAAGTCCCCGCGACGCCGCCGGGGGTTCCCCGGGCCGCCCCTGGGTGCCACGTGCTCTATCCGGTGCGCGCCATCCGCCGCAAGAACATCGGCGAAGCGATCCTGCTCTCTCTTTTTTTCCCCCCCGGCGTCCATCTGGCGGTTACGCTGCCGCCCAACAGTCCGGCGGATCGGGACGCCTACCGCTTTTGGCAGGCCTTCGTCCATCGTCACGGTGTGGCGGTGCAATGGGAGGCGGGGCTTGGAGGCGATTTCGGCATCCTGGTGCAAACGGCCCGTTTCCTCATCACCACCAGCATCGCCGAAGGATTCGGCTTTGCCTTCCTGGAACCCTGGCGCGCCGGCAAGTGGCTCCAGGGCCGGCGCCTCGGCTCGGTATGTGACGACTTCGATGAAAACGGGATCGACCTGAGCCATCTTTACACCGCCCTGAAGGTACCCACCCGTTGGCTGGACCGACGGCGCTGGTGGCATCGCTGGCGGCAGGCGGTGGCGGCCACCGAGACCGCCTACGGCCGCCGGCCGGACCCCGAGGCCGTCCGGGCGGCCTTTCAACGGCTCGCGGACGCCGAGGCGGTTGATTTCGGCTTGCTGGACGAGTCGCTGCAGGCGGAAGTCGTTCAGCGTTGCGTGAAAAGCGCCTCGGATCGGGATGCGCTGGTGACCCTCAACCCGGTCCTCGGATCCCTGGCATCACCGGTGGAAATGGCGGGCCAAGTGGCGGCCAATGCGGCGGCGGTGGCCCGCCACTACGGCGGCGAGGCCATCGGCCGGCGCCTTCGGACGGTGTACCAGGCCACTGAAAAACCGATTCACCAGGCAGTGGCCAAAGACCGGATTCTGGATTCCTTTCTCGACCTGGATCGCTTCAGCCTGCTGCGATGGGGCCAATGGACGCCTTGAAGAGCCTCTTGCACCGGTGGCCTTTCACACCGCTGGCCCCACTGCCCACCAACGCCGTGGCCACCGGCAAGCTGAAAAATCCCGTCACCGCCATCTTGTTCGACGTCTACGGCACGCTGCTGGTCAGCGCGGCCGGTGACATCGGCACAGCGGCACCGACGCCCCCCGCCTGGCCGGCGGTTTGCCGATCCCTCGGCCTGGATCTGCCCCTGGCCCCGGCTGTGGTCGGTGAACGACTGCAGCGGCGCATCGGCGAGGTTCACCGGCAACAGCGGGATCGGGGAATCGATGTCCCGGAAGTGGCCATCGACGAGATCTGGATGGATCTGCTGGCCACCGCCGAGCGGGAAACGGCTCGATGCATCGCCCTGGCATACGAGCTCACCGTCAACCCGGTCTGGCCCATGCCGGGGGGAATCGCCCTGCTGGAAACCTGCCGGCGCTGCGGTTTGACGCTGGGAATCGTTTCCAATGCCCAGTTCTACACGCCCCTGGTTCTCGAGCACCTGTGGGGACGCGATCTGAAAAGCCTCGGGATCGTGCCTGAGATGCAAATCTACTCGTATCGGCTGGGACACGCCAAGCCGTCACCAGTTCTTTTCGCCGCCGCCTGTCGATCCCTGGGCGCCCTGGGCATCCTGCCCCGGGAGGCGCTCTACGTGGGCAACGACATGCGCAACGATGTCTGGGCCGCCCAACAGGCCGGACTGCAAACGGCACTGTTTGCCGGCGACGCCCGCTCGCTGCGTCTGCACAGCGAAGATCCGCGCTGCCGGAAGCTGAAGCCGGACCTGGTGGTCACCGATCTGGGGCAACTGTCAGCGGTTTTGGCGCCAGCACCCGGTTGAATCCTCTGAGGATGAGTTCCCAGAATCTGATGATTGCGCTATCATAGTTTAATTTTGTATCCACACGCCAAGCTCCGGCCGCCGGCGGAAACACCGACCAAAGGAAACCGAACCATGGACGAGCACGCCGATCCCCTCGGGCATCGATTCAACTATCAACCCGGCCTCAACCCCGAAATCGATGCCTGGCACACCGCCTTTTTCATCGAGAACCACCTGGACCACCTCACCCATCCCCATCTGGCGGCCAGTCCGGAGCAGGTGCGCTTCATGGTCTACCCGGAGGAAGGTCTGCGCTACTACCCGTGCTCGGACCGAATGTTTGCCGCCATCATGGACCGGACCCAGTCGGCGTATCTGCAACGCTCTTACAATGCGGTGCTCCAGCGCATCCTGGCCCTCATCGATGCGAAGATCGAGGATCCGAAGGAAAAGGAGTTTCTCGAAGCGCTGATCATCACCAAATACAAGCACGAAACCCACGACGAGATCATGATTCCGTCACGGGTGGAAAAGCGGTTGATGAGCATCTTCATTCGCCGCACCCAGATCGAAGATCCCTTTCGCAAGGAAAAGACGTTGCGCAACCAGCGCGCGGCAGAAACCCTCAATTCCGATCCATTTCGATCGGCGTTGGACTATGTGGACCCCGCAGAGCTGGCCGCGCCCCTGGACAATCTCTCGGCCATCAAGCAGATGGCCGATGCCATCCAGTTGAGCCGCCTCCTGTGCGCCGCCACCCGCAAGGCGATCTGGCAACCGCCCGAAGCCCCGAGCCTGCAGACCGTGGACGCCGTGGCCCTGTGCCGACAGCCGCCCACCGGCAGTGGGGTGGAAGCCTTTTTCAACTTTGTCGGCGTGCGGCCCGATGGCAAGGCGCCCCTACCGCGGGAGCCGCGCAAGATCCTCTGGCTGATGGACGAAGCGGGGGAAGCGGTGATGGATCTGGCCGTCATCCGCCACCTGGCGGGACTGGGGCACAAGGTCATCGTGGTGTTCAAGGGCGGACCGATGTTCACCAAAGCCGACTATACCGACGCCAAGGAGGACCCGGTGCTGCGCCAGGCCTTGACCGGCGCCCTGTTCATCGAGGACGACAAGGTCAGCAAGAACGAACTGCTCCGCATGCTGCGCAGCGACTACAACATCTTCGTCATCAGCGACGGCATCAGCGAGCGGCTCAACCTGATCCTGACCTCCACCACCTTCGCCAGGGCCTTCAAGGAGGTCAACGCCGTGGTCTGCCGCGGCGAAGAACAACACCGCCGCCTGTTCATCACCCGGTTCCAGTTCACCCAGGACCTGTTCAACATCGACGCGGACCCAAACGGCAAGCTGCGGATTGAATACAAGCCGCGCCATTCGGACGTGATCAAGTTCTCCCACGCCGACCTGGAAGCCAAGGCTCAGGCGATCATCGACCGCATGGCCGAGGCCAAGCGAAGCGGCATGATCGTAATGTTCTACAGTGGCATCATCGGTTCGATCCCCGGCAAGATCGACGTGGCCAAACAGATCATGGCCACCTTCATCGACTACCTGCGCAACCAGAGCGCTTCCACTTTTATCATCAATCCCAGCGAACACTACGAGCCGGGGATGGATGCCGACGATCTGATGTACATGTGGGAAATCGTTCAACGCAGCGGGTACATCGACATCTGGCGCTTTCAGACCGACGAGGATATCGCCAAGGCCTTCGAACTGCTTGGTCGCCGGATTCCCGCCGAGTGGGTCGGCAAGGATGCCACCTACTCCACCGGCTGTACCAAGGAAATGAAAATCGCCGAGGATGTCCAGCGCCAGTACCCGGAAATGCAGATCATCGGGCCGCCCCCGGAAAAATTCGTGCGCCGCAGTGAATACGGCATCGGGCGCATGTATGACCGGTGTCTGGTCGTACCGGGTTGTGTGCCGGGCTGAAACGGAAAAATGACCCCGGGCCTTGCAATGTTTTCATTTTGTTCTATAATTAGTTAAATTTTCATCTTTTTGAGCAAACACCAACAACGATGCCTGACGACCACCCAGAGCCCCCCCTTGAACCGAGCCCCGCATTGAAGCGGTGCGCATCGCCTAACGATCGCCCGCTGACATCATCCCAGGGTATGCACCTCGGCGTGGCTTCATCTTCTGTTGCGTCACCGTGGCGGTTTGCACGACTGACGGGATTCCAATCGCCATGCTGCCCCAATTGATACTTCTATTCTTTCTGTTGATGCTTTCCGGCTTCTTCTCATCGGCCGAGACCGCCCTGTTTTCCATCAGCAGCACCCGGGCCCGACATTTGGCCAAGAGCGGGCGTCCCAGCCATCTGCTCATCATGCGGTTGAAGGAAGATCCCCACCGCCTGCTCACCACGATCCTCATCGGCAACAACGTGGTCAATATCGGAGCCTCGGCCATGGCCACGGTCCTGGCCATCGAGGCGTTCCCCGATTATGCCGTCGGGTTGGCCACCGGGGGAATGACGATGTTGATCCTCGTCTTCGGGGAGGTGTTCCCCAAATCCCTGGCCACGCGCCACAACGTGGCCATCGCCAGCTTCGCCATCGTGCCCCTCTACTGGTTGTCCCTGGTGCTGTGGCCGGTGATCGTCTTCCTGAATTTCATCCCCCGGCTCTCGGGAAAGGTGGAAAACCTGCCCACCGTGACCGAGGAAGAGTTGATGACCTTCGTGGAAGTGGGCGAGGAGGAAGGGCACATCCGCGAGGAAGAGCGGGAACTGATCTCCAACATCTTCGAATTCGATGATACCGCCGCCTCTGAAATCATGACCCCACGCGGGGATATGTTCGTGGTGGATGTCAACCGGGAGCTGGACTTGCAGGCCATCATCGAATCCGGCTTCACCCGGATTCCGGTGATCGACAGCGATATCGATCACGTCATCGGCATCCTCAACATCAAGGACCTGTTTCGCCACCACCTCACCGGCGGCGACTCGGTGGCGGTGCGCGACATGATGAGCGAGCCCTATTTCGTTCCTGAAAACATGAAACTCAACATGCTGCTGCAGGAATTCCGGGAACGCAAACAGCACATCGCCATCGTGGTGGACGAATACGGGGGCGTGTCGGGGCTCATTACCATGGAAGATGCCCTGGAAGAGCTGGTGGGCGACATTTCCGACGAAACCGACAAGGAAGAGCCCCACATCGTGGCGGTGAAACCCGACACCTGGATGGTGTTGGGGAAGGCGGACATCGAGGAGGTCAACGCCGCCATTCCCCTGGAAATTCCCGACACCCGGGACTACGACACCTTCACCGGCTACGTCCTTTATCTCATCGGTCGCATGCCCGAAATCAAGGAAACGCTGGTTGTCGGCAACTACGAAGTGACCGTCGAAGAAATGGAAGGCACGCGCATCAACCGGTACACGGTGCGCCACAAGCCCCGGCCGCCGCTGAGCACGGAAGATTCGGTGATGGAAGCAACATCCTGACTTGTCTTTCCGCTATCCTTTCACCCGCTCCACGTACTGACCGGTGCGGGTGTCGATGCGGATGGTCTCCCCTTCTTCCACGAAGGGAGGGACCTGAATGGTGACCCCGGTTTCCAGGGTCGCCGGCTTGCTGTCCCCGGAGGCCGTGTCGCCCTTGACCCAGGGATCGGCCTTGACGATTTTCAGCTCCACGAAATTGGGCAGGGTAAGCCCGATGGGGCGACGGTCGAAAAACAGCATGCTGCAAACGGTGTTCTCCTTCAGGAACCCCTTGGCGTCACCCACCTTCTCGGCGTTCAAAAATTCCTGTTCGTAGGTGGACGTGTTCATGAAGCAGTAGTTCTCGCCGTCGAAGTAGAGGTACTCCATGTCGAGTTCCTCCAGGTCGGCCTTGTTGAACTTCTCACCGGAACGGTAGGTCCGGTCGAACTGACCCCCGGTGAGCATGTTCTTGAGCTTACATTTGTACAGGGCCTGCCCCTTGCCCGGTTTGACGAATTCAAATTGAACCACGACGTAAGGCTCGCCGTCGATTTCGATTTTCAGACCTTTGCGCAGGTCGCCGCTTTCATACATACCGTCGGTTCTCCTTTGTTGGGTTAACGTCCTTTTTTCGTTTCGGGAAAAAGAGACTAGGCATCTTGCCCCAGGGGCGATCCGCCTTGGTCCTCCAGGAATTGTTCGGCGCGCCGCACCGCTGCCAACAATTGTGCCACCTTACGGTAGTCTTTTTGGAAGCGCACCGGAAGCCCGTCGCCGTCCACCGCGTTGGTTCGGGTGCAACTGTCGATGCCGAACGGCCGCACGTGCCGCAGGCCGGCCTCGGCATTCCGGGGCGAAATGCCCCCGGCCAGGATCACCGGCAACGGGCTTTGCACCACCAGGCGTCGAGCCATGTCCCAATCGCAGATCTGGCCGGTGATTCCCACGAATCCGGCCACCGGCTCCTCGGCTCCGCTGCCGGTGTCGTCGAGAAGGGTGTCGGTGAGAAACAGGTCGCTCACCGGCGCGAAGCGGGCCGCCAGCGCCAGGGTCGGCACGCCTTCGGCCCGACCGTGAGGCCCGATGGGAATCGAACGCATGATCCGGATCTCGGGAAAGTGCCGCCGGACTTCCCGCTGCAGGGCGATCAGGCGACCGACCGGGGTATCGGCATCCGGGTCGGGCCCCGGTGCTTCGCAGAAATGAACGATGTCCGGTTTCAGCTCGGCCAGGGCGCTCAACACCGACTCGGTCTCGCTGAAGAGGGGAATCAAGCTGCTGCAAACCCCAGCCCGACGGGCGGCGATGATGGTCTCCCCCACCCGACGATTGCTGGGGGCGTCGTGGGCCATGAGCACCGAACCGATGTGGTCAACCCCCATGGCGGCCAGGACCTCGGCCTCCTCTGGGGACTGAACTTCGTAGATCTGGCAGATGAAACGCGGCACGCGGTTCTCGAAAATCCTCATTAAACAATCGGTTGGGGGCCACTTTCAGTCGGATATCGGCCTTGACTTTTGGGGGCGTCTCTAACATATTCGACCCGTTTTCGCAAACCGTTTGCACCGATGCCCAGCCGAAGGAAAGTGCATGATTCTCATCATCGATTTTGGATCCCAGTTCAATCAGCTCATCGCTCGCCGGGTGCGCGAGTGCCGAGTCTACTGCCAGATCGAACCGCCCAACCTGTCCAGGGAAAAAATGCTTGCCCTGGCCCCGGAAGGAATCATTCTATCCGGAGGCCCGGCGAGCATCTACACCCCGGGAAGCCCCAAGGTCGATCCGGCCGTTTTTTCCCTGGGGGTTCCGGTTCTGGGGATCTGCTACGGCATGCAGTTCATGGTCCATGCCCTCGGCGGTCGGGTCGAGGCGGCGGACAAGCGTGAATACGGACCGGCCAACCTCAGCATCACAGAGGCCGAGGGGATTCTGGAAGGGATCCCCTCCCCGACCACCTGCTGGATGAGCCACGGAGACCGCATCACGGCCCTTCCTGAAGGATTTTCCGCTCTGGCCACCACGCCCAACAGTCCCTACGCCGTCATTCAGGATCCGGCGCGACGGTGCTACGGCATGCAGTTTCACCCCGAGGTGGTACATACGGCCAAGGGGAAAAAGATGCTGGCCAATTTTCTCTTCGCCATCTGCGGCTGCCGGCGCAGTTGGACGATGAAGTCCTTCGCCCGGGATACGGTGCGCCAGATCCGCGACCAGGTGGGCGACAAGCCGGTGATCCTCGGCCTCAGCGGAGGGGTGGACTCCGCCGTGGCCGCACTGTTGATCCACCGGGCCGTGGGAGCGCAATTGACCTGCATCTTTGTGGACAACGGGCTGCTGCGTCGCAACGAGGCCGAGCAGCTCCGGGAAAAGTTCAAGCAACACTTGAAGATCAACATCCGCTCGGTCAATGCCGGCGGGCGCTTTCTCAAGGCCCTGGCGGGGGTTGGCGACCCCGAGCGCAAGCGCAAAATCATCGGCCGCGTGTTCATGGAAATCTTCGAGGCCGAGGCCAAAAAAATCGAAGGCGCCCGGTTTCTCGGCCAGGGGACCCTGTATCCGGACGTCATCGAATCCCGATCGGCCTTCGGCGGCCCGTCGGCGGTGATCAAGAGCCACCACAACGTCGGGGGGCTTCCCAAACGGATGCGTTTGCAGCTCGTGGAGCCGCTCAAGTATCTCTTCAAGGACGAGGTGCGGCGACTCGGCCTGGCCTTGGGGTTGGACGAAACCTTCGTGTGGCGCCAGCCGTTTCCCGGTCCCGGGCTGGCGATCCGGGTGCTCGGACCGGTGACTCGGTCCCGGTTGGATATTCTGCGCGCCGCCGATGCCGTGCTGCTGGATGAAATCCGCGCCAGCGGTTACTACCGCAAGCTATGGCAGTCGTTTGCCGTGCTGCTGCCCATCAAGAGTGTCGGCATCATGGGCGACAGCCGCACCTACGAAAACATCGTCGCCATCCGCGCCGTCACCAGCAAGGATGCCATGACCGCCGACTGGGCCCGGTTGCCCCATGAGTTGCTCGGGCGCCTATCCAGCCGGATCATCAACGAGGTGCGCGGCGTCAACCGCGTAGTTTACGATATCAGCTCCAAACCGCCCAGTACCATCGAGTGGGAATGACACTTGAAATTTGAAACTGGAAGCTGGAAACTGGGCCAAGGCCGGCGGGACATGTTGCGCTGATCGCCGTTTGGCCGTACCCGGCGTCCGAAATTCTCACTTGACGAGGCGATGCCAGGTTTCAAATTTCCAGTTTCACCTCAGCACGGAGCGCCTCTTGAAAATCTCCCCCCCTACCCTGGACGGAGAAAACCCCTACCAGGAAGAAATGACGCAACAGCGCATCGATCGCCTGGGCCAGCGCTTCACCCTGTTCAGCATCCTGCTGCCCGTTGTCATCGTGGTCATCCTGACCCTGGGATACCTGGATCTGAAACGGCGGGTCGTGGGGCTCCAGGATAGCGGCGCCGCCACCGTCCAAACCCTCTCCGATGATCTCATGTCGCGTTTTTCGACGCTTTCGGTGCGCGTGGCCGAGTTGGAGGCCCACCTGGAAAAAACCATGGCCGACGCCGCGGCGCTGCGGAGCGAACAAACCGATCGACTGACCCAATTCGAAACCCGTCTCAAGGACCTGGAGGCCGAACAGCTCGCCAGCCGGCAGCTCAAGGCGGCCACCGAGACCCTGGCCCAGCAGGTGGCCGCCCTCACGGAGCGGCTGGACGGCCAAGAGGCCTCCCTGAAAGCCACGGCGGATCAGCTCGAGGGGAAAATCCAGAAGGCGGCCGAATCGGTCCAGGCCACGGCGGCCGATGTGGCCGGCTTGACCACGACTGTCGAGCCGATTCGAGAGGAGCAGGCGGCCCTGGCCGCCACGGTCAAGCGCCTCGAAGCTTCCCTCGACGCGAACCGGGAGGCGGCCCAGCAGGCCTTGACCAAGCAAAAAGAGACCGCCGCCCGCCAAGTTCAGCAGGCCCTGGAGCCCTTGGAGGCGCGTCTGGAAACGCTTGACCGCGAAATCGGGCAGGTCCAACGCGACGTGGCCGCTGTCCGGGCCTCGGCCGCGCGACCAGCGCCATCCCCCCCTTCCCCGGCGATGCCCCCACCGAAATCGTCGCCCGAGACTCCCCCGGACGTGGTGGATCTCGAACCGGGGCAGATTATTGAAAAGCCGCTTCAGTAGCCCGATGATCGGATAGAACGACTTCTCATCCTTGATCCGCCACCACCGGGTTGATGAGGCGGCCGATCTTCTCGATGGCGCATTCCACCACGTTGCCGGGTTGCAGCACCACCGGTGGATTCCGGAAAATTCCCACCCCGGCGGGGGTCCCGGTGGAGATGATGTCCCCGGGCGCCAGGGTCATATCCCGGCTGATGTCGGCGATGATAAAAGGAATGTCGAAGAGCATGTCTCCGGTATTGCCGTCTTGCATCATCACGCCGTCCACGGTGGTGGTGAGGCGCAGGCAACCCACGTCCCCGATGGCGTCGGCGGTGAGGATGCACGGTCCCATGGGGGCGAAACCGTCGAAGGATTTGCCCCGGAACCACTGACTATCGGCGAACTGGGCCTGGCGGCCGGAGACATCGTTCATCACGGTGTAACCAGCGATGAAGTCATCCGCATCGGCGGCGCTGATCCGTTTTCCGGTGCGGCCGATGACCACGGCCAGCTCCACCTCCCAATCCACCTGCCCGCTACTCACCGGCAGCACGATGGGATCGTAGGGGCCGTTGACCGTGTTGGCAGTCTTGCAGAAGAGCAGCGGCCTGGCCGGCCGCTCGAAGCCGCCTTCCCGGGCGTGCTCGGCGTAGTTCTTCCCCAGGCAGACGATCTTGCCCGGCCTCGGCACCGGTGCCCCGATCCGTTCCCGGCACACCGCCCCCGGATCCTCCAGCGCCGCGGCCTTCTCGATCCAACCTTCCTCGAAGAACCGTCGACCGATATCGGGGATTTGGGAAAAATGCCGCCTCAGGTCGACGATGCGCCCGTCTTCGCGCATCAACCCGGGTCGCTCCTGGCCCCGCGGGCCAAATCGGATCAGTCTCATTTCACCGCTCCTTGGCTCGCCCCCCACGACCGTCGTCGTAGCACTTGCGTCCGTACCAGTCGATCTGACGGCAGATGCCGCGCAGGATGGCCACATCCCGTGCCCGCAACTGCATGCGGGTGAAAAAATGACGGATCCGGCTCATCCAGTACTCGGGGTTTTCGTGACTGATGAAGCTGATGCGCACCAAAACATCCCGGAGCTGGTCGTACATGGCGTCCAGCTCGAAACGGTTGGCCAGGCGCGGCGTCGCCTCGGCCGGCGCCGCCACGGCGACCCGCCGCAGTTCGTAGCAGAGGATCATCACCGCCTGGGCCAGGTTGAGAGAGGAAAAATCGGCGGTGGGGATGTTGACCAGGGCGTGGCAGAGGCGGATGTCTTCGTTGGTCAGACCCCGGTCCTCGGGGCCGAAGACGATGGCGATGGTGTTGTCCACCGAAACGGGAATCAAGGCTTCAGCCAGGGCTTCCGGCCGCCGGTAGACCCGGCGCTGACCGCCGAGCCGGGCCGTGGTGCCCACCACGAAGGAAAAAGACGCCAGGGCGGTGCCCAGGTCT
>JAQVTF010000112.1 GCA_028700185.1 Desulfobacteraceae bacterium | reverse complement strand
AAATCGAATCCGCGCCCCTGTTCCCCTTCGTAATAGCGGCGAATCTGCTCGCGTTCGGGACCGATGGCCGGCAATCCCACCCCCACCACGATGGCCCCGGTCAACCGGTCTCCCACCAGGTCGATGCCTTCCCCGAACACGCCGCCCATCACGGCGAACCCCAGCCGCGCAGCTTCCGGCGCCGCCGGCAGCCACCGCAAAAAAGCGTCCCGCTCGGCATCGGTCATGGCCGGGGCCTGGCACCGGGTGGCAATTTGCGGCCAGTTGCGGCCCAGGACCTCGTGCACCAGTTCCAGGTAGGCATAGGAGGGGAAAAAGGCCAGGTAGTTGCCTGGCCGGGCCGTCACCACGGCAACGATGGCCTCGGCCACCTGATTCACACTCTCGGCGCGGTCCTTGTAGAAGGTGGAAATGCGCCGGGCCACACGCACGGCCAGACGCCCCCGGTCGAAGGGGGAGGGAAACTGGCACCGGGTCACCGTTTTCGGAAGGCCGAGGACCGCGGCGAAATAATCCATCGGCGCCAGGGTGGCCGAAAAGAAAACCGCGCTGGCAGCGCAACCGATGGTTTCCGCCAGCCCCGGTGCCGGATCGATGCAAAAAAGCCGCACCCGGGCTTCCTTCTTGATGCGACGACAGAAGGTGGCATACCGTCCATCGTAGGCTTCGGCGACCTGCAGGAAAGCTTGGACGCCGAAGTAGCATTCCATCAACCCCATGCGCCAAGGTGCATCGGTTTGACGGATCAGAACCGTTTCAGCCAACCGCAGAACCCGCCTCAGGCTGTCCAGCACCTCTTCCGAAGGTCTCTCGGAAACCCTGGGAACGCCGTTTGTCGGGGCGTCCTCAGCGGCGGCGGACAGCAGCCGCCTCGCCCGCCCCAAGGCCCGATCCAGGGACGGGGCGGCCGTCTTGAGGAGAGTGCGCACGGCATGCAGGTCGTTGGTGGACAACTCGGCCGAGTACATCTCCCGGGCCCGGTCCACCAGGTTGTGGGCCTCATCCACGAGAATCAGGCTGCGGCCGGCACCTTCTTCCTCGAAGAACTGTTTGAGGCGCACCCGGGGATCGAAGATGTAGTTGTAATCGCCGATGATGGCATCGACCCATTCGGCCAGGGTCATGGCCAGATGGAAGGGACAGACCTGGTGCGCCCGGGCCAAGGTTTCCACCGCCTCTCGGGTGAGGGCCTCCACGGTGAAAGCCGCCGCCAGGGCATCGTTGAGCCGGTCGTAATGCCCCCGGGCGAATTCGCAGATCTCGGCGCTGCATCCGGCCTCGGGGTGAAAGCAGATCTTGTCCTTGGCGGTGAGGCTCAGGGTACGAAAGCGCAGGCCCGCGCGACGCAGATGGGCCAGGGCGTCCTGGGCCACCAGGCGGCCGGTGGTGCGGGCGGTGAGGTAGAAGATCCGGTCGATCAGCCCTTCACCCATGGCCTTGACGGCGGGAAACCAGACGGCCAAGGTTTTGCCGATACCGGTGGGCGCCTGGGCCAACAGGGGAAACCCATCCCGCACGGCCCGGTAAACCGCCACCGCCATTTCCCGCTGCCCCGGCCGGTAGCGGGGAAAGGGAAACGCGATATCCCGGATGCTTTGGTCCCGCCGGGTCCGCCAATCGATCACCGTTGCCGCCCACTCGAGATAACGGGCCACCACGGCATCGAAGAAGGACTTAAGGTCGGCGGCGGTCAGCCGGCGGGGGATTTCGAGGATCTCACCGCTGTCTAGGTGGTAGTAGGTGAGCTGGACCGTGACGGTTTCCAGCCCCCGCGCAACGGCGAGCAGGTGGGCGTAGATCTTGGCCTGTCCCCAGTGGACCGGATTGTCCGGTGCCGGGTTCAGGGATTGGGTAGTGGTCTTGATTTCCTCGACCACCAAGCCATCTTCCCGTGGCCACACACCGTCGATGCGACCAGCAATGTGCAGCACGAAGCGCTCGGTTTCCACCCGGCCGGCCACCGGTACTTCGGCCTGGTAGTCCCCCGGCCGCGCGTTCTGGATCCGCCGATGCCCGGCGATGCCTGCCTGGGCGCGCCGAGGGCTGAGAAAGGCGACGTGCAGGTCTCCGCTGCGCAGCACATGCTCGGCCAGGGTTCGAACGGCGATGGAAAGTTCGGGTTTCACTGAAGAGTTGGTACCTGTTTCGGGTTTCATGGAGGGCAGGCGGCAAGCAGCGGATTTCAAGGGAGAAATCCCCTCCCCAGGCACCATAGCCGTGGACGATATCGGGGTCAAGAGGCGCCGAAACCTTTCCAAACAACACACTCGCCAACGCTTGTGCATCTCTTTCCGGGATGTTATGGAATCGCCCCATGTCATCTGTCAACGTCAAGATCTTCGCCACTCTTTTTTTCGCCCTCTTCACCGTGGTCACCGGGGTGGGGATCGTGGTGCCCCTGTTGCCGGTCTACGCTCACCACCTGGGGGCCAGCGGCTTTTACATCGCGCTGATCTTCAGTGCCTTTTCCCTCTCGCGCACCTTCCTTCTGCCGTACTTCGGACGCTGGTCGGACCGCCGCGGCCGGCGGCCCTTCATCGTGCTGGGATTGGCGGCCTACGCGTTGATCTCGGTGAGCTTCATGTTTGCCGATGACGTCAACACGTTGATTTTTATTCGTTTTATCCAGGGCATGGCCTCGGCCATGATGATGCCCGTCATCCAGGCCTACGCCGGAGAAATCACCCCGGCGGGCCGTGAAGGCTTCTCCATGGGGCTGTTCAACATGGCGATGTTCTTCGGGTTGAGCCTCGGGCCGGTGCTGGGAGGGGTCATCAACGACCGCTTCAGCCTCGATGCCGCCTTTGGCGCCATGGGGATACTCTCGTTGTTGAGCTTCCTTTGCTGTCTGGCCCTGCTCCCGCCGACCCACGAGGAGCCGGCGGCGCACCGTCGCAGCGTGGCGCCGGTGCCCTGGCGCATACTCCTCAAGGATCGGGGCATCGTCGGCTTGTCCTTGTTTCGGTGGTCCCACTCCGCTTCCGTCGGTATCATCTGGGGATTTCTGCCGATTCTCGCAGACCGGGACTTCGGCCTCACCAGCGCCACCATCGGCATCCTGGTGATGCTGGGAATCCTCATCAGCGGGCTGATGCATCTGCCCATGGGGATCGTGGCCGACCGCATGAACAAGCATCGCCTGATGGTCTCCGGGGGCATCCTGCTCTGCCTGGGCATGCTGCTGTACTACATCGCCGGCAGTCAGCAGACCCTTTATCTCGCCAGCATCCTCGTCGGCATCGGCGGCGGTATTTCCATGCCGGCCCTGATGGCCCTGGCCGTGCTCAAGGGAGGACAAAACACCGCCATGGGATCGGTGATGAGTCTCATCACCATGGCCCACAGCCTCGGCCAGCTCTGCGGCGCCACCCTTGCCGGCTTGATCATGGATTTTCTCAGCCTGCGTATCGCTTTTCCCGTGGGGGCCGGCCTGGTGGCCGCCGCCACCCTTTTCCTGCTGCTGGTTCCCGATCGGGAGCCGGCCCACGCCCACGTTCCCCTGCCCCTGCCGCCGGTGGAGCCTTGAGCACCATCCCGCCCCGGACAAAATCCGCTCAGCGGTGTAAATCGATCCCCGCCTGCCGGTTCTGCCGCCGCCAGTAAATCCGATAAGGCCAAGACGGCCGCCGCGTCGCCGGCGTGTCGGCCACCTGCTGCGCCCAGGCCTCGGTGGCTTGCCGGGCCTGGGCGAAGGCGTTTTTCGTAAGGTTGAAACGCTCCTGGACGGGAGTGTTCCGGGCAACTTCTCGCCAGCCGGCTTCCAACTGGTCCCGATCCCGGCCATAGACACCGAGGCGGTGGGGATAATCCTCCAGGACGAGGCGGTGAAGCCGTTCATGGCGCCACCACAGGCTTTCGGCGTCATAGCGAGGGCCGGGCGTGCCGAGATCCGACGGCAGCACATCGCCTTCCAGCCAAACCGGCTTGAACAGGCCGGTACACGGCGCCGCGGTGCCGGTGACCCAGTATTGCTGCTCATCGGGATGGAGGACGGCCACCAGTGAACCGGTGGTCTGGGCCGCGTGGCGGGTCAGGGGGTTGGCCGAATGGGCGCAGATACGGTCGAGGCGCAGATGAGCGTCGGGCCGGTATGTCCCTGGGCCGTGGTCCCTCAGCAGGGCCATGGCGACGGCGGCGTCGACACGGCTCTGCCGTTGATCCAGGAGCGCCAGGCTGCGGCGGCGGCGACGGGCCGTGTCCAAGAGCTCCGGGTGGGCGCGGTCGAATTCGGCCCCGATGGACAAATGGTTGCTGATGGCGGCCCTTCCCACCACCCGCCGCGCGGCCCATAGGGGACCGGCGGTCTCCAGGACCCAGGCGTCAGCGGGATCGGCGATGATGAAGCTGCTGTGATAGGTGAACCGCCGGTCCCGGTAACCGCAGCGGCCTCCCTGACCGTAATCGTGGAGCAGCGCCGTGATGGTTTCCACCGCCTGCTCGGCGGTGGCGGCGCGCTCAAGGGCCAGGCGCAGCAGATCCATGCCGGTCAGAACCTTTTGTCGCACGGCCGGCATGCGGGTGAAAACGGCCTCGTTGCCGATGACCACGCCGCATTGGTTGGCCCCCATTTCGGCCCCCCACATCCAGAAGGGCCGGCAGAGCAGCACCCCCAAGGTATCACGGACCTGGTCGATTTCGATGTGGGTGCAGCGTAACCGGGCGCCGGCGGGATGCCGGGCCGGTGGATGGTAAGCCAGGGCCTGGGCCTCGTTGGGCTCCCGGTCGCTGTTCTTGCCGAACACCACCGCCCCGCCGGTATGGGGCGGCAGCGCCACGAAGGTGTCACACATGCCATGGCCTTTAACGTCTTGTTTACATCACTCCCCCCGGTTTTCGATATTCAAACCGGGCACGCGCCTGAATTCCTTTTCATTGTTGGTCACAAGAGTCAAGCCGCCAACGCCTCGCTTGCCGGTGCCGGGTCCGGCAAGCGCACCACCAGCACCGGCACCGGGCAGCGGCGGATCACGCCGGCGGCCACGCTGCCCATCACGGCCCCTTCCACCCGGCCGTGGCCGTGGGTGCCCATGATCACCAGATCGAAGCCGCCTTCGGCCGCGTTGCGCACGATGGCCTCCACCGGGTTGCCCACCTCGATGCACACCTTTTGGGTCGACAGCGGACAGGCGGGCATCCGGTCCTTCACCGCCGCCGCCGTCTCCGCGATGCGTTGCCGGATCGCCTCCTTGGCGCGGCCGATCCCGTCGCGGTTGAACGTCTCCCAGTGTTTGCGGTCCATGTGGTCGAGCAGGTTGATTCCCACCCCGGCCGAAATTTCCTCCAGAACGTCTGGCACCACGTGCAGCAGGGTCACCTCCGCCCCGAAGCGGTCGGCGAAGGTGCAGGCGTAGCGCACCGCATGGCGGGCCGTCTCCGACAGGTCGGTGGCGTAGAGAATGCGGCCGATGTGGGGCATGGACGGACCGGCAGCAGGTACCGGAGCGGCGACCGGGCGGGGACCTTCGACCACGGCCGCCACGGGAGCCGGCGCACCGAAGAGACGGTCCACCAGGCGCACATACCAGGCGGCGGTCTGGATCTGGATCACGTAGGCCAGGGCGATGAGCAGCGCAATGGTGGACCCCTGAGGGCCGAAAGCCGTCATGGCGATGGCCAGGGCGATGGACAGATCCCGCATCACGATGCCGAAGACCATGGCGATGGCGTCGCCGCGGGCAAAGAACAATCGGCCCACCACTGTGAGCAGAATGTAGGAGGCCAGATAAAAGACCGCCAGGGGCGCCAGAATCAGCAGAAGGTCGCCGGGATTGGCCACGATGGCACGCGCCTTGAGCGCCATGGCCACGAAGGCGATCATGATGACCCCAAGGGCCGAAAAAGGCGGAAACTTGGGCTGGAGCTGCTGCTGCCAGACCTGGGCCCCCCAACGCCGGCGGCCCAGCGCCTGGGTGGCCAGGCCGGCGAAAAGCGGCACGAAAACAAAGAGGACGATCTGTTGAAACATGTGCAGCACGTCCACTTCCACCGCCGCGCCCATGAAGATCTTGGTATAGACCGGGGCGGCGAGACTGCCGAGCACCAGCCCGAAGACCACCATCTTGATGGCCGCCTCCTTGTTGCCCCGGGCGAAACCGGTCCAGGAGATGGTCATTCCCGAGGTGGGCAGCACGCCGATGAGAAACAGCCCCACCGCCCACAAGGCGTATTTTTCCTCCGCACCGCCGAGAAACAGCTTGCCGATGCCGTAGGCCAGCATCGGGATCAGCACGAAGTTGATCGCCTGGGTGGCCGCTTGCAGACGGGTGTCCGTACCGCCAAAAATCGACTTGAAGTTCAGCGTCACCATCATCGGGTAGACCATCACGAAAGTCACCGGGATGATCCAGGGCTTGAGGGGGCCGGCGTCGAAAAGGTTGCCGTAGACAAGGCCCGCACCCATGGCGACGGGAATGCCCCAGACGAGATTTTTTTGCAACCAGGACAGAATGCGCCACATGATCGATTTCCTCCGTTTTGACGCCGAGGCGCCGTTTTTGCGATGGGGTTGGTTTCGCGGGAACTATCAAAAGGCATGCCAACGGGCCGAATCAATCCTAATAAAATGATTTCTCTTTTATATTTGGGATGTTATGATTTTGAGAAAATTTCCGGAACCGAGATGTTTCATCGCCGCCAGCACCAAGTGGCGTTACTCACCGCGAAACAATAACGTTCCAAAGTAACGCTTTGCCCTGACTCCGCCGATTTTCCTTGCCAGTTATCACACCAGGGATGAAATCGGTTCATTTCAGGCCTTCTCCAGGCTATCCCGTTAAAAAAACGAGAAATTTGTGAATTCTTACTTGACTGGTCTGATGAGTATGCTATGCATGCTTTCCATGCAAACCAAACTGGTCAAAATTTCCACTGTGGATGCGGTGGTCAACCACATCAAGGCCCAGATCGCCACCGGTCACCTGACGCCTGACGCCAAGCTCCCCAGCGAACGGGCACTGCAGCGTCAGCTCGGGGTAAGCCGCTTTACCCTGCGTGAAGGGCTGGCCCGACTCCAGGCCCTGGGCCTGCTGCGCATCGAACACGGCCGGGGTGCCTTCGTGCGGCCCGAGGTAAGCCGCCGCAGCCTCCAAGACGTGCTCAGCCCCATGTTCACCCACCGCAACCCTCAGCACTTGGCCGACCTGATGCAGGCCAGGGCGCTCATCGAAGGGGAAGTGGCGGCCCAGGCGGCCACCAGACGCAGCGAAGGCGATCTTGCCTGCCTGGAAGACCATCTGGACCAAGGACGCCGCTGTCTCGATGATCCGTCCGCCTTCGGCAAGCACGATTTCGACTTTCACCAGGCCCTGGCCCGCATCGCGGAAAATGCCTTCTACCGTTTATTTCTGGAAGCCATTGCCGCGCCGGTGGGCGAATTTTTGGCCGATCACGCCCTCTCGGATCACAACCGCCAGGCTGCGGCCGAAAGTCACCAGGCCATCGTCGAAGCGATTCGAAGGCGCCAGCCGGCTCTGGCCCGGGATCTGACCCGGCGCCACATCGACGCCTGTCATACCAATTATCAGAAAGGGCTCGCCCGCCCGACATCCAAGGAGGTATCATGAGCGCCAACTTGCTGGATTCCCTGACTGAAACCCTTTTGATGGGCCCTGGCCCGTCCTGTGTCCCCCCCGCGGTCTACAAGGCCATCGCCCTGCCGACCATCGGTCACCTCGATCCGCGCTTCATCGCCATCATGGACGAGATCAAGACGCGCCTGCAGCAGGTGATGCAGACCCAAAACCGCCTCACCCTGCCCATCTCCGGCACCGGCAGCGCCGGAATGGAAACCGCCTTCGTCAACCTGGTGGAACACGGTGACCAGGTCCTGATCCTGAAAAACGGCGTCTTCGGCATGCGCATGGTGGATGTGGCCCAACGGCTCGGCGCCGTGGTGGATTTGATCGAGTCCGAGTGGGGCATGCCGGTGGACCTGGAGCAGGTCAAAACCCGATTGGCATCCCGGTCCTACAAGATCGTAGCGGTGGTGCATGCCGAAACCTCCACCGGCGTGATGAACCCGGTGGCCGAGATCGGTGCCCTGGTCAAGCCCACCGGCGCCCTCTATCTGGTGGATGCCGTCACCAGCCTGGGCGGGATTCCCGTGGAGACCGACGCCCGGGGCATCGACGTGATCTACAGCGGCACCCAGAAATGCCTGTCCTGCCCGCCGGGGCTGGCGCCGGTGTCGTTTTCCGACCGCGCCGTGGAAACCCTGCGCAGCCGGCGCGCCAAGGTCCCCAACTGGTATCTGGACTTGACCATGATCGTCGACTACTGGCAGGGGGCCAAGCGCGCCTACCACCACACGGCGCCCATCAACATGCTCTACGCCATCGACGCGGCCCTGGAGACCATTCTGGACGAGGGTCTGGAAACGGTGTTCGCACGTCACGCCGAAGCCCACCGCCGCCTGGTGGCGGGCTTGGAAGCCCTGGGACTCTCCATGCTGGTGGCCCCGGAAAGCCGTCTGCCGATGCTCAACGCCGTGCGCGTGCCGGGGGGGGTGGACGAGGCCGCGGTGCGCACCCGTCTGCTCAAGGAATTCGACATTGAAATCGGCGCCGGGCTGGGCCCCCTGGCCGGCAAGATCTGGCGCGTCGGACTCATGGGCCACACGGCCCGGGCGGAAAACGTGGACCGGTTGCTGGACGCCCTGAAACGGATTCTGTAGGGAGCGGCGCTCTGAAACGGCGAGGCTTGTGGAAGGGGGTATCGCCACGGTGGACGAAGTGGACTTTGTGGACAAGGTGGAATCGGGGCCCCTGGGAGAAAGCATTCAATTTGCGCTTTTCTCCCGGGCCTTCGGGGCTGAAAAACGCCTTTTCCGAACGGGCCGACATTGAAGCGTGCAACCAATTCAAATCCCGCCGCGCAGCAGGCGGCCCCGCCCACCTGGGTGGCCTACGTGCTGCTGCCCATTGCCCCGTTGTGCTGGGGGGGGAACATCGTGGTGGCCCGGGGGGTGATCGACATCCTGCCGCCGGTGGGATTCGCCTTCTGGCGCTGGACCCTGGCGTTTTTCATGTTGCTGCCCTTTGCCTGGGGCCGGGCCCGCCGGGATTGGCCCCAGGCAAAGGCCGGCTGGAAGAATCTGCTCGTGTTGGGCATCACGGGCATCGCGGGTTTCAACACCCTGCTCTACACCGCCGTGCACACCACCACGGCCATCAACGGATCGCTGATCCAGACCACCATGCCCGGCTTCATCATCCTGATGTCGGTGACCTTCCTCGGTGACAAGGTCTCTCTGCGCCAGTTGATCGGGGCCGCGGCCTGCGTGCTCGGGGCGGCCCTGGTGGTGCTCCACGGCAACCCAGCGGCCCTCTATAAGCTCGATTTCGCCCTCGGCGACCTGCTGATGATCGTGGCGGTGGTCCTCTACGCCGTCTACTCCCTGGCCTTGAGCCGCCGCCCGCCGGTGCATCCGCTGAGCCTGATGCTCTACATCTTCGCCATCGGTGTTTTGGGGCTACTGCCCCTCTATCTCTGGGAACTGGCCGAAAGCGGCGGCTTCGCCGTGACGGGCAGGGGCCTCCTGAGCATCGGCTATGTGGCGCTGTTTCCCTCCATCGTGGCCTATTTCTGCTGGAACCGGGGCATCGACATCATCGGCCCCAACCGCGGCGGGCTCTTCATCTGCCTGATTCCCGTTTTCGCTTCCATGCTTGCCATCGTCTTCCTCGGCGAAATCTTACGGGCCTACCACATCACCGGCATGTTGCTGATCATCGCCGGCATGTTCATCTTCAGCC
>JAQVTF010000111.1 GCA_028700185.1 Desulfobacteraceae bacterium | reverse complement strand
GCAATTCCGCCAACCCGAAACGGGCGCCGCAGACCTTGCAGCGCAGGGTGACGCGTTGTCAGGTGTGTTCGAGTTCGAGCGGGATCCCGCAGTCTTTACACTTGATCTTCATTTTGCTGGAATCTTTTTTGCAGAACTCCGGCAGATTGACAACAAAGACCGGTTCTGTCAAGTAAGCGCCCAGATTTTGCAGCCTTTGCCCGATTACCCGTTTTCTGGATTCAAAGGATGAGGAAATGGAACGATTCGGTTGTCCGGGATTCAAGACCGCCGGCGTGCATGCCGGTTTGAAAAAGAACGGCGCGCTGGATCTTGGCCTGATCTGGGCCGAACAGCCCGCCACGGTGGCCGGGGTGTTCACCCGCAATCTTGTTCAGGCGGCACCGGTGCAGCTCACCCGCCAGCGCACGGCGACGGGGCGATGCCGGGCGGTGATCGTCAACAGCAAGAACGCCAACTGCTGCACCGGGCCCGGCGGCTTGCGGGACGCCGAATCCATGACCGGCCTGGTGGCCCGGACGCTCGGCCTCGGCGATGACGAGGTGTTGGTGGCCTCCACCGGGGTGATCGGTGCCCCCATGCCCATGGATAAGATCACCGCCGCCGTGCCGGTCCTCTGTGGCGCCTTGGTCGCCGACGACGTGGAAGCCCTGGCCCGGAGCATCATGACCACCGATACGGTGCCCAAGGCGGTGCGACGCCGGGGAACGGCCGACGGGCGCGATTTCACCGTGGTGGGGGTGGCCAAGGGCGCCGGCATGATCCGACCGGACATGGCCACCCTGCTCTGTTTCCTCATGACCGATGCCCAGGCCACTGCCGATGTGCTGCAAACGGCCCTGTCCGCCGGCGTGGAGCGCTCGCTCAACCGCCTCACCATCGACGGCGACACCAGCACCAACGACACCTGCCTGCTGCTGGCCAGCGGGGTGTCCGGAACCCTTATCGACACCAACGGGGCCCGGGAGGCGTTTCAGCGGGTGCTCGACGAGGTGCTGATAGATCTGGCCCGACGCCTGGTGGCCGACGGGGAAGGGGTGACCAAGGTGGTGACCGTTTCGGTGTGCGGGGCGCAAACCGACGCCGACGCCCGGTGCATCGTGGATGCCGTGGCCCACTCGCCTCTGGTCAAGACGGCCTTTTTCGGCCAGGATGCCAACTGGGGCCGAATTCTGGCGGCCGCCGGTCGGGCAGGCGCCAAACTGGACCCGGAGCGCTTGGCCCTGTTCTTCGACGACGTGCAGATGGTGCGCGACGGCGTGGGTTGCGGTCCGACGGCGGAAGCGGCCGCCACGGCGGTGCTGAAAAAGGACGCCTTCACCGTGACCCTGGACCTGGGCCTGGGCCTGGGCCGCGCCGAGATGCTCACCTGCGATTTCTCCATCGATTACGTCAAGATCAATGCGGATTACAGGTCCTGACGGGTCGTTTTTCCGCCCTGATCACACCAACCGCGGAAGCGGACCATGAAGTCCCTCAAAGCGTTGCAGGCGGCATTGGAAAAATGGATGCAGGACGCTGACCGGGGGCGGTTTTTTTCGCCCCGAACGATCCTGGCCGGGCTGGGGGCGGTCTACGGTGGGGCCATGGCCTTGCGGGCCGACCTGTATCGCCGGGGGGTGCTGGCCACTCGCCGGCTGCCGTGCAAGGTGGTGTCGGTGGGCAATCTCACCCTGGGCGGTACGGGAAAAACCCCCACCACCATGGAACTGGCCCGGCGCATTCATGCCATGGGCTGGCGGGTGGCCGTGGTCAGCCGGGGCTACCGGGGAAGTGCCGAGGACCGCGGCGCCGTGGTCAGCGACGGCCGGCGCCTGTTGCTTTCCGCCGCCGAAGCCGGCGATGAGCCGTGTCTCATCGCTCGGCGGCTTCCAGGCGTGCCGGTGGTGGTGGGAAAGGACCGCTGGGCCGCCGGGATGACCGCCGTTCAGCGCTTTTCATCCCAGGTGGTGATTCTGGACGACGGGTTTCAGCACTTGCGGCTGAACCGAGACCTGGACCTGCTGCTTTTTGACGCTCAGGCCCCACTGGGAAACGGTCGGGTATTTCCCGGCGGACGGTTGCGCGAACCGTCCAGGGCCGCACGGCGTTGCGATGCCGTGGTGCGGGTGAGCCGCGGCGCCGGGCCGGAAGGGGGCGCGCTAAACCGTCCGGATGGCATGGCGGATCGGCCGCACTTCAACTTGACGTTGAAGGCTTACCCGGTGGCAGTGCTGTACGGTGGGGCAGACGATCCGACGGTGATCCCGGCGGCGGCCTTTCTGGCCGGCCGGTGCTGCATTGCTTTTTCCGGCATCGCCGATAACGCCCGCTTTTTTGATGATGTGCGCCGGCTCGGGGGAGAGGTGGCCGAGTGTTTCGGGTTTCGGGATCACCATCCCTACCGGCGGAGGGATATCGATCAGGTGCTGGCCGCCGCCCGGCGGACCGGCGCCGGATGCCTGGTCACCACCGCCAAGGACGCGGTGCGCCTGGAAGCCTTCGGACCGCTGGCGTTTCCCTTGGTGGTCATCGATCTGGCACCGGTCTGGAGCGACGGCGGAAAGGGGATTCAGGCTTTCCTGGACCGTCGCCTGGGACGTTCCGGCTCGCTGGAATCGACCCACGGTGCCGGTGACGTCAGGGACGGATTTCCACCTTCCTCGTCAAATGTTCCTTGACCGCGGCGATGGTCACCTCGCCGCGATGAAAGATGCCGGCGGCCAGGGCCGCATCGGCATCGGTGCCGGTGAAAACATCGGCGAAGTGCTCGACGCAGCCAGCCCCGGAAGAGGCGATCACCGGAATTGTCACCGCCGATTTCACCGCCTGGATCAGCTCCAGGTCGAAACCGTCGTGGGTGCCGTCCCGGTCGATGCAGTTGAGCAGGATCTCTCCGGCCCCTAACCCCTCGCAGGCCCGCGCCAGGGTCACCGCATCCACCGGCCGCCCCTCGCGCCCTCCCCGTATCGTGCACTGGTACCAGCACCACCGTTCACCCCTGGGTCCCGGCAGCGTGGTTTCGATCACGTGATGGGCTACCGCGTCGGGAGAAGGCACGTAAACCCGCCGCGGGTCGATGGAAATCACCACCGCCTGGTTGCCGTAGACCCGGGCGATCTCCTCGATGGCGCTTTTGCCGGTGGCTTTTTTCGTGCGCAGAAAGTCTTCCACCACCGCGACGGCATCCGACCCGATGGAGACCTTGTCCGCGCCGCCGCGAAAGTAGGCCCCGGCCACTTCCAGGGCCGAGTAATGCCGACCGTGCTTGTCGGTAAAATCCCGGATCCCGCCACCAATGGTCAACGGAACGAACACTTCCCGCGAGGTCTGCGTCAGCACCTCGAGCATCGGCATGTCCTGGAGGGGAAAATCGCGGAACCCGGTGATGTTCAAGAAGGTGATCTCGTCGGCGCCCTGTTGGTAGTAGTTTCGGGCGAGATCCACCGGTCGGCCCAGGTTACGCACCGCGCCGTTTTGGCGCACATCGTAGCGGTCTCCCTTGGTGACCACCAGTTGCCCGTCGTCGTCGGTGCGCACGTCCAGACAGGCGATGATGCGTTTGGCCAGCGCGGTTCCGGCCGGCGTCCGCTGCGGCCGACAGCGGCCGGCGTCCGTTGCCAGGAAGTTGGCCAGCATCCGCAATCCGGCCGGGCCGCTTTTTTCGGGATGGAACTGGGTGCCGAGAACGTTTCCCCGTTGCACGGCGCTGACAAAGGGGGCGCCGTAATCCGTCAGGGTCAGCGCCACGGCCGGCTCGTCGGGGCAGACGTGGTAGGAATGGACAAAGTAAAATTTTTCATCGCCGCTCAGGCCGGCGAACAGCGGTGACGATTGGCGGGACCGGATGCCGTTCCAGCCGATGTGGGGAACGGCCAGACGAGTGCGAAAGCGACGCACGAAACCCGGCAGGACCCCGAGGCCGGCAACCCCCGGGGCTTCCTCACTGCCGGCGAACAGGGCCTGCATGCCGAGGCAGATGCCCAAAAACGGTCGGTCGGCGGCCAAGTACTGTTTCAGCGGCGTCACGAATCCTCGCTGGTGAAGCATCTGCATCATGCTGCCGAAGGCGCCGACACCGGGAAAGACGAGTTTCTCGGCATCGAGGATATCCTCCGGGCGCTGGACCCGGCGCACCGTTTCCCCGAGGTGTTCGATGGCGTTGACGACGCTGCGCACGTTGCCGGCACCATAGTCGAGCAGGGTGATCATGGGAATCCTTTCAAGCGTTATTTAAAGAATCCCCCATACTCCAAGCCGGTGTGGAACTCAAGGAGCGCTGAAAACCGAAGCGTTTTTTTTACCCAAATGCGCTTTGAGCGGTTTTGGGTAAATTCGAATGACGACATGATGGTGCGGGGAATGGAGGGTGGGAAAGGGTTATCGGGTTTTGAGCTTTGAGAGGATCGCCAGACGCGGATCAACAGGGGCGGCGGTGCAGGTGCAGGCGCCGGTGTTGAGATTCGCGCCGCAGTTGGGGCAAAGTCCCCGGCAGTCCGGCCGGCACAGGGCCCGGTAGGGAACCAGGGCCAGGACTTCCTCGCGCACCGCCTCGTCGGTTTCCAGCGCCTGGCCGTCGAAAAAGAGTAGCCCCACGTCCTCGGCCTCCAGTTCCAGGTCTCCTGGCGTCGGATGACGCCGTTCCTCCGGCTGGGGCACAAAGACGCAGGAAAAATCCGTGGCGACATCCTGTTCGAATTCGGCCAGGCACCGGCCGCAGGTGAGGCCCAGACGCACGGACAGGTGCCCGCGGACCTCCACGGTATCCCCGACGCGATTCAGCTCCAGGTTTACGATCACCGGGGTAAGGAAGACGGCTTCACCGCTCTGTTCAACGTCAGCCAACCCCTCGTCTCGGACCGGATCGAATTCGTATGTCAGGTGAAGCCCGGTATCCTTGATGGCGTCCAGGTGAACCCGCATGGCACAAGCCTCCTGATCGGTTGGATTTGGACCGGATGGTAGCCCCTGTGCGCCTTGGACGCAACCCCCTCTTGACCTGCCGGTCTCGCGGCAGTTAATTTGTTTATGACAACCAGCGATTCACCAGCGATTCACCGGCGATTCACAGGAGAACTTCCATGCACCAGGTCCTGATTCATCCTGCCAGTTACGACGACTGCGCTGCGGCCGTAGCCGATGCCTTTGCCCGGTTTGCCCCTGAGATTTCCGGCCGGCGGGTGCTGGTCAAACCCAATCTGCTCCGGGCCTCTGCCGCCGCCGACGGCATTGTCACCCACCCGGCCGTGCTGGCCGCCGTGATCCGGGAAATTGAGGCCCGTCGTCCTGCCGAGATCGTGGTGGGCGACAACCCGGGGCTCTATAGCTACGGCGCCAACGAGGCCGCCTTCGCCCAGACCGGATTGGGGGCGGCGGCCGGCGCCTACTACCGCAACATTGGAACGGAAGGCGTGACGGTGCCCCTGAAGACATCGGGCTTCGACGGGACGGTGTCGGTTTCCCGGGCCGTCATGGAAGCCGACGTGGTCATCTCCCTGCCCAAGTTCAAAACCCATGGCCTCACCGTGATCACCGGGGCCATCAAGAACAGCTACGGCATCCTGCCCGGGGCCCAGAAGGCCCGGCTGCACCTGCTGGCCGGCAGCCCGGCACGTTTCAACGAGACCATCGTGGATGTCTTCAAGCTGCGGGTGCCGGATTTTTTCATCATGGACGCGGTGGTGGGGATGGAGGGCAACGGGCCGGCCTCCACCGAGCTGAGGTCCGTCGGTTGCCTGCTGGCCTCGGACAACGCCGTGGCCATGGATGCGGTGATGGCCCGCATGATGGGGCTGGCGCCGGGGCGGCTGCGCTTTTTGCAGCGGGCGGTGGCGGACGGCCTGGGGCGCTTCGAGGCCGAGGCCATCGAAATTGTCGGTGAGATGCCGGTGTTGACCGATTTCAAGGTGCCGCCGCGGGGCGGCGAGGCCTTGGCTGGCAACAAGGCGGTGCAAGATATGATGACCGGCCGGGTCGGCCTGCGGCCCCAGGCCGATGCCCAGCGGTGCACCGGTTGCGGCACCTGCGTGGACCAGTGCCCCGCCGGCGCCCTGACCCTGGTGGACGACCTGCCGCGGGTGGCGCCGGAGTTGTGCATCAGCTGCTTCTGCTGCCAGGAGATGTGCCCGGAGCAGGCGATGATGTTGGTCTGAGCGGATTTCGGGATTGGGGTGCTGCAGCTTCGCTCAGGGGGAAGGGCACTCGGCAAGGATGGCGAAAAAACAACAGACAGGGCGTTTCGCCAAGGAAACGCCCTGTCTGTTGCAAAACAGAAAAATGACCGGGTTTAATCGTGGAGCCGCACCGTCAGCACCGGCACCATGGCGCGCCGCAGCACCCGCTGGGCGGTGCTGCCCAGCATGGCATCGGCCAGGGTCCCGTGGCCGTGGGTGCCCATGACGATGAGGTCGCAGTGGCGATTTTCGGCCACCTCCAGGATCTTTTGCACCGCGTTGCCGCGTTCCAGCACAATCTCGTCGGATCCGAAGGTCTTGACCGCCGAGTCCGATACGGCGGTTTCATAAAACTTGTCCAGCACGTCCCGGATCACGCTGCTGTCACGACGCTTGCCGATGAGCTGCTGTCGGGCCTCGTTTTCCCGGCGTTCCTTGATCTCCTTCCATTGATCTTCGCTGATATAGCCGATGATCCGCTGGTCGAAGTTGGGAATTTCCTCGATGACGTGCAGGATCACGAGGCTGGCCTCGTATTTGCCGGCCAGGCTCAGGGCGTAGGAGAAGGCGTAACGGGCACTCCATGACAAGTCGGTGGTGTAGAGAATTTTTTTGATGTTGATGCTGGGCAATTCCATCACAACCCGCTTTCTGAATTAACAGTTATTGTTAGGGGTTCCATCAGGCTGTCGCATGGGCTTTCCGTTCCCGCCTGAGCCGCTGGCGTTCCTCGATGGGCAGGGTCAAGGTGGGATCCTTCCGGATACGGCGCTTTTGCATGAAAAAAACGAGGACCCATAAAAACATCCCGAAGAGGTCGATGGCGATGGTGGGCAGATCGATCCAGAAGACCATCCAGTTGACCAGATGGGGAAAGAAGAGCAGCAGGGTGGAAAAGCCGGCGATGATCCATTCGGGAATCGTCATGCCGCAGAGAAAATAACCCATGGTGAGGCTGCCGAAGGCGATGGTGCCCAGGATGATGGTAATCCACGTCGAGATGACCTGGTAGGCGGGAATGATGTGTTCCGGTCCGCCGAGCAGGAACCCGGGTGAAAAGGCGAAGAGGAAAGGCCCCACATAGAGCATCTTGGCGAACTTGAAGGAGGTCCAGCCGGTTTTCCAGGGATCCGAACCGGCGATGGCGGCGCCGGCGTAGGCGGCCACGCATACCGGCGGGGTGATGTTGGAATCCTGGCTGAACCAGTAGACGATCATGTGGGCGGCAATGAGGGCGAAGGCCACTTGCCCCATGATCAAATCCCGTTGGGGATCGCCGGGCATCAGGGAGGCCAGGGGCAGTTGCAGTTCCATGAACCCCACCCCCCAGTGGATCTTGGTGATCATGTCGGCCAGGGCGCCCACGGCCAGCACGGCGGTGATAAGATAAGCGGCGGTTACCGGAACACCCATCCCCAGCACCAGGGAGGCCAAGCCGACCAGGAAGATGGCGATGACCAACTGCCCTGAAGACAGGTCGATGATGATCTGGGAAAATTTGAGCCCGATGCCGGTGAGCTGGATCGTGCCCACGATGATGCCGATCACCCCCACGGTGGCGCCGATGATCAGGGTGGAATTGGCTCCCTCGATCATGGCGGCGAAAATTTCTCTGATTCCCATGCGCTTGTCCAGGGTCAGCCAACTGACGCCGATGCACGACAGGATGGCCCAGAAGGCCGCGTAGGCCGGAGAATACCCGATGAGCATCATCACCACGATGATCACGAGGGGAAGGGACATAAACCACTGCTGCTTGAGGATCTGCCAGGCGGTGGGCGCGCCTTCCTCCCGGAGTCCCACCAAGCCCCAGCGCTTGGCCTCGAAGTGGACCATGACGAAAACCGACAGGAAGTAGATCAACGCCGGAAAGATCGCCATGAGCATGATCTTGACGTAGGGAATCCCCGTCATCTCGGCCATGATGAAGCCGCCGGCGCCCATGATGGGGGGCATGAACATCCCGCCGATGGAGGCCGACGGTTCGATGGCCCCGGCCACATGGGGGCGGAAGCCCGCCCTTTTCATCAGCGGAATCGTAAACGCGCCGGTGGACACCGTGTTGGCGATGGCCGACCCTGAGACGGAACCGAAGAACCCCGAGGCCATGACGGCCACCTTGGCCGGACCGCCGGTGGCCCGGCCGGCCAGGGCCAGGGGTAGGTCGAGAAAGAAACGGCTGGCGCCTGAATACTTCAGAAACGATCCGAAGAAGATGAACAGGATCACGTAGGTGACCAGCACCGAGGTCATGATCCCGAAGACGCCCTCCTCCTTCATGTAGATGTGGTTCAGAGTGCGGTCGATGGCAAATCCGCTGTGGGCGAAGGCGTCGATCACCGGCACGTGGTGCAGCAGGTCGCCGTAGAAGCCGTAGGCGAGAAACCCGATGCCGACGATGGTCATGGACCAGCCCAGGGCGCGACGAGCCACTTCCAGGGAGATCAGAATGCCCACCGTGCTAACGAAGGTGTCCAGGCGGGTTTCCGAGCCCATGCGGTAGTTGATGGCGGCGTACTCGACGATGTAGTAGCCCACCACGAAGGCCGCTACGGCGGCGAGCAGCAGGTCCGCCACCGAAGGACGATCCCTGGGCGATTTCTTCCCCATCGGATAGACAAGCAGCACCATCACATAGGTCAGCAGGACGTAGAATCCATAGAAGTACTGGGTATCCACCGGAACCACAGCGCAGTACATGTAAAAGAGAACCATGGCCGCGCCAAAGCATTTGATCACGTAATCCCAGAATCCTGTCAGGGTGCGGCCGGTTTTGGAATCCTTCTCGATCAGTTTCTGGAGTTTTTCCTTGTCCGCCGCGGTATCGATTTCCGGTTGACTCATATCGGGTTCCTCAAAGCCACCCATGCATTGGGCAATGGGATGATGAATCGGTCAAAAAAGGGGAGGGGTGCGCCCCTCCCCGATGATGGCAGGGATGGATGAGACCCATCGGTTACGGCATCAGCTTGGCCGGAATCTCTTTGCCCATTTCCTTCCAGAACTTCACCGCTCCCGGATGCAGCGGAACCGAAGCGCCCAGGAAACCGTTTTCGAGGTTCATTTCCTTGAAGGTTTTGGCCGCCATGAGCATGGCTTCCATTCCTTCCTTGGACCACAGGGTCTTGCAGATGGTGTAGACCAACTCGTCGTCCAGATCCTTGTTGGCCGTGAGCATGGTGGAATCCTGGAAGGTGTTGCACGCCGGCATGCCCTTGCCGTAAGTTTCGGCCGGGATCATGGTGGGAGAATAGGCGTAGGCATCGTAGAACTTGGTGTTCTCCGCATCGACCCCGACATCCACCAGGGCGACTTTCACCTGGACGGCCGCTTCGATCACCGAACGGTTGGGATAGCCCACCAGGACCCAGAAGGCATCCAGTTTGCCATCTTGAAAGGAACTGGCCGCCGCCGAGTACCCCTGGAAAGTCGGCTTGAAGTCGTCCCAGATGCCAATGTGACGGAAGAAGCGCTCGGCGCTGGCCGCGGCGCCCGAGCCGGCGTTGCCCAGGGCCACGCGCTTGCCCTTCAGGTCCATGCCGCTCTTGATGTTGTCATCGGCCCGCACCACCAACTGGGCCGGGGCGCCGTAGCAGTAGCCCACGGTACGCTGGTTGGTGTATTTGTTCTCATCCTGGGGCAGCTTGCCCTTGTAGCCCAGGTCGCTGTCCACGGCGTAGCACATGCCGAAATCCGACTCGCCGTTGTGCACCCGCTTGACATTTTCCACCGAACCGCCGGAACCGACAGCCGTGGCCTTGATGTTGGGGTTGGCCTTGGGCACATAAATGGCCATGCCGTTGGCGAAGGTGTTGAACGTGCCGCCCGTCGGACCGCCGCCGATCTTGATGTCGTAGTCCTTGGCTTGCACCACG
>JAQVTF010000292.1 GCA_028700185.1 Desulfobacteraceae bacterium | reverse complement strand
AGCCTGCGTTGGGCAGTCTTGACAGCCGGCCGGCGAGAGGGTAGTCAAGTCGGGCTTATCTTGCAGCGATCATTGATCACCACCGGTCACCGGCAGCAAGGCCCATGGCAACGATACGCGCCACCAAACTTTCCGAATTTCTCGCAGGATGCAGGGACGAAGCCCCGTTGCAGCTAGGGGTGGTGCCCTTCGGGATGCTCTATGCCATCGCCGCTCTGGCCGTGGGCATGCCGGCGTGGCTGGCCCAGGTCTCCTCGGCCCTGGTGTTTGCCGGGTCGGCGCAACTGGCCATCGTGCAGATGCTCTCAGCGGCGGCGGGGGCGTTGCCCATCGGCCTGACGGCCGGTCTGCTCAATTTGCGCCATGTCCTCTACAGTGCCTCGGTGGCCGAGTACGTGCGTCACTTGCCCCGGCGCTGGCGACTGCTTCTGGCCTATCTGCTCACCGATGAGGCCTACGCCGTGGCCATCCTGCGCTACCAACGTCAGGCCAGTACGTCTCCGGCGGCTATCCAGGATGCCCGATCTCACCAACCCCTGCCGGACCTTCGGCACTGGTATTTTCTCGGCTGCGGTTTCACGCTCTGGGCCTGCTGGCAGCTTTCCACCGCCGCCGGTCTGATTTTTGGCGCTCGGATTCCTTCTGACTGGGACATCGATTTTGCCGTTCCGTTGACTTTTTTGGCTTTATTGACGCTATTGCTGCGCGAACGGGCCAGCCAAGCGGCGGCCATGGCGGCTGGCCTGGGAGTGCTGGCATTTGCCGCATTGCCTTACAAGCTCGGGTTGGTAGCGGCGATTCTGATGGGATTGTTGGTGGGATTCGGGGTTGCCAAACACAAGAGAAGCCGGTCATGAGCACGGCTTCCATGATCTTGCTGCTCATGGTGGTGGGGGGGGCGACTTACCTGTTCCGCTATTCCATGATCGGTCTTTTCGCCAATCGCAACCTGCCGACATGGCTGAAAGAGATGTGCAGCTACATCGCACCGGCCAGCTTTGCCGCGCTGACCGTGAGCGCACTGTTCATTCATGGCGGTGAGGTGTCCTTCGCCCTCGATGCGCCCAAGCCCTGGGCGGCTCTCATCGCCGCCGTCGTCGCCTGGCGAACGGGCAGCGTCTTCGCCACCATCGGCGTGGGAATGGCCTCAATGTACCTGCTCAAGCTGCTTTTCTGATTTTCTTAAATCAATCCGGATCGCTGCTTGGGTCTTTTCAAGATCCAACCGGCGATGAAGCCAAAGATGACCAATCCTCCACCGTAGAGGATCCCTTCGATGAGCTGACTGGTGGCAAGACGGTTGAGATCCTTTTCAAACACTTCAGCCGCCTGTTGGGCCGCCTCGAGATCCTTGACGTTTTTTTCATAGGCGGCCTTGAGTTTGAGAAAGTCGGCCGACTCGGTTTTCAGGGTTTCATAGGCCGTTTTTACCCTGTTCAGTTCGGCCTGGGTTTGGTCGAGTTCACTGCCGGTGGCACGGCTCTCGGTGCCCAGTTCGGCCACCTTCTCTTCCAGTAGTTTGTTGCGCTCGGCCACTTCTGCGTAACGCGCCTCCAACTGCTTCAGCTTGATGGCAGTAGGGGTTGTCGTGGTCAAGTAGCGTGTCAGCACCCAGCCTTCCCGGTCGCCGGGAATGCGCACCCGGGACCAATCCTTACCCTTTTCGACGATTTCTACCGTGCTTCCCGAGGGTAGGAGGGCAAGAATTTTTCGGTCAGTCGCCGGGCCGGTACGCATGGTGATCTCAAAATCTTCAGACACATACATGGTCTGCGCAGCGGCGACTACGCCGCTGGACCATTGGATGATCCCGGTGGCCGTTACAATCAGGCAAAGTCGGGCCATGAAGTAGATCAATTTATAGCCTCATCAGTGGCGGTCCACAGCTACAGTTGCCCCCTGTCGAACCGCTGAAATGGCTGAGACATCAGCCAGAAAAAAAGCCGGCGCGTGCTGCCCCGCCTGGTTTGATGACTGGCGCGCCCGGCACGACTCGAACGTGCGACCTACGGATTCGAAGTCCGGTGCTCTATCCAACTGAGCTACGGGCGCGTTGGGGAGACTGATGGCAGGAGTTTTACCCCAGCCGGAACCAAAAGACAAGACCATGGCCGAAGCTTCGGCCATGGTCCGGGCGGTATCGAAAAAAAGTGGGGTGGATGATGGGACTTGAACCCACGACAACCGGGGCCACAACCCGGTGCTCTGCCAGCTGAGCTACATCCACCACAAGGAAGAAACTGCTTATATCAGATCCGAGCAGGCGCTGGCAAGAGGAAATGAAAAACACGGCAGTCCCTTGACAGCATCGGCCAACTTCCTTAATTAAGAGCTTACATTCAACGCGACAAGAAGTCGCACCAAGCAAAGATATTGGTCTCGTTCCGATCAGCTCAACAGGGTTGGTTCGGATTTATCGTCTTAAATTCAATGCGCGCGCCACGAAGGTTCGCACTTCTCCCGAGGGGGGAGAGGACCATCGTGGCGTTTTTTTTTTCGG
>JAQVTF010000291.1 GCA_028700185.1 Desulfobacteraceae bacterium | reverse complement strand
ATCCGCCACTGCACGAGTTTCTTCCCAGCCCCAACGCGCTGCTGCGGGAACTGGCCGACCTCAAGATCCGGATCCAGCATGCGGCCAATCTCAGGGAAATCGACGAGTTGCTGGAGCAGGTACGGTTTAAGGAGCAACTGCTCAAGCGCAGTGAGAACCTCCACGAGCAAAATCCGATGCTGGGTCTGCGCGGGGTGCGCCTGGGCATTCATATTCCCGAATTGACCACCATGCAGGTGCGGGCCATCTTCGAGGCCGCCTGCGAGGTGACCCTCGAAGGCATTGAGGTGCACCCGGAGGTGATGATTCCCCTCACCAGCCATGTCAACGAACTCAAGGTTCAGCGGCGGGTACTGGAGGAAGAGGCCAAGCGGGTCATGGAGGAGAACAAGCTCAAAATCGAGTACAAGTTCGGTACCATGATCGAGATCCCGCGGGCGGCGGTCACCGCCGACCAGATTGCCGAGTACGCCCAGTTCTTCTCCTTCGGCACCAACGACCTGACCCAGACGACCTACGGTATTTCGAGAGACGATGCCGAATCGGCGTTTCTCATCGAGTACATGGAAGAAGGCATCTTGCCCGGCAACCCCTTCGATACCATCGATGTGGAGGGAGTGGGGGCGTTGATGCGCATCGCGGTGGAAAAGGGGCGCAAGGCTCGCCCGGGGCTCGAATGCGGGATCTGCGGTGAACACGGAGGAGACCCGAAATCCATCGAGTTCTGCCACCAGATCGGCCTCACCTATGTGTCCTGCTCCCCGTACCGGGTGCCCATCGCCCGGTTGGCCGCGGCCCACGCCGCCATTCGGGAGCAGATGGCGGCGGAGAAACGCTAGCGGTATTCCGTCCTTCCGCGCTGATTTGGGGGATGTTGTTTGAATCGGTGCGGAAGGGCGCAGAAAACGCGAAACAAGCTGATTTTGTGCCGGATTTTGGGAATTAGCGTTTCTGCCAAAGCGTGGAGGTGAATTTTCAGGGGGAAGGTGAATCCAGGGCTTCCACGCTACTGGTGCGGCAGGTGACGGTGTCGCCGAGTCGTTGGAGCATCTGTTGTCCGATTTGTGCCAGTGCCTGCTCGTCGTCGACAAACAGGATGTGTTCCCGCCCTCCTTTGACCTGCCCGGTGCTGATGATCGACGGTGCTTTTTGGGTGCCGGCCACCGGCAGGCGCACCTTGACGGTGGTGCCCTGGCCGATGGTGCTGTCGATGTCGATACTGCCACCTTGGCGGTGGACGATGCCGTGGACCACCGACAGGCCGAGACCGGCGCTGTTCTTGTGCGACTGGGTGGTGAAGTAGGGGTCGAAAACACGGTCAAGAACTTCCGAAGCAATCCCCACGCCGGTGTCATTGACCGTCAGTTCCAGGTAGTGCCCGGGTAGCAGGTCCGGAGTCAGGCGCCGGTCCCACCCCTTTACTTTGATGATGTCGGCGTCAATGTCCATCATCGCCAATTCGGTGTAGCCGAGAATGGCCGCGAGGATATTGTTGAAATCGTGGGCGATACCCCCGGCCAAGGTGCCAATGGCGCGCATCTTCTGATTCTGCTGAAGCTGAAATTCGGCCCGGCGTCGTTCGAGGGTTTGGCGCCGCAATTTGATTGAATTCAGAACCGACCTGAAAGGTTCAGTCAAATCGACGCCGCAACGGATCCGGTTTTTCCCGGCGGGAGAGGCCGCAGAATGAAGGGACTGCCGCGTGGCATTTTCCACCCTGGAGCTTGAGGACCTGAAGGCGGCCAAGCATATCCTGGAACATCCCGGGCTGGCCGCTAGGATCAGCGATATGGTCGGTGTGCCGGTGGAAAAGGGCTTTGCGATGCTACCCGAAAAGTGGCATCTGACGGTGAACGAGGCTGCCCGCAAGACCATCGAGACCGCTCTCAAAATCGCTTTATCAACCATAAAACCGGATACGCCGGCATTGTCTCCGGCCAACCGCTGGCACAAGTTTGCGGTGGGGGCCACCGGAGCCGCCGGCGGTGCCTTCGGCTTGGCGGCTCTGGCCATCGAGCTGCCGGTGTCCACGGCGATCATGCTTCGTTCGATTGCCGCTATCGCCCGCGGCCAAGGGGAAAATCTGGATAGTGCCGAGGCGCGGCTTCAGTGCATTCAGGTCTTGGCTTTGGGCGGGCTTTCAAAAGACGATGACGCCGCCGAAACCGGCTACTTTGCCGTGCGTGCCGCCATGGCCAAGGCCGTTTCGGACGCTGCGGTCCATCTGACCCGAAAGGGCCTGGCCGACAAGAGCGCGCCGGTGATCGTACGCTTCATCGCCCGGGTCGCGGCCCGTTTCTCCATCGTTGTTTCCGAAAAAGCGGTAGCCCAGGCGGTCCCCGTTGTCGGCGCTCTTGGCGGGGCGCTGATCAACACTCTGTTCATCGGCCATTTCCAGGACATCGGGGGGGCGCACTTCACCATTCGTCGGCTTGAACGGTGTCATGGACCGGAAACCGTGCGGCGAATCTACGGCGAGGTGTGAGGCATGTCGCCGCATTGAACCTGTT
>JAQVTF010000290.1 GCA_028700185.1 Desulfobacteraceae bacterium | reverse complement strand
CGTTGCCGGAAAGCCCCGGTAAAGGGAAGATCGGGAAAAGCGCAACTGATCCGGCACGGCTTGGCTTTTTTTCTCCTTGCCGTCCGGATGGGGGCCATCGATTTCTTTCAAGATATCGCGGATCTGCGCCTGGCGCATCTCGCTGTCGATACCGTCCAGGGCGCGCTCCAGGTGGAGCCGGGCGTTTTTCAGATCCCGCAGGGCCCAATGGTAGAGGCCGATGTGGTAGTAGGCCTCGGGCAACCGTCCGACCCGGCCGAGGCTCTGGCCGAGAAAATAGCGTGCTTCGAGGTAATCCGGGTGGCGGGCCACCAGGACATCGAGGTTGCGCACCGCCTCCTGCTCGCGACCGGTTTCGAATTGTGTCCGTCCGAGGTAAAACAGCGCCTCCGGCGGAGAAGTGCCGGTGGCGACCACCCCCTCCAGAACCCCCAGCGCTTCTTCGAAACGGCCGGTTTCGAAATAAATGCGGCCCAGATCTTTCAAAAAATAGGGTTCCAGAGGGCGTTTGGCCAACGCTTGACGCAGATGCACCAAGGCCTCCTGGGAATTGCCGTTGCGGTCCAGGGCCAGGGCGTAACCGTAATGGGCCATGGGATCTTCGGGATGCTGGGCCACGGCATTGGCGTAGCGCTGCTCGGCGATGGCCGGATCGACATACATGGCGCTGACCCAGGTGTGAAACCGCTCAAATTGGGGTTCCACGGGCCTTGGGGGCGGCTGGGGTTCGTGATGAATCCAGTTGTCGATGTAGGCCATGCGTTCTTCGACCCCCGGATGGGTCAACAGATAGGTGGGAATCTGTTCGGTGCCGTACCACTGGCGGCTGCGGATCTTGCGTAGGCCCGCCAGCAGTCCTTCACCGCGGTAGCCGGCCTTGGTGAGGTTTTTCAGCCCCAACTGGTCGGCCTGGCGCTCGTCGTCGCGGCTGTAGCTCAAGGCCAGGCTCTGGCCGGCCGCCAGGCTTCCCATGGTCAGGGCGCCGGCAGCCTCCCCGGCGCCGGCACTGCCCAACAGGACCCCGGCGATGGCGCCGGCCAGGGTCACGGCGCTGAGCTTCTTGGAGCGTTCGATTTTTTGCGAAATGTGGCGACAGACCACGTGGGCGATTTCGTGTCCCATGATGCCGGCCAGTTGGTCCTCGGTGCCGAGGGCCGCCACCAGGCCGCTGTTGATGAAGATGTGGCCGGCCGGGGTGGCAAAGGCGTTGTAGGATGGATCTTCAATCATGTAAAAGTGGTACTCGAAGGGTTGGGGGGGCAGCGCCTTGAGCAGTTTTTGCCCGATGTGGCGCAGGTAGTCGGTGACCAGGGGATCGCGAACGATTTGATAGTGGCGCAGCAATACATTCATGAATTCCCGTGCCAGCTCCTCTTCCTCATAGACGGTGATGGCCCGGGCGCGGGGCGCTGCCACCGTCGCACAGACAAAGATGGCCATCAGTATCGCAACGGCGATGCGGCGGCGTCCGGCCCCGATTCGAAAAAGGCCTTGCATATTTATTATCCTTTTTAAATACAGTTGTTTGGATAAAAATCAGCCCGCACCTTGCAGCTTTCCAAACCCTGTGTTTTGTGTTAGAAGCAATCCATTATGGCATACACCTTCTGCATCGCCAACCAGAAAGGGGGCGTCGGCAAGACCACCACGGCCGTCAATTTGGCCGCGGCCCTGGCCGTTGCCGAAAGGCGGATCCTCATGGTGGACTGTGATCCCCAGGGCAACGCCACCACCGGTCTTGGCATTGACAAACAGACCCTCGGCAAAACGCTCTATGACGGGCTGATCGGAGCGGCCTCGGCCGAGGAGCTGACCGTGGAAGGCCAGATTCCTTTTTTACGAATCATTCCTGCCCGGGTCGAGCTCATCGGCTTCGAAGTGGAAATGGTGGCGGCCCCGGACCGTGAACGGGCGCTGAAATCCCTCCTGGACCAGGTGGCGGCGGAATACGATTTCATCCTCATCGATTGCCCCCCCTCACTGAGTCTGCTCACCATCAATGCCATGACGGCCGCCGATGGTCTCATCATTCCGTTGCAGTGTGAATTTTATGCCTTGGAGGGCCTCGGTCAACTCATGCGGACCATGAACCGGATCCGGCAGCGCCTCAACCCGGCCCTGGAAATTGCCGGAATTCTGCTGACGATGTTCGACAAACGTACCAACTTGTCCTCCCAGGTGGCCGAGGAGGCGCGCAAATATTTTCCAGAACTGGTTTTTCAGACGGTGGTGCCCCGCAATGTGCGTCTCGGGGAAGCGCCCAGTTTCGGCAAGTCGATCATCGCCTACGATGCCCAATCCGCCGGGGCCCAGAGTTACCTGGAGTTGGCCCGGGAGATTTTGCAAGACGGTCGTCGGCGTCGCCCCGTCACCGAAACCGTCGACAAGGAGGCGGCAACGATATGACGGAACCCAAACCCCGCCGCAAGATGGCCCTGGGCCGTGGGCTGGATGCCCTGATTCCCGATTTCGGCAAGAGCGAGCGGGCCGGTGGCGATGCATACATCGACTGCGAGCT
>JAQVTF010000289.1 GCA_028700185.1 Desulfobacteraceae bacterium | reverse complement strand
CTGGGGCTCAAGATGCCGGCCGACACCCTGTATCTGGCCCTGGTCCAGGCAACGGTTTCCCACGCCAAGATCCGTGGCATCGACTCGAGCGAGGCGGAAAAGATGCCCGGGGTCTTCAAGGTGATCACCCACAGGGACGTGCCGGGCAAAAACCGCATCAGCGGCCTGATCACCTTCCCCACCAACAAGGGCGACGGGTGGGACCGGCCGATCCTCTGCGACGAAAAGGTCTTCCAGTACGGGGACGCCATCGCCATCGTCTGCGGCGACTCGGAAGCCAACGCCCGGGCCGCGGCGGCCAAGGTCAAACTCGACCTGGAGGAGCTGCCCGCCTACATGAGCGCCCCGGCCGCCATGGCCGAGGATGCCATGGAAATCCACCCCGGCACCCCCAACCTCTACTACACCCAGAAAATCGCCAAGGGACCGGACACCAAGCCGATCTTCGAGGGGGCCGACCTGGTGGTGGAAGACGATTTTTACGTCGGCCGCCAGCCCCACATGCCCATCGAACCGGACGTGGGCTTCGCTTACAAGAACGAGGCCGGCCAGTTGGTGATCCATTCCAAGTCCATCGGCCTACACCTGCATGCCGCCATGATCGCTCCGGGCATCGGTATCGATCTGGAAAACCTGGTCATGGTGCAGAACCCGGCCGGCGGCACCTTCGGCTACAAGTTCAGCCCCACCATGGAAGCCCTGTTGGGGGTGGCCTGCCTGGCCACGGGGCGACCGGTGTTCCTGCGCTACGACTACCAGCAGCAGATGGCCTATACCGGCAAGCGGTCCCCCTTCTTTATGAACATGCGTTTCGCCGCGGACCGGGACGGCAAACTGCTCGCCATGGAAACCGACTATGCGGTGGATCACGGCCCCTATTCGGAGTTCGGCGACCTGCTTACCCTGCGGGGTACCCAGTTCATGGGTGCCGGCTATGACATCGCCGCCATCCGCGGCGAGGGACGCACCGTGTGTACCAACCATGCCTGGGGAGCCGCTTTCCGGGGCTACGGTTCTCCCCAAGCCGAGTTCGCCTCGGAAGTGCTCATGGACGAACTGGCGCAAAAACTCGGGATCGATCCGCTGGAGTTGCGTTACAAGAATGTCTACCGTCCCGGGACCACCACCCCCACCGGGCAGGATCCGGAAGTGTACAGCCTGCCGGAAATGATCGACATCCTGCGGCCCAAGTACCAGGCCGCCAAGGAAAAGGCCAAGGCCGCATCCAACGACCAGGTCAAAAAGGGCGTGGGCGTCTCCATCGGGGTTTACGGCTGCGGCCTGGACGGCCCGGACAGCTCCGAAGCCTGGGTGGGGCTCAACCCCGACGACACCGTGACGGTTTATTCCTGCTGGGAAGACCATGGTCAGGGAGCCGACGCCGGCGCCCTGGGCACCGCCTTCGAGGCCCTGCGGGTTACCGGGTTGCCCCCCGATCGGGTGCGCTTGGTGATGAACGACACCAGCAAGGCCCCCGCCTCGGGACCGGCCGGCGGCAGCCGCTCCCAGGTGATGACTGGCCAGGCAATCAAGAACGCGGCCGAAGCCCTGGTGTCGGCGATGAAAAAGCCCGACGGCACCTACCGCACCTACGCCGAGATGGAAGCGGAAAAGATTCCGGTGCGCTACACCGGCAAGTGGACCGCGCCGGCCACCAACTGCGATGAGAACAGCCAGGGATCTCCCTTTTCGGTCTACATGTACGGGGTCTTCATGGCCGAGGTGGCCGTGGAAGTGGCCACGGGGAAAACCGCCGTGGAAAAGATGACCCTGGTGGCCGATGTCGGCAAGATCAACAACCGTCTGGTGGTGGACGGCCAGCTCTACGGCGGCATGGCCCAGGGGATCGGTCTGGCCCTCACCGAGGACTACGAGGACCTCAAGAAGCACTCGACCCTGGCCGGCGCCGGCTTCCCCTACATCAAGCAGATTCCCGACGACATGGAGCTCATCTACGTGGAAACCCCGCGCAAGGACGGGCCTTTCGGTGCCGGCGGGACCGGCGAGCTGCCCCTGACCAGCCCCCATGCGGCGGTGATCAATGCCATCACCAACGCCTGTGGCGCCCGGGTGACCCGCCTGCCGGCCCTGCCGGAAAAAGTCCTTGCCGCCATGCCGAAATAACGCGGGCGGATTTCAGAAGAAACAAGGCGAACCCGGCCGGTTCCAGTCGCCGGGTTCGCCTTGTTAATTGGCTAAAATTTAGAATGACGATAATGATGGTAATGACTAAAATGACTAAATTGAACTAAAATGACTAAATTGACTAAAATGACTAAAATGAAAGCAGCACACCGTTTTTCGTGCCTCCCGAACAATCTACGGACGGCCTCGGATCAGAATACCGGAGCGAAGCGACACCACAATTTTAGTCATTTTAGTCATTCATAATTTTAGTCATTTTAGTCTCTCATAATTTTAGTCATTTTAGTCTCTCACAATTTTAGTCATTCGAGAACGGCGCCGCCGGATCTTGCCCACACTCCCGGTCCTGGCCCGGGCGGCGGGCGCCGGATTCAGA
>JAQVTF010000288.1 GCA_028700185.1 Desulfobacteraceae bacterium | reverse complement strand
CCTTCAAAACCGCCAAGGTGCGCATCTCGCTGTGGTTTACCGTTCCGGTGGGACTGGCCACCGGCATGCTGGCCGCCACCATTGCCGTAGGCGGCTTCATCGGCGTGCCCGGCCTGATGTACATCATCGGGATCACCAGCATCGTGGCGTCGGCCTCGGAACTGGTGATCGCGTTTGTCATGGGTTTGGGCGGCACCCTGATCTGGGCCTGGTACGGCATGGTGGATCTGCGGCTGACCTTGATCATCCTGGGCGGATCGCTGTTCGGGGTGCAACTGGGTGCCATCGGTACCACTTACGTGAAGGATTACATGATCAAGGTGGTCATGGCCACCATCATGCTCATCGTGGCCCTGAGCCGGGGCATCGCCGTTCCCCGCTACCTCGGCCAGCTCAACCTGATGGATTTGAGCGCCGGTTGGGACCTGGCGCTCAGCCGGGTCTCCTTCACGCTGATGATCATTGCTTTGCTCGTCGGCGCGGGCATCATCCTCGGCGCCCTGTTCAAGGCGAGAAAACTGGAGGCCGCGAGCGCCCCGGAACTCGAGCCCGAACCGGCCTGAAATTGACGGATGACACCCGGCGGGCCCGTTCTCTGGGCCCGCCTTCACCCAAGGAGGATTGCCATGGACTTGACCCTTCAATGGTACTTTTCAGTCGGCATCCTGAGTTTTTGTGCGGTCACCCTGGCCATGCGCCTCGGCGCGCGGCTCCGGCGCCGCGCCAATCGACGCGCAGCGCCAAACAGGCTGGGGCAATGGCTGGCGGCCCGCTTCGCCAAACGTGCCGGCAACTGGTACTGCTTCTTTCACATCCAGGACTTGACTGGGGACCGCCCTGCCCCGCCCCGGTCAGGCCAGCGGCGACGCCAGGCCGCCGCCCGACCGCGCCTCCAGGCCGCCGCGCCGCCCCGACCATAGCCGTCCGCAAAGGGGCTGAAGCCTTTCATGGCACATCCATGTCATTCGTTCGTCGGCAGGGGGCGAAAATCGGGTTGCCGGGGAAGGCGCTGCGGCAGCGTCGGGAGACGCAGCGGAAGTCGCACCGCGCCATAGACCCACAGGTCCACGGCTCCGCCGGGATCGATTTTGGCGCCGGCCTCGGGCCGTTGCCGGAAGACTAAACCGATCTGAAGCCGGGACGGCGCCGGTTCCTGGTAAGTGCGGCCGTGCTTCAGCCCCGCGTTCTCCAGTATGGCTTTCGCCCTGTCGACATGAATGCCCGTCAAGGGCGGCACTGTCACCGGGGCCGGTTGCGGGCGTTCATAGCGGCACAATCGCTTGTCCAGTTGGCAGGCCCAATCGATTACCGGCCTCACTTTCACCGGGCGCGGTGGCTGCGCAATGCCACCGCGCGGAACAAGACACTGCTGGCCCGCCGCAACGATTTGCCTTGCTCCCGCCCTGCCGGAGATGGCCACTCGCCCCTTGAGAACGGTTAGTTCGGTCCACTGTTGGTTCACCGTGAGGTGAAACATGGTTCTGAGGCTGGAAACCACCGCTCCGGTGCCCGTTTCCACCTCTGTCTGGCATTCGGTGTGCACCAGAATGCTGCCGACGTTGATGATGATGCGAAGCTTGCAGAAGGCTTCCGAAAGCCACTCCAGGTCCGGATCGGTGGCGGCGTCGAAAAAGACTTCGCCGCCCCGTGCCAGGGCAAGGGTGGCCCGGGCGTCCGCCACGGTCTCAATGTGCTCGCCGGACCGCATCACCGCGCCTTCCCCGACGATCCGCCCGTTGATTTGCACCTCGCCGCTACCGACGATTTTGGTGATGGTCCCGATGGTGGCATCGTACGGATGGAGAGGTTCATCAGGATGGGGATAAGGCGCACAAGCCGCCAGAAGAGCCATTGCCAGCAACCATCGCCCGATGCCGGATGAATCGACGAATCGTTTCATGGCACACCTCCTGAAAAGTGGCGGTTCAGGTAGGGGGCTGACCGGCAAACACCGAAGCTCGGCCCAGCACCTCCAACGTCGTGACGCCGGAGCACGGAATCACGTACGATGCGGCCTTGTCGGCATGCCAGAGAATCAAATATTTTTCCCCCTGATGAATCAGATGAAACGATCCTTCAGGAATCCGGACTTGGGAATCCTTGCCGGCATGAACGTACACCCGGGGAAAATCGTTGGGCATCACTAGTGCGCCGTAGATCAGCGGCAGCACCAGAGAGTAGATCAAAAACAGAAGCAGGAGGACGAGATGCAGCGCCCGGGTCGCCTTCCGTCGCAACAGCCGTTGGCGAAAGGGTACCACCACGAGAAACAGGACGAAAACAATGTTCACCACGCCAGCGTAGTAGGTATGGCAGGTCTTGTGCTCCTGGTTCCGGATGGCGCACGCCAGACCGGAGGCGATCAATTCCGCCTCGGTGGCCCCGGTGACCTCGGGGGAGGCAACGCATCCCTGGTGCAACAGACCGGAGATGTGCACCGGGGCAAACACTTCTGCATACTGGCGGCCGGCCCAAAAAACCACCAGGGCGAGGCAGGAAATCAAAAAGATCTGCGTTGGCAA
>JAQVTF010000287.1 GCA_028700185.1 Desulfobacteraceae bacterium | reverse complement strand
ATGCCGATGTCATCGGGAATCGGTTGCGGCGGATGGAAGAAACGGCCACGCACCTGGCGCCCCAGGGATTCCGTTGGTCGGAGGCAACCCTGGCCCACCAGCGCTACGGACTGCATCGTCAGGCCGACGGCTGGGTCTTTCGCGATTGGGCCCCGGGGGCCGAGGCGATTTTTCTCGTCGGCGATCACAGTGGTTGGCGTGAAGATCCACGCTTTTCGCTGCGACGGGAAAACGACGGGGGCGACTGGGTGGTTCGACTCCCCCCTGAGACCCTGGGGCATGAAAGGCTGTACCGTCTGCGGGTGTACGGGGCGATGGGCGGTGGGGACCGCATCCCGGCGTATGCCCGGCGGGTGGTCCAGGACCCGGTCACCGGGATTTTCAACGCTCAGGCCTGGGATCCGCCGTCGGTTTATCGATGGCGCGGCGCAAGCCCGCCCCGGCCCCCTTTCGCGCTGATCTACGAGGCCCATGTCGGCATGGCGCGGGAAGCCGGCGGTATCGGTACCTACCGGGAGTTTATCGATGCCGTGCTGCCGCGTATCGCCGCCGCCGGCTACAACACCATCCAGCTCATGGCCGTGGCCGAGCATCCCTACTACGCCAGCTTCGGCTATCAGGTGTCGAGTTTCTTCGCTCCCAGCGCCCGCTTCGGCACGCCGGAAGATCTCAAGGCCCTCATCGACGCGGCCCATGCCGCCGGACTGCGCGTGCTCATCGATCTGGTGCACTCGCACATGGTCAACAACACCGTGGAGGGAATCGGCCGCCTCGACGGCACCGACCACCAGTACACCCATGCCGGCGAGCGGGGGCGCCATCCGGCCTGGGGCTCTTTTCTCTTCGATTACGGTCGAAGGGAAGTGTTGTGTTTTTTGCTTTCCAACTGCCGCTACTGGCTGGACGAGTTCCGCGTGGACGGGTTCCGCTTCGACGGCGTGACCAGTATGCTCTACGCCCATCACGGGCTCGGGCGTGTGTTCAGCGGCTATGGCGAGTATTTCGGAGACCAGGTGGACCTGGATGCGCTGAGCTATCTCGGTTTGGCCAACCGTTTGGTGCACGAGCTGCGTTCCGATGCCGTTACCATCGCCGAGGATGTCAGCGGCATGCCGGCCTTGGCGGCGCCGGCGGAAGAAGGCGGGATCGGCTTCGACTATCGTTTCGCCATGGGTGTGCCGGATTACTGGATCCGCTTGGTAAAGGACACCCCCGATGAACAGTGGCCCATGGGAATGCTATGGCACGAGCTCACCAATCGGCGCCGGGAGGAGCGCACCATCAGCTACGCCGAGAGCCACGATCAGGCCCTGGTGGGCGACCAGACCCTCGTTTTCCGGCTCATGGGGGCGGCCATGTACCACCACATGGGCATCAACGAACGCCACTTGGTGGTGGACCGGGGCGTTGCCCTGATCAAGATGATCCGCCTGATCACTTTGGCCACGGCCGGCCACGGGTACCTGAATTTCATGGGCAACGAGTTCGGCCACCCCGAGTGGATCGATTTCCCCCGGGAGGGCAACCGCTGGTCGTTTCAGCACGCCCGGCGCCAATGGTCCCTGGCCGACGATCCATTGCTGCGCTACGCCCAGATCGGTCGCTTCGACCGCGAGATGCTGACCCTGGCCCGGCGCTGGCATCTGCTGGACGGCGAGTCGCCGCCGCTTTTGTGGGAGCACGAGGCGGACAAGACCATCGGCTTTCTGCGGCGGGGGTTGCTCTTCGCCTTCAACTTTCACCCCGCCTGTTCCTACACCGATTACCCGATTCCCGCGCCTGCGCCGGCCTATCGGCTGGTGCTCGACAGCGATGCCCCCCGCTACGGTGGCCACGGCCGCCTGGCCCCCGAGCAGACATATCGGCGCCCGCATCCCGGTCGGGTCGAAATCAAGCTCTACCTGCCGGCGCGCAGCGCTGTGGTGCTCGAGCCGCTGTAGCCGCCGGAGCGGGATTTTTGAGAGGTTTTCACCTTTCTTCCCAACCGCTGGTTTCTTTTTTTCACTCCAGGTCTCCAGCTTGGGCGGGCGTAACCGCATGATTCAAATTTTCAGTCAGAAACCCTTTGGCCGTCTGAAATAGTTATGGTTACATTGAAAAAGCCTGGGGATGAAATTAGGCGTGGCGACGCACCGACGAGACTTCCGTTTGATTTTATGGGCATGGCGGTCTAAATTGAGATGTATCATTTTCAATAAAAGGATTGGGACCGTGGAATCGACGGCTAAAATATTTCAAAATGGACGCTCACAGGCGGTTCGATTGCCCAAAGCCTTTCGTTTTAAAGGCAGTGAGGTGAAAATCAGAAAAGAGGGCGACAAGGTCATTCTCGAGCCTTTGCCGAAAGATCGTTGGCCTCAAGGGTTCTGGGATGATTTTGCTCCAGATCCGGATTTTTGATGCTTTCGTAAAAAATCCGAATTGTCATCCCGAGCGCAGCGAGGGATCTCTTCGTAAGACGAAATGTATAATAATAGCGGATGCTTGAGATTCCTCGTCGCAAGCTCCTCGGAATGACAATGG
>JAQVTF010000110.1 GCA_028700185.1 Desulfobacteraceae bacterium | reverse complement strand
TTTACTCATCAACTCTACCCTCTCTCGATAAAGGATCGGAGGAAAGCCATGAAACATAGAATCTTTTTGATAGGATGGGCGTTGGCGCTGGTGGTGGGGATGGCGTCGGTTGTCGGCGCTGCCGATATGCGCTTTGCCGTCATCGATTTTCAGCGGATCCTGGATGAATCCCGGGCCGGCAAAGCGGCCCAGGCGGAGATCAACCAGCAGGGCGGTCAGATGGAAGCGGAACTGAAGGCCAAGGGCGATGCCCTGGAGCAGATGAAGGCACAGCTCCAGAAGGACGCCATGGTGATGAGCAAGGAGACCCGGGAGGAGAAAGAGCGCGAGTTTCGCATCCAGATCAACGAGTTCCGCGAGGTGCAGCAGGAATTCGCCAAGAAGGCCCGGGAAATGCAGATCCGCGCCATGAGCAAGATCCGTCATGAGGTCGATGCCCTGGCCAAGGCCATTGCCCAGGAGAAGGGGGTCACCCTCATGATCGAGAAGCAGGAGGCCGGAGTGATCTACGCGCCGGCCGAGATCGACGTCACCGATGAGCTCATCCGGCGCTACGACGCCCAGCCCGGCAATTAACGAGGGACCATTTTTTAAACCATGAACTCATCTCCCCAATCCCCTGGGACCTGGACCCTGGCCCGGCTGGCCGAGGCGGCCGGCGGGGTCTGCCGGGGCGATTCCGGCCGGCTCATCGGTGGCGCCGCGCCATTTGAAACCGCCGGTCCCGACGATATCACCTTTGCCATGGGGCCGTTTCTCAAGCGGCTAAACGCCTCCCGGGCCGGGGCCTTCATCGTTCCCGTGGGCACCGGGCTCCAGGAGCACGACAGCATCGAAGCCGATGCGCCCCAGGCGGCCTTCGCCCGGATTCTGCGGCTGCTCTACCCCCGGCCGCGACCGGCGCCGGGCATCGCGGCCACGGCGGTGATCGGATCGTGCTTTCAATGCGGGGAGGCGGTTTCCATCGGCGCCCAGGTGGTGATCGGAGACGGGGTCACCCTGGGGGCCGGGGTGATTCTGCACCCCGGGGTGGTGTTGGGGGAAGGGGTGTCGGTGGGGGCCGACACGGAGATTTTCCCCCAGGTGACGATTCTGGCCGGTTGCCGCATCGGCGCCCGGGTACGGATTCAGTCGGGCACCGTCATCGGCTCCGACGGCTTCGGCTACGCCCGGGAAGGCGCGCGGTACCTCCGGATCCCCCACCGCGGCATCGTTCAGATCGACGATGAGGTGGAGATCGGTGCCGGCAACACCATCGACCGGGCCACCTACGGGCGCACCTGGCTGCAGCGGGGCGTGAAGACCGACAATCTCGTGCACATCGGCCACAACGTCATCGTGGGGGAGAACACCGTCATCGTGGCCCAGGTGGGCATCTCCGGCAGCGTGACCATCGGCCGTCAGGTGATTATGGCCGGCCAGGCCGGGGTGGCCGGGCACCTGTCCATCGGCGATGGCGCCACCGTGGGCCCCCGGGCCGGGGTGGTACGGCCGGTGGCGGCGGGGGAAGTGGTTTCCGGAACACCCCAGATGCCCCATGGACAGTGGCTCCGGGTGCAGCGGCTCACCCCGCAACTGCCCGAGATGGCCCGGCGCCTGCGGGAGCTGGAAAAACGTTTGAAAGACCTGGAAAGCGGCCCTCCGGCCCGTGTGCCGGACGGTGGGCGATCCCCGGATTCACAGGAGGCGCCATGAGCGACCCTGTCTACGACATCCGCCAGATCATGGCGATCATGCCCCACCGCTACCCGTTCATGCTGGTGGACCGGGTGCTGGAGCTGGAGGTGGGCCGGCGGATTCGGGCATTGAAGAACGTGACCATCGACGAACCCTTTTTCAGGGGGCATTTTCCCGGCATGCCGGTGATGCCGGGGGTGATCATCCTCGAGGCCATGGGACAGACGGGGGGGCTGCTGGTGCTGGCCTCCCAGCAACCGGCGGAAAACGAGTTGCTCTATTTCACCGGCATGGACCGGGTCCGCTTTCGTCGGCCGGTGGTGCCCGGGGACCAGTTGATTCTGGATGTCCACTTTCTCAACCTGCGCACCCGGGCCGCCAAGATCGCCGCCACGGCCACCGTTGAGGGCCAGTTGGCGGCCGAGGCCGAACTGATGGCCACCTTCGGAGAAAAACCATGATTCATCCCACGGCAATCGTTCATGCCGACGCCGAAATCGGCGCCAACGTCACCATCGGCCCCTTCGCGGTCATCGGGGAGCGTGTGCGCATCGGCGACGGCACCACGGTGGGAACCCATGCCGTCATCGACCCCTACACCGAGATCGGCCGGGATTGCCGGGTTTTTCAGTTCGCCGCCATCGGCGGTGTGCCCCAGTCGGTGAAGTTCCAGGGGGAGGAAACCGTCGTGCGCATCGGCGACGGATGCACCCTGCGTGAATTCGTCACCGTCCATCGCGGTACCGCTTTCGGCGGAGGGGTCACCGAGATCGGCGAGGGCTGTTTTCTCATGGCCTACACCCACGTGGCCCACGACTGCCACATCGGGCGCCGGGTGATCATGGCCAACAACACCACCTTGGCCGGGCATATCGAGATCGGCGATGATGCCACCGTGGGCGGCCTGGTGGCGGTTCACCAGTTCGTGCGCATCGGCGATTACGCCTTCATCGGCGGCAAGTCGGCCGTGGTCAAGGACATTCCGCCGTTTGTCATCGCCGCCGGGGATCGTGCCACCCTCCACGGGCTCAACCGGGTCGGGCTTCAGCGCCACGGGTTTTCCCCGGAGACCGTGGCGGCCCTGAAAAAAGCCTACCGCATCGTGTTCCGCTTCGGCCTGACCCTCAAGGAAGCCCTGGCCAGGGTGGAGGCCGAGGTGCCGTCGACGCCTGAAGTGGCGCGGTTTATCGCGTTTCTCAAGTCTTCCCAGCGGGGCATTACCCGTTAGCCGGCGGCAGCGCCGCCCCAGGAGAGGTGCATGCAACCCCTCGGCTTGATCGCCGGTGGTGGCCAGTTTCCCCTGATTTTCGCCCGTCGGGCCGCGGCCCGGGGCTACCGGGTCATTGCCGCCGCCTTCCACGGGGAAACCGACCCGGCCCTGGCCGAGGAAGTCGCCACCGTGGAATGGTTCTACCTGGGCCAACTGGGACGGCTGATACGGTTTTTCAGGCTTCACCAGGTCGCTGAAGCGGTGATGATGGGCCGCATCACCAAGACGCGGATGTTTACCAACGTGCGGCCGGACATCAAGGCCATCGCGCTGCTGGCGCGGATGCGCCACACCCATGACGACGGGTTGCTGCGCGCCGTTGCCGGTGCCCTGGAGGACGAGGGCATCCAGGTGCGGGCCGCCACGTTCCTGCTGCCGGAAATGCTGGCGCCGGCGGGCTGTTGGACCCGGCGGCGCCCCGGCCGGGGCGAGCTGGCCGACATCCGTTTCGGCTGGGACATCGCCCGGGAGATCGGTCGGCTGGACATCGGCCAATGCGTGGTGGTGGGCGGCGGCAGCGTGCTGGCGGTGGAGGCCATCGACGGCACCGACGCCACCCTGCGCCGCGGCGGCGCCTTGGGCAAGGGGCAGGCCGTGGCGGTGAAAATCGCCAAGCCGGACCAGGACCTGCGTTTCGACATGCCGGCCGTGGGGGTGGAAACGGTGGTCAGCATGCACGCGGCCGGGATTCGTGCCCTGGCGGTGGAGGCGGGCCGGGCCGTGGTCTTCGACCGGGAGGAGATGATCGCCCTGGCGGATCGCCACGGCATTGCCATCATCGGGTGGCCGGAGGAGGAGAAGGGGTAGATGAGCCGATTGCGGGTCGCGGTGGTGGGCGTGGGGTATCTGGGCCGTTTTCATGCCGCCAAGTACGCCGGCATTGAGGGGATCGATCTGGTGGGGGTGGCCGATAGCGACCGGGACCGGGCCGAGGCGGTGGCCGCCGAGGTGGGGTGCCGGGCCTACGGCGACTACCGGCGCTTGCTGGGAGAGGTGGATGCGGTGAGCATCGTGGTGCCGACGCCGGCCCATTTCGACGTCGGTCGGGACTTTTTGGCCCACGGCGCCGATGTGCTCATCGAAAAGCCCATCACCGTCACCCTGGCCCAGGCCGACGCCCTCATCGAACTGGCCCGAAGCCGGGGACGGCTTATCCAGGTGGGTCACCTGGAGCGGTTCAACCCCGCCCTGGTGGCGGCGCGGGACCGGATCGGCGATCCCCGGTTCATCGAGGCCCGGCGGTTGAACACCTACACCCCCCGGGGGACCGACGTGCCGGTGGTGCTGGATCTGATGATCCACGACATCGAGATCATCCTGAACCTGGTGCCGGCGCCCCTGCGAAAGATCCGGGCCGGCGGGATGCGCGTGGTCTCGCCCCAGGCCGACGTGGCCGGCGCCCGTCTGGAATTCGCCAACGGATGCGTGGCCAACCTCACCGCCAGTCGCCTGGCCGCCTGCAGCGAGCGGCGCCTGCACCTCTACCAGGCCGACGGATGCCTGGAGGTGGATTTCGGCCAGAGGCGGTTTGCCGCCGTTCGCACCGATGCCGCCGCGCCGCCGCCCGGGTTGCGCACCGAAACACGGCAATTGGCGGCCGGCGACGCCCTGGCCGACGAGATCCGGTCCTTCGTGGACGCCGTGAGCCGACGCCGGCCCCCGGAAGTGACCGGAGAGATGGGCCGGGCGGCCCTGGATGTGGCCCTGCGGATCATGGCGCAAATCGATGGTGCCGGCGGCGCGGCGGTAAAGGGAGAGGCGCCGTGAATCCCGGTTCCCTGATGATCATCGCCGGCGAGGCCTCGGCGGATGCCCATGGCGCCGGGGTGGTGCGGGCGCTGCGGCGCCGCCAAGCGGACCTGGTCTGTTTCGGTGTCGGCGGCCCGGCCCTGCGCGACGCCGGGGTGGAAATCCTGGTGGATGCCGCCAGCCTGGCGGTGGTGGGCATCACCGAGGTGGCGGTGAAGGCCCGGGCGCTCATCGATGCCCTGGGCCGGGTGCGCCGGGCCCTGGCCCGGCGGCGGCCGGCCCTACTGGTGCTCATCGATCTGCCGGATTTCAACCTCATGGTGGCGGCCACGGCACGGCGGCTGGGCATTCCCGTGCTCTACTACATCAGCCCCCAGATCTGGGCCTGGCGTCCCGGGCGGATCCGTAAGATCGCCCGCCGGGTGGACCACATGGCGGTGATCCTGCCGTTTGAAGAAGTCCTGTACCGCCGCCACGGGGTGCCGGTGACCTTCGTGGGGCACCCGTTGATGGATGCGGCGCCGCCGCTGAGCACCGAACCGCCGGGACCACCGCGGGTGGGGCTGCTGCCGGGCAGCCGGGACCGGGAGATCGAGCGCCACCTGCCCGAGATGCTGGCTGCCGCCAAGGCGGTGGCCCGGCAGCGACCCGATGTGCGCTTTACCGTGTCCGTGGCGCCGGGGGTGGACCCGGCATTCGTTCACCGGCTCATCGGGGAGGCCGATGCGGGGGGTTCGCTGGAGATGGTGGTGGGCGGGGTGCGCGGCATCCTGGCCCACAGCACCCTGGTGGTGGCCGCTTCGGGTACCGTGACCCTGGAGGCGGCGGTGGCCGGTACCCCGACCGTCATCGTTTACAAGGTCTCCCCCCTGAGTTACCGGTTGGGCCGGGCCCTGATCCGGGTGCCGTTCATCGGTCTGGCCAACCTCATCGCCGAGGCGCCGGTGGTGCCGGAGCTGATTCAGGACGAAGTCACGGGGGAAACCATCGCCGCTCATGTCCTGTCGCTCCTCGACGACCCGGCCCGGCGCCGGGCCATGCGCGACGCCCTGGCCCGGGTACGCCTGCGCCTGGGGCCGCCCGGGGCCGGCCAGCGGGTGGCGACCATCGCCTGGCGGATGCTCACCGCCCGATCCTTGTCTTCGTGAGATGAGTCTTCGTGAGATGAACCGATGTCTTTTCCTTTTCTGCATTTAAGCGACCGGCACCGCCAGTTGCTGACCCTGATCCGGGCCCATTGGGGCCGGCTGGCCCTGTCGATGATCTGCATGCTGGTCATCGCCGGGGCCACCGCCGCCACCGCCTATCTCGTCAAGCCGGTGCTGGACGACATCTTTTTCAACCGCAACCGGACCATGCTGAAGCTGATCCCCCTGGCCATCATCGGGATCTACTTCGCCCGGGGCGTGGGCATGTACGTCCAGAGCTACCTGATGAGCTACGTGGGCGAGCGCATCATCCTCGCCCTGCGTACCCGGCTCTACGACCGCATCCAGGACCTGCCCGTCTCGTTTTTCCAGCGCGAGAAGACCGGGGTGCTCATGAGCCGCATCACCAACGACGTCAACATCATCAAGGCGATGGTGTCCGTGGCGGTGACCAGCAGTCTGAGGGACGTTTTCACCATCCTGGGGCTGATCTTCGTGATCTTCTACCGGGACTGGAAGATGGCCTTCTTCGCCCTGGTGATCCTGCCGGCGGCGTTTTTCCCCGTGGTGGAGTTCGGCCGGCGGGTGCGCCGGGCCAGCACCGGTTGCCAGGAGGCCATGGCGGAGATGAGCGTGTTTCTCCACGAGACCATCGCCGGCAACAAGATCGTCAAGGCCTTCGGCATGGAGACCCACGAGAAACGGCGCTTCCGGGAAAAGTGCGAGCACCTGTTCCGGGTGGAGATCCGGGCCGTGGTGGCCCGCAGCCTCTCGTCGCCGGTGATGGAGTTTCTCGGCGGCCTGGGCATCGCCTTCATCATCTGGTACGGCGGCGCCAAGGTCATCGACGGCACCTCCACCGCCGGCACCTTCTTTTCCTTCATGGCCGCCGTGCTGATGCTCTATGATCCGGTGAAGAAGCTCAGCGCCCTGAACAACACCGTGCAGCAGGGGCTGGCGGCCCTGGACCGGGTGTTCGATATCATCGAGACCCCCTCGGAGATTGCCGAGGCCCCGGATGCGCGGATCCTCCGGCGCCAACCCCACCGGGTGGCCTTCCACGACGTGTGGTTCCGCTACGAGGAAGCCTGGGTCCTGCAAGGCATCGACCTTGGGGTGCGCGAAGGCGAGGTGCTGGCCCTGGTGGGCATGAGCGGCGGGGGCAAGACCACCCTGGTGAACCTGATTCCGCGCTTTTTCGATGTCACCCGGGGCCGGATCACCATCGACGAGGTGGATATCCGGCACGTCACCATCGCTTCCCTGCGGGAGCAGATCGCCCTGGTGACCCAGGAGCCGATTTTGTTCAACGACACGGTGCGCAACAACATTGCCTACGGCCGCCCGGATGCCACCGAGGAAGCCATCGTCGCCGCGGCCACCGCCGCCTACGCCGATCCGTTCATCCGGGCGCTGCCCCAGGGCTACGACACCAACATCGGCGAGTTGGGGGGCCGGCTTTCCGGCGGGGAAAAACAGCGCCTCTGCATCGCCCGGGCCCTGATCAAGGATGCCCCCATTCTCATTCTCGACGAGGCGACCTCTTCCCTGGACACCGAAGCGGAGATGCTGGTGCAGAAAGCGCTGGAAAACCTCATGCGCGGCCGCACCACCTTCGTCATCGCCCACCGGTTGTCCACGGTGGAGCGGGCTGACCGCATCGCCGTGGTGGTGGGGGGAAAAATCGTGGAGGAGGGCACCCACCAACAGTTGATGGACTGCGGCGGCGAGTACTGCAAGCTGTACCGGATGCAGTTCGGTAACGGCCGCCAGGGTGACGACGCGTGAGCACGCTCATCGACCGGTACCTGTTGCGGGAGATGTTGCCCCCCTTTGCCCTCAATCTGGTGTTTTTCACCTTCGTTTTTCTGATGACGCGGATCCTGGAGATCACCAACATGGTGGTCAACTACCGCATCGGGCTGGGCACCGTGGTGCTGATGCTCGTTTACGCCACGCCGCGGTTTCTCGAATTCGTGGTGCCCATGTCGGTGATGATGGCGATTCTGCTGACTCTGTTGCGGATGTCCGGGGACAATGAAATCGTGGCCCTGAAAGCCGGAGGAATCAGTATCTACCGCTTGCTGCCGCCGGTGATGGGGTTCGCCCTCATCGGCGGCCTGATCACGTTGGCCGTCACTCTCTGGGGCGCGCCACAGGGCCGCCTGGCGCTGAAGGATGTGGTGGCCCGGGCCACCCGAACCACCGATCTGAGCCTCGTGCTGAAGGAACGGACCTTCAACGACGCCTTCGACGGAGTGATGCTCTTTGTCACCCGTATCGATCCGGCCACCCGGGAATTGATGGACGTGTTCATCGAGGACCAGCGTCACCGGCCGCTGAAGATCGCCATCGTCGCCCCCCGGGGGCGTCTGGTGGCCGAGGCCGGCAACAACGCCTATCGCCTCGAACTCCACGGCGGCACCGTGCACCGGGTGGACCTGGCCAGCCGCACCGCCGACACCATCGGTTTCGATGTCTACGACGTGGCCCTGAAGGTGAAGCAGCCGGCGGCGGTGCCCGCGGCGGCCCCGCCGTCCGAGGACGAAATGGGTTTTGCCGCCCTGGGCCGGTGGATCGATTCCCTGAAGCCGGGAGATCCGCGCTATTTTTCCGCCCGTCTCGCCTGGCACCAGAAGCTGGCCATTCCCGCCGCCTGTCTTTGCCTGGGCTTCATGGCCCTGCCCCTGGGGATCCAGTCCCGCACGGCCAAACGTTCCTTCGGCCTGGGGTTGGGGCTGGCGAGTTTTCTGGCCTACTACCTGATGCTCTCGGCGGGAAAGATCCTGGGGGAGGGGGGCTATCTGACCCCGGTGGTGGGCATGTGGTTGCCCAACGTCGTCAGCGCCGGGTTCGGCTGTTGGTTCATGGCGCGTGCGGTGCGGGAACGGCCGGTGCAGTGGCGCCTCTGGCCGGTGAGGTGACCCCGTGTCCATCGTCCACCGCTACCTGATCCGCGAGATCCTGCGCATGGCCGCCATCGTTTTGCTCATGGTGGTGGGGGTGTACCTGGCGGTGGATTTTTTCGAGAAGGTGGACAATTTTCTCGAAAAAGGGGTTCCCCTGGATCGGGCCCTGGCCTACTTCACCTACAAGCTGCCGTTCATCGTGGCCCAGGTGATGCCGCTGGCCCTTCTGCTGGCGGTGACCATCACCTTCGGGCTGATGAACAAGCACAACGAGGTGCTGGCCCTCAGGGCCGGGGGGGTGGGGACGGGCCGGTTGATCCGACCGATCCTGGTGTTGGGGGCGGTATCTACCATTTTGCTGTTCTTTCTTTCCGAGGCGGTGGTGCCCCCCACCATGGACCGGGCCAACCGGATCTGGCTGGGGGAGGTGCGGCAGAAGGCCATGCTGGTGTCGCGGCAGCATAACATCTGGATCAAGGGGGCGCGCTCCATCGTCTTCCTCCAGCACTACCACGGCCCCAGCCGCACCGCCTACGGCCTGACGGTCAACCGCTTCGACGAGCGCTTCGATCTGGTGGAACGCCTCGATGCCGCCAGCGGCGCATACAGCGGGGGGCAATGGCGCCTCACGGGGGTCATGGCCCAGCGTCGCCAGTCCGACACCGGGGCGATGGCCATCTCCTTTCACGACACGTTGACCGTGCCGCTGGATCTGGTCCCAGAAGACCTGAGTCAGGCGGCGCGGGAGGGGAGCGAGATGAGCTACGGCGAACTGCGTCGGCACGCCGAGCACGTGGCGGCCGAAGGCTACGACGCCGGCGCCTACCGGGTGGATCTCCAGGCCAAGCTGGCCTTTCCGGTTATTTGTCTGATCCTGGCCGTGGTGGGGGCCGGCATCGGTCTGCACCGCCTGGCCCACGGCGGGTTGGCCCTGGCGGTGGCCATCGGATTGGGGCTGGCGTTTCTGTACTGGGTGTTTTTCAGTTTTTGCCTCTCCCTGGGATACGGGGAGATGCTGCCCCCGGTGATGGCGGCCTGGGCCGCCAACCTGCTCTTCGCCTGCATCGCCGGGGTAATCATGCTGGCGGTGGACTAAAGCGACCCCAACGCAACCGGTCCCCGGGACCTGAGCGTTGAAACCTGAGACCTCGTCTGGGACGACGCGCAATTGCGTGATGTTTTTCCGGGGATCTTCAGCCATTCGACATGGCCCCCGGATCGAGTCCGGGGTGAGGCGCTGCTGAAAGAGATCGAATCCCGGTTGCCCCGGACTTGATATGGGACCCGGCCATTTTCCGTCATTCCGCGCTTGACCCGGAATCCATGCGCATCGTGACAAGAAGCCGGCAGATAATCCTGAACCCTGAACGCCGCGCTATCGGCCTTGAACGCGCCTTTGGCGCCTTGAACCCTGAACGCCGC
>JAQVTF010000109.1 GCA_028700185.1 Desulfobacteraceae bacterium | reverse complement strand
GCCTCGGGTGGCCCTGGTCATCGACGACCTGGGCTACGACATGCCCCTGGCCGAGGCCTTCCTGGACCTGGACGTGCCGTTGACCCTTGCCGTCCTGCCCTTCAGCCCCCATCAGCGCGAGGTGGTGGCCGCGGCCCAGCGCCATGGCCAATCGGTGATGCTGCACCTGCCCATGGAACCGGAGGAGTACCCGCGGATCGACCCGGGACCGGGCGCGCTGCTGACCCAGATGAGCGCCGACGAACTCATCTCCCAACTGCGCCGGGATCTTGAAGAGATCCCCGAGGCGGTGGGCGTCAACAACCACATGGGATCCCGGTTGACCCAGGAATCGGCCCAGCTCAACCAGATCTTTTCCGTCCTCAAGGCCCGGGGCCTGTTCTTCATCGACAGCCGCACCACACCCCGGAGCATCGGGTATCAGTCCGCCCGTCTGCTCAAGGTTCCCTTTGCCCAGCGGGATGTGTTTCTCGACCATCGCCAGGATCCGGCCTTTGTCCGCCGCCAGATCCGGGAACTGATGCGATGCGCCGAAAAAAACGGCCAGGCCGTGGGCATCGGTCACCCCCATCAGGTCACCCTGGACGTATTGCGCGAAATGCTGCCGGAAATCCGCCGGCGGGTGGAGCTGGTCCCGGCCGCCACCGTGGTGCGCCCCCTGTCCTGACAATCCGAAACAGTCTGCAACCCCTCCGTCTTTCAGACGGGCTTGCTTCGCCGGGCCGCCAGGGCGACCCAATCGTCCTGGCGACGCTGAGTCACAAGATCGAGACCGGCGGCCGTGAGGGCCTCGGTCACCGCCGGCGCGTTGCCGCTGATGATCCCCGAGGCGATGAATACCCCGGCCGGCGCCAGCCGCCCGGCGATGGCGGGAATCATGGGCAGGATCACCTCCGAGAGGATGTTGGCCACGATCAGCGGGTAGGCGCGTTCCGGCGCCTGGTCGATCCCCCCTTGCCGAAGCTGGAAACGGTCCGACGAAATCCCGTTGCGCGCCAGGTTGGCCGCGGCCACCGCCACCGCCACGGCATCGATGTCCACGCCCGCCATGAAACCGGCGCCGAGTTTGGCCGCCGCCAGCAACAGGATCCCCGAGCCGGTGCCCACGTCCAGGACGGCGTCTCCCACCTTGAGCTCGTCTTCCAGAAACCCCAGGCACAGTTGGGTCGTGGGATGGGTCCCGCTACCGAAGGCCATGCCCGGATCGATCTCGATAACGATCTGTCCCGGCTGCGGCGCGTATGGGCGCCAGGTCGGTTTGACCACCAGCCGTTGCCCCACCGGCACGGGGTAAAAAAAGACCTTCCAGGACTCGGCCCAGTCCTCCTCGGCCATTTTTCGTTCACGAATCTCCCAGGTCAACGGTACCCGACCGGCCAGGTGCCCCAGGGCCTCAACGAGCCGTTGGCGGCGACCGTTCAGTTCCGCATTCACCGGCAGGTAGCCGATCACGGCATGGTGATCCGGTACGGGGACGGCATCAGCGCCCCAGTCCGCCGCCGAGTCTCGATCCGGCGTCTCCACCACCACCCCGCCAAGGCCCAGGTCGTCGAAGAGGCTGCCGATGAGGTCGCCGGCCAGATCAGGTTCGGCGGCATCGAAAATCACTTTCAGTTCCAGGTATTCCATTATCTGTGCCACTTTTCCTTCGGCGGGTTGAAGTAACCGTGAATCAGCCGGGGAAACGCCGTTTGCAACCGGCCCAGCAGCCGGGACATCCCCACCGGTGGGCCCAGGGGCGCCGCCGCGGCCATGGCCCGGTAGTAGCGCAGGGGGTCGTAGTTGAGGTTGCGCCACTGGATCATGTCGATGGGATGAATGCGGATAAACGCCGTGAGGGCGTCGACCTCTTCGGGTGCGTCGGTGACGCCGGGACAGTTGAGGTAGTTGATGGACACGAAGCGCCCCCGAGACAGGGCCAGGTCGATACTGGCCACCACGTCCTGGAACCGGTATCCGTGGGGCCGGAAATAAGTGCTGTACACATCGGGCCGGACGCTGTTGAGACTGACCCGCAGGCTGTCGAGCCCCGCTTCCAGCAGTGCGGCCAGCAGGTCGGGTCGGCTGGCGTTGCTGTTGAGGTTGATGGTGCCCCGGTCGGTCTGCCGGCGAATGAGGCGGATGGCCGGACCGATGACATCGGCGGCCAACAGCGGTTCACCCTCGCAACCCTGGCCGAAGGAGACCACCGCGTTGGGAACGCGGCGGATATGGGTCAAGGCCACCTCGGCGATTTCTTCCGCCGTGGGGGTGAAGTCGATGCGCTCCTGGCTGCTGCGGATCTCGCCGCCGGACTGAAGTGAAATGCACCCGAGGCAGCGGGCGTTGCAGACCCGTGAAGTGGGCAGGGGGGCCTCGTAGCGGCCGAGAAAAAAATTCTTGCCCGCCGGGCATCCGTACTCCAGGGCGCAGCGCTCCAGATGTTTCCGCAGGCGGTTGTCGGGCATCCGGCGGCGCATTCGCGCCACGCCGGCCACCACCCGCTCCCGCGGCATCCGCCGTAAATCCTGGCGCGGTTCGCGGTCCACGCGCAAAATCGGCGTGCGAAAGGCGCCATCCTGCCAGCCCACCGCGTCATAGCTGAACAGCGGCAGTATCCGGGCGTCGGTATCCTCCACAAAGGCGCTCACGGCGGCGTGGACATAACCGGGGGAGTTGAAGGCGGACACGGCAAAAAGCGGTTGCCCCGGTTCAAAGGGATTTTCCGTCAGAATGCGACGCGCCCCGCTTTCCAGGTCCAAGACCACCGGCCGTCGTCCGGGCAGCATCATCAGCTCCCCGCCATAGGGAAGTACGATGGTGTCGCTTGTGGTCAAGGGGATAAAGACTTCCGGGCCGGCCATGCCCACGGCCTGGAACCCCGGCAGTTCGAGAATCCGCCCTTCGGGATCGGCCGCCAGGGCCGTCAGGGGGCGTGGTCGCTTGGATGGATGGCCGCGCTTCAAGATCCGCCGCCCTTCTCCGGCCCGCCGGAGACCGGGTAGTCAAAAACCTCGCCGTTGTAATTTCGCACCCGCCAGGTGCCAGGGCCTCGCGATACCACCGATTCGGGCAACAGCGGCACCTTCCCGCCGCCGCCGGGCAGATCGATCATCAACTGCGGCACCCCGATGCCGGGAATCCGTCCCCGCAGGGCCGCCAGGATGGCCAGGCCGGTTTCGATGGGGGTGCGCAGATGGGCGGTCCCCTGCACCGGGTCCATCTGGTGCAGGTAGTAGGGCCGCACCCGGTGGGCCAGCAGAACGCGCATCAGGGCGGCCATGGTGCCGGGATCGTCGTTGACGCCCCGGATCAGCACGCTCTGGCAGCCGAGAGGAATACCGGCGTCCGCCAGGCAGCGGCAGGCTTCGGCGGCCTCGGGGGTCATCTCGGCCGGATGGTTGAACTGGATGTTGATATAGAGCGGATGGAAACGCCCCAGCATGGCCGCCAGGGATGCCGTGACGCGCCGGGGCAGAGACGACGGCATGCGGGTGTGGATGCGCAGCAGGTGGACGTGCCGAATCTCCTTCAGACGGGCCAGGATCTCTTCGAGAACGGCATCATCGAGCATCAGCGGATCGCCACCGGAGAGAATCACCTCCTCGATGGCCGGGGTGGCGCGAATGTAGTCGATGCCGGCGGCCACGGCCTCCCGGACGGCGGCCGCCGGACGGCCCACGCGCCGCTTGCGCATGCAGTGGCGGCAGTACATGGCGCAGCGGTCCGAGACGAGAAATACCACTCGATCCGGGTAGCGGTGGATCAACCCCGGCACCGGCGACTGGTCCTCTTCGGCCAGTGGATCGGCCTGAGCGCCGTCTTCCAGTTCCAGGGCATCGGGGACGGCCTGGCGCCAGAACGGATCCTCGGGTTGCCGCATCATCGAGAGCCAGTAAGAATTGATCCGCATCGGATAACGGACGCACACCGGCGCCAGGGCCACGGCGTCCACCGGACGTACCCGGGCCAGGGCCACGGGGGAAACGATGCTGGCGGCAAGCTCTTTTTTCCAGTCGGAGGCAACGGGTGTCGAGCTGACAGAGTCGGGCAAGGGTGAAAATCCGTTTTGAGTTTGGGGTCAACGAAATCCGACGAATCGGGCCGGTCCATTCCAAGAACAGGGACACTACCCGAAAAGCCTTGCCGGTTCAACTGTCAGCCATCGCCCCGGAGGGCGGCCGCCAAACGTTGCCGCAAACCGGTGAGCCGTTGGGTGGGCCGGTCATTGGCCACGGCAATGGCTAGGGCCTTGCGGGAACCGACCAGCACCACCTGCCGCCGGCCCCGGGTCACCGCCGTGTAGAGCAGGTTGCGCTGGAGCATGGGGTAGTGCTGGGTAAGCAGTGGAAGGATCACCGCCGGGTACTCGCCCCCCTGGCTCTTGTGCACCGTAATGGCGTAGGCCAGGGCCAGTTGATCCAACTCGGCCGGCGCATAGGCCACCCGGCGTCCGTCGAAATCCACCTGAAGCCCCCCGGTCTCCGGTTCCGGCCCCGCCACGGTGCCGATGTCGCCGTTGAAAACCGCTTTGGAATAGTTGTTTTTCAGATGCATCACCTTGTCGCCGGGACGAAAACGTCCGTTGCGATGCCCCTTGCCGGGCGGCAGCGGGTTCAGCGCCTCCTGAAGCACCTGGTTGAGATTCACCGTCCCCGCCTCGCCGCGGTGCATCGGAGTGAGTACCTGGATGTCGCGCATCGGATCCAGCCCCATCTCCCGCGGCAGATCTTGGCACAGGCGCACAACGGCCGCCACGGCCGCCGCCGGCCCGGACACCTCGATGAAACGAAACTCGGTTTCTTTTGCATCCGTCGTCGCCGTTACCGGCATCTCGCCGTGGCGGATGCGATGGGCGTTGACCACGATGGGGCCGGCGTTGGCCTGGCGAAAGATGGTGGTCAACGCGTAGACCGGCAGGCCGCCGGCGCCGATGAGATCGGCCAGCACGTTGCCCGGCCCCACCGACGGCAGTTGGCGGGCATCACCCACCAGCAGCAGGCGGGCGCTCAGGGGCAGGGCTGCCATCAGCCCGGCCATGAGGGGGGTGTCGATCATCGAAGCCTCATCGACGATGAGCGCATCGGTGTCGAGGGGGTGGTCGGCGGTGAGCAGGAACCGGTCTTCCGCCGGCGTGTAGCCCAGCAGACGATGGATCGTGGCCGCGGGCAACCCCGCCACCTCGCCGAGGTGGCGGGCGGCCCGCCCGGTGGGCGCCGCCAGCGTCGTGCGCCGACCCGCCGCCCGCATCAACCCCGCGTAGGCGCAGATCAAGGTGGTTTTCCCCGTCCCGGGGCCACCGGTGACGATGGCCGCCTTCTCGCCGAGGATCCCTTGCAGCACCGCCATCTGTTCGGGGCAAGGGGCGATGGCCGAGGCCGCCAGCACCCCGCCGGCGATCCGTTCCGGGTCTTCCAGAAGCGGTGGGGTTGGGATGGCGCGCAGAGCCGCGAGGCGACGGGCGATGGACACCTCGGCGCTGTGCAACGCCGCCGGATAGATGGCGCTGTCCTCCGGTTCGTCGACAATCGGCTCCTCGATGATCTGCCCGGCGGCCTTCAGTTGCGCCAGGGCATTTTCGGCGGCTTCGAGGCCGATGCCAAAACGCCGCTCGGCCTCGAGAAAAAGTCTCAGCCGGGAGCACCAGACATGCCCTTCGGCGTTGGCCCGGGCCACCAGGTGGCCCAGGGCGGCCGTCTGCCGCCTGGGCGCACCGGTATCGATGCCCAGCCGCCGGGCAATGGCATCGGCCACGGGAAACCCCTCGCCGGGCAGATCCGCGGCCAACTGGTAGGGATCCTCCCGCAGCAGAACTTCCGCCTCGGCGCCGTAGAGCCGGTGAATCGCTCCGGTGTGGAGGGGGTTGACGCCGCATTCCTGGAGAAAGCGCATCAGGCGCCGCAGTTGGCTGTGGGCGGCCCAGGCCTCGGCGATGGCCGCGGCCCGCTTGACACCGATGCCGGGGACTTCTTGCAACCGTTCGGGGGCATCATCCAGGATCTCCAGGGTCCGTGAACCGAAGCAGGCCACCAGCCGGTCCGCCGTCTTGGGTCCCAGGCCGTCCAGGGCCCCGGCATTGAGATAAGCCCGGATTCCCTCGGCGTCGGCGGGCAGGAGCACCTCGAAGGCGTCGACATCCAGTTGATCCCCGTAGCGCGGATGACGGGTCCACCGCCCCCGCAAACCGATGGTTTCACCGGCGCGCAGGCCGGGCAGATGGCCGGCGATGGTGATCCGGGCGCCGTCCTCGGTCTTCAGGCGGGCAACGGTAAAATGATTCTCCGCGTTCTGGTAGGTGATATGGGCCACCCGCCCGCGGATCGGCAGGGATGTCCCGGATCCTTGGCGGAGCTCGAAGAAGCGATCCTTCATGGAAGGTCCGGGTCCGTGAGGCAACGGATGATCCAGTCGCAGGCCCCGGCCAGATCCGGCGCCACCCGATCGGGGACAATCCCCCACTGGGACAGTTCGGCCAAAGCCCTGGCCCGGTCATCGACACCCACCAGCACCGTGGCCCGACACCCGGCGCCCCGGCCACAACGGATGTCCGTGGCGCGGTCGCCCACCATGACGGCCCGGGCCGGGTCGAGACCATGGCGGCGGCAGGCCTCGGCGATCAGGCCGGTGGCCGGCTTGCGGCAGTCGCAGGCCTCGTCAGGCCGGTGGGGACAGAACAGGATGTCCAGCAGTCGTCCCCCCGCCGCCTCGATGGCGCCCGTCATGCGTCGATGGATCTCCTGGAGTCCCGCCAGGCTGATCATCCCCCTGCCCACGGCGCTCTGGTTGGTGATCACCACCAGGCCCAGACCGGCGGCCGTCAGGCGCGCCAGGGCCTCCAGGCTGCCGGGCAGAAAAACGAACTCGGCCCATCGTTTGATGTACCGATCCGAATCCCGGTTGATCACCCCGTCCCGGTCGAGAAACACCACCGGCGCGCAGTTACCGTTTGCGGGGGACGGCGACATGGACATCTACTCGGCCACGGTGAAGGCGCCGGGAAACGGCCCGGCCCGCAGCTTGGCCTTCTCCGCCGCCGCCGCTTCCAGGCTGGTGGCCCGCCCGAGGCGCACCGCGTACAACTGGCCGTGGTCGGCGTGAAAATAGGGTTTGACGTGGACATTGGGATAGGTGGCGGCCAAACGGTCACGCAGGCGATGGGCGTTGGCCGGGTCCTTGAAGGCCCCCACCTGGAAGGTGAAATTGCCGTGGGTGTAATCCATCGGCGCGTAGGCGGGAACTTGGTCCCCCCGGCCGGCGTCAACGCGGCGTCCCAGGGCGGTGAGCCTGACCCGGGCCGTGCCGGGCGCCACCACCCCCAACCGTTGCGCCGCACCGTAGGAGAGGTCGATGATGCGGCCGTCCACGAAGGGCCCCCGATCGTTGATGCGCAGATCCATCTGCCGACCGTTGTCCAGGTTATGGACCCGTACCCAGGTCTGAAGCGGCAGGGTCTTGTGGGCGGCACTCAGCCCGTGCATGTCGTAGCGCTCCCCGCTGGCGGTGGGCCGGCCGTGAAACTTCCGGCCGTACCAGGAGGCCAGCCCCGTCTCGGTGTACCCCTCGGCCCTGGCCAGGGGTTGGTACCACTTGCCGTTGATGGCGTAGGGCTTGGGCTCACCGGGGGGCGCCGGTGGAGAAGGCCGGGGTTCGGGGGCACCGGCGCAGCCCACGAGCAGCGCCAGCAGCACCAGCGCCGCCCCGCGGATCCAGCGGCGGCGCAAGCGCCGCATCCTGGTGGTGGGACTCATCATGGGGGCGTCAAACATCCAGGGCGAGACGGGTCACCTCCCGCATCTTTTCCACGAAGTGAAAGTCGATCTGGTTTTTCACCGTTTCCGGAACGTCCTCGAGATCCTTCTCGTTGGGTTTGGGAAGAATCATCTCGCGGATGCCGGCCCGATGGGCGGCCAGCACCTTCTCCTTGATCCCGCCCACCGGCAGCACCTGGCCGCGCAGGGTGATTTCGCCGGTCATGGCAAGGTTCTTCTTCACCTTGCGGCCGGTGAGCAGGGATACCAGGGCGGTGAGCATGGTCACCCCCGCCGACGGGCCATCCTTGGGGATGGCCCCGGCCGGCACATGGATGTGCAGGTCGCGATCGTCAAAAAAGTCCTCCTTGATCCCCAGGGCCTTGGCGTTGGCGCGGATGAAGCTCAGCGCGGTGGTGGCCGACTCCTTCATCACGTCTCCCAACTGACCGGTGAGGGTCAGATGTTTGTTGCCCTTCATGGCGGTGGCCTCGATGAACAGCAGGCTGCCGCCCACCGGCGTCCAGGCCAGCCCCATGGCCACCCCGGGGGTCAGGGTGCGCTCGGCGGCCTCCGGGACCAATTTCACCGGCCCCAGGTAGCCGTGCAGATCGTCGATGCGGATCTTCACCCCCTCGGTTTCCCCCCGGGCCACCCGGGTCGCCACCCCCCGGCAGACGCTGGCGATCTCCCGTTCGAGATTTCGCAATCCGGCCTCCCGGGTATAGCCGCTGATGATGTGACGCAGGGCGCCGGTGGTGAACTGGATCTGGGACGCGGTCAACCCGTGGGCCTCCCGCTGGCGTGGGACGAGAAAACGCCGGGCGATCTGGATCTTCTCGTCTTCGGTGTAGCCCACCAGCTCCAGCACTTCCATGCGGTCGCGCAGGGCGGGGGGAATCGTGTCCAGCACGTTGGCCGTGGTGATGAACATCACCTTCGACAAATCGAAGGGCACGTCAAGGTAGTGATCGGAGAAGGAATAGTTCTGCTCCGGATCGAGTACCTCGAGCAGGGCCGAGGAGGGGTCGCCGCGAAAATCGCTGCCCACCTTGTCGATCTCGTCGAGCATGAAAACGGGATTCTTCGATTCGGCCCGCCGCAGCGCCTGGATGACCCGCCCCGGCATGGCCCCGACATAGGTTCGCCGGTGCCCCCGGATCTCCGCTTCATCGCGCACCCCGCCCAGGGCGATGCGATAGAACTTGCGCCCCAGGGCGCGGGCGATGCTGCGGCCCAGGGAGGTCTTGCCGGTCCCCGGCGGTCCCACAAAGCAGAGGATCGGGCCCTTGGAGCCGGGTTTGAGCTTGCGCACCGCCAGGTACTCGATGATCCGTTTCTTCGGCTTTTCCAGGCCGTAGTGGTCGTCGTCCAGGACCTGCATCGCCTTGTCGATGTCCAGATTGTCCTCGGTGGTGGCATGCCAGGGCAGCGAGGTGATCCAATCCAGATAGGTAGCCGCCACGGTGTACTCGGCCGAGGAAGGATGCATCCGCGAGAGCCGGTTCAGCTCCCGCTCGGCCTCCTTCTTGGCCTCTTCGGGCAGATTGGCCGCCTCGATGCGCGCCCGGTAGTCCTCCACCTCCACCTGGCTGTCGTCCTTTTCCCCCAGCTCCTCCCGGATGGCCTTGAGCTGCTGACGCAGGTAGTACTCGCGCTGGCTGCGGTCCATGTCCCCCTTGACCTGGCTCTGGATCTTCTTCCCCAGCTCGAGAATCTCCAGTTGCCGGGTGGCAATACGGGTAACGGTCTTGAGCCGCTTCTTGACGTCCAGGATCTCCAGCACCTCCTGTTTCTCGGCGGTGGTGGAATTGATGGTGGAGGCCACCATGTCGGCCAGCAATCCCGGATCCTGGAGCGATTTGGCCATGGCGCCGATCTCCTGGGGCAACCCGGGGGACAGCTCCACGATCTTTTCGAAGAGGTTCTGGAGGTTGGCCTTGAGGGCTTCGGTTTCCGTGTCCGGGTGAACGGTATCCGTCAGCGGTACGATACGCGCTTGCAGATAAGGTTTGCCCTCCACGAAACCGGCGATCCGGAAACGGGTCAACCCCTGGACGAGCATCTGAGCCTTGTTGTCCTCGGTCTTGGCCATCTTGAGGATCATCGCGGCGGTGCCGATTTCCACCATTTCCTCGGCCTTGGGCTTTTCGGATTCCGACTTCTCCGCCACCGGCTTTTCAGCTTTTTCCGCCTCCAGGTGTTTGCGGGAGACCACCAGCCCGACGATGCGCTTGGCGGCCATGGCTTCGTCCACCAGGTGTACCGAGGACGGCTCCATCACCACCAGGGGCAAGACCATCTTGGGAAACAAGGCCGCATCAAACAGCGGCAGAATCGGGATCACGTCCGGCAGTTGCTCCTGGCTCTGGGACGGCGCTGATTGGGATTCAGTCATGCGGACCTCCATGAGAGACGTCGGTGCGACACATCAGGGCTTGGTTGAACGGGTCCGGCG
>JAQVTF010000108.1 GCA_028700185.1 Desulfobacteraceae bacterium | reverse complement strand
GTAGCGGCGGATGGTTTCGGTGCCGATGACGGCAATTTCGGCACGGTCCTTCAAAAAGGTGATGTCGCTGCGCTGTTTGACCCCGAAACCCACCGCCAGGGGGAGATCGGTGCAGCGGCGACAACGGGCCAGGTAACCTTCCAGGGAAACGGTAAAATCGGTGTCGGCACCGGTGACCCCCTTGCGGGCCACGCAATAGACCATTCCCCGGGCGTGGCGGGCAAGCGTCGAGAGCCTCGCCTCGGATGAAGTGGGGGCAAAGATCAGCACCGGGTTGAGATCATGGGCCGCCATGGCTTCCAGATAGGCGTGGCCCTCCTCGGGCGGCAGGTCCGGCACGATGGCCCCGGCCAGTCCCATGGCGGCCATTTGTGCGACGAAGGGTTCGACTCCGAATTTATACAGAATGTTGTAATAGCTCATAAAAAGAAAAGGGATGGGAAAATCCGCCGCCGCCCGCCGGGCAAAGTCGAGACATCCGGCGACAGTGGCGCCAGCCGCCAGCGCTTCCTGATTGGCGCGCAGGATCACCGGCCCGTCGGCGATGGGCTCGGAAAAGGGGATTTGCAGCTCCATCACTTCGACCCCGGCCTTCACCATCTCGGCCACCAAGGCGTAGGAGGCCGCCATGGAAGGGTAGCCGATGACGATGTGGGTCATCAGCAGGGGGGCGTCGGGGCGCCGATGCTCATGGATGTAGGCGGTGAGATCCATCCGAGTGCTTTTCCTTCCGGATATGGGGGTCTTCCGGGAAAAATTCGCAACCACGATAAATTTGCAAAAATCGAATGTCGGGTTCAGATTTCTCGGTATTTTTCCGCCTTGGCGCGGATGAAGGCACGCCACTGCGGATCGTCGAAGGCTTCGGCCACGGTGAAGATATCCTTGTCGGCCCGGCCGGACTGGTTGATGATGATGATCTCGTCGCGGCCCAGGCGCGGTGCCTCCTTGAAGGCCTGAACGAAGGCATGGGCCGATTCCAAGGCCGGGATGAGGCCCTCCTTTTGCATGGTGAGCGACAGGGCCGCGATCACCTCGTCGTCGGTGGCCGCCTCGAAGCGTACCCGGCCGGTTTCCTTCAGATGAGACAGGATCGGTGATACCCCCACGTAATCCAGGCCGGCCGCGACGCTGTGGGTCTCCCGCATCTGGCCGTCGGCGTTTTGCAGAAAGTAGGTTTTATACCCCTGGGCGACGCCGATGCTGGCATCCGGCCAGGCCAGACGGGCCGCGTGACGGCCGGAGGCTTGGCCGTGGCCGCCGGCCTCCACCCCCACCAGTTCCACCGCATCGTCCATGAAGCCATGAAACAGGCCCAGGGCGTTGGAGCCGCCCCCCACGCAGGCATAGACCCGGCTGGGCAGGCGGCCGGCCTGGGCCAGGATCTGGTCCCTGGCTTCCCGACCGATGATCGACTGGAAAAAACTCACCATTTCCGGGAACGGGTGGGGACCACAGGCCGTGCCCAGAACGTAGTGGGTGGTATCCATGTGGGCGACCCAGTCCCGGAAGGCCTCGTTGATGGCGTCTTTCAGGATCCGGGTGCCGGTTTCCACCGGCACCACTTCGGCGCCGAGGCGCTGCATCCAGAACACGTTGGGCCGCTGGCGTTCCACGTCCACCGCTCCCATGTAGATGGTGCAGTCGAATCCGAAACGGGCCGCCATGGTGGCCGTGGCCACACCGTGCTGGCCGGCGCCGGTTTCGGCGATGACCCGCCGTTTGGCCATCCGCTGCACCAGCAGGCCCTGCCCCATCACGTTGTTGGCCTTGTGCGCGCCGGTGTGGTTGAGATCCTCGCGCTTGATGAAAATTTGCGCACCGCCGAAGTGGGCGGTGAGATTCGGCGCGAAGGTCAGCGGCGTGGGGCGGCCGGCGTAGTTGGCCATGAGGTCGCTGTAGGTCTGCCAGAAGGCCGGATCGGCCTTGGCTTGGTAGAAGATGCGCCCCAGTTCGTCGAAGGTGGCTTCGAGAATCTCGGGGACGAAAGCGCCTCCGAACGGCCCGTAGTATCCTTTACGGTTCATGGTGCAAGGCTCCGAGGCTCTGGGCAAAAACAAAGCGGTCCGTGCGGCAGAACAGCTCCGAGTAAAGGGCGGCGTCGGCTTGGGGAAAGTTGAGGTAGCGGCGTACCGCCAGGATGGGGGTCTTGGGCGCCACTTGCAGGTGGCGGGCCCGGGTGCCGGCAAGGTAGGCGATACGAAAGGTCTGCCGGCCGCCGGAGGGGCGCAGGTAGTAGTGCTCGGCGGCCAGTCTGGCCAGGGAACGACCCTCCAGGTCGAGGTTCTCCAATCCCGGGAAGGTATCCGGATCGAGATAGAAGTCTTCGATGAGCACCGGAACATCTCCGGTAACGCTCAAGCGCGAAAAGAAAAACGCTTCCCGCCCGGCAAAGGGATTGTGCGGGTCCCGGCCGATTTGGCGTCGCTTGGCCCGGGTGAGCAGCCGGGTGCTCACCGACACACCGGTTTGCATAAACGAGGCGCTGGTGCCGGCGATGGAAAACAGATCCACCTCCTGCTCGGGGGGCTGGACGAAGGTCCCCGAGCCCCGGCGCCGCACCAGGATGCCCCGGCGCACCAGCAGGTCGGTGGCCTGCCGGGCCGTGGGGCGGCCGATGCCGTAAGTGGCGGCCAGTTGATGCTCGGAGGGGATACGGCCGCCCGGTGGATAGGTGCCGTTGCGGATCTCGGCCAGCAACAGGTCGGCCAGTTGGTGATAGAGCGGTATGGGCGATGCGGGGTTGAGCATGGGGCTTGTCCGGCTTCGGGGAAGCGGTTGCCTGTTATCGGTCGTCAGCAAGGGCTTTTCCGAAATTCCAAGTTCTTATTTTAAAGGTGTCATCCCGAGCGTCAGCGAGGGATTGCTTCAAGCCTGCCGTTCATTTCCACCCTTCTGACCGGCTGCAGATTTTTCACTGCGTTCGGAATGACACGGGAAGAAGGCGCCGTTTCGAACGGCACGGAAAAGTGGCCGGGGTGGGATCCAGAGGGTCAGGGAAAATGAACCCCACCGCAGACGACGAGTTGTCAGGAGATACCGAGTTATTGGCTAGGTTGTCAAGACAAATTTGATCCGGTCCAAGAAAAGCCCGAAAAAGCATCCGCCATTACCAGGCGCTTTCGACGAGGAATCTCGACCGTTTTGTTTTAGCGGTAATGGCGGTAGGAGACGCCGTATTTTTGGGCCTTGTAGTTGAACTTGCGCACCGTGGTCTGAAGCAGCTCGGCGGCCCGGGTGATGTTGCCGCGGGTGTTCTTGAGGGCATCGATGAGCATTTCGCGTTCCAGGTTGGCCACCGCCTCCTCCAGGCTCCAGGTGGGCAGGGTGTCGGATTCGCTGCCGGTCTGGAGGGTGGGGGGCAGGTGGTAGCTGTGGATCACCCCTTCCTCGCAGAGCAGCACGGCACGCTCGATGCAGTTTTCCAGCTCGCGCACGTTGCCGGGCCAGTGGTAGGCCATGAGCATGTCGATGGCCGGGGTGGAAAAGCGGCGAATCTCCTTGCCGTTCTCCCGGGCGTACTTTTCCAGGAAAAAATCGGCCAGCAGGAGCACGTCGGTCTTGCGCTCGCGCAGCGGCGGCATATAGATGGGAAAAACGTTGAGCCGGTAGTAGAGATCTTCCCGAAAGCTGCCGTCTTCCACCGCCTGTTCGAGGTTCTTGTTGGTGGCGGCCACCACGCGCACGTCCACCTTGATGGTGCGGTGGCCGCCCACGCGCTCGAATTCGCGCTCCTGGAGCACCCGCAGCAGGTTGGTCTGGACGTCGAGGCCGATGGAGCCGATCTCGTCGAGGAAGATCGTGCCCCGGTGGGCCAGTTCGAAGCGGCCCAGCTTCTGCTTGATGGCCCCGGTGAAGGCGCCTTTTTCGTGCCCGAAGAGTTCGCTTTCGATGAGATTGACCGGGATGGCGGCGCAGTTGACCTTGACGAACGGGCTCTTGGCCCGGGGGCTGTTGTAGTGGATTGAGTTGGCCACCAGCTCCTTGCCGGTGCCGCTTTCGCCCCGGACCAGCACCGTGGCGTTGCTGTGCGAGACCTGGGTGATCATCTGGTAGACCTCGCGCATTTTGTTGCTGTTGCCCACGATGTTGGTGACGCGGTACTTGTTTTCCAGCTCCTTGCGCAGATTGATGTTTTCCTGGCGCAGGGTCTCTTTTTCAAGACGGATCGTCTCCAGGTTGATCACGTGCTGGGCCACCATGGCGGCCACCACCGACAGCAGTTTTTCGGCCTCCTTGAGTTCGGTCGGCCCTTCGAAAGCCCGGTCGGCGCTCAGGGCGCCCACCACCTGCTTGCCCTTCTTGATGGGCACGCAGATGAACGACAGCTCCCGGTCCTCCTTGGAGCGTCGGGTGCGGTCGAGGAAGCGGGGCTCCTGGCTGATGCGGGGGATGGCCAGGGCGTGACCGCTCTGGATCACTTCGCCGATGATTCCTTCGCCGAGCTTGTACTTGACGCTCTGGACCGTCATGCGGGGCAGGCCGTGGGCCACTTCGATGTTGATCTCGTTGCGCACCGGGTCCAGGATGGTGATGGTGCCGCGGACCATGTGCTTGAAGCTGGCCAGGATCTCCAAAACCTTGTAGAGGGACTTTTTCAGGTCCAGGGTTTCGCTGAGGGCCTGGCTGATGGTGTAGAGCAGGGTGAGGTCTTCGATACTCTTGGCCGTGGCGGCCAGCCGTGGGCTCATGGCAATCCTTTCGACGGCGGGGAATGACGAAATTGGCATTTGACGATGTCTTCTATACAGATTTGTAATCTTTGGCAAGCCCGATGATTTTGCACATCGACATGGACGCCTTCTACGCCGCCGTGGAGCAATTGGACGATCCGTCCCTGCGCGGCCGATGCGTCATCGTGGGCGGCACTTCCGGCCGGGGGGTGGTGGCCACGGCCAGCTACGAGGCACGCCGTTTCGGGGTGCACTCGGCCATGCCCATCTTCGAGGCCCGGCGCCGTTGCCCCCAGGCGGTGTTCATCAAGCCGCGGCGGGAGCGCTACCAGGCGGTGAGCCGGCGGATCATGGCCATCCTGGAGCGTTTCACTCCCCTGGTGGAGCCGGTGTCCATCGACGAGGCCTACCTGGATGTCACCGGCTGCGAGCGGATCGGCGGCCCACCGGCGCAGATCGCCCGGTGCATCAAGGCGTTGATCCTTGAAGAAACGGGGCTGACGTGTTCGGTGGGGGGAGCGCCGGTGAAGTTTTTGGCCAAGATCGCCTCGGAGATGCAAAAGCCCGACGGGCTGACCCTCATCGAGGGGCCGGAGGTGGCCGCGGTGATAGAACGACTTCCCATCGAACGGGTACCGGGGGTGGGACCGGCGGCCCTGGCGCGCCTGGCGCCCCGGGGGATAAAAACCTTGGCCGATGCCGGCCGCCTGGGAGAGGCGGCCCTGGAGCGGCGCCTGGGAAAATTCGGCCGCCGTCTGGCCGCCCTGGCCCGGGGGGAGGATCCGTCGCCGGTGACCCCCCACAGTGAGACCAAGTCCATCAGCGCCGAGGTCACCCTGGCCCGGGATACGGCCGATCCGGGCGAGATGAAGAAGATTCTCCTGGACCAGGCCGAAGATGTGGCCCGGCAGTTGCGCCACCAGGGGTTGCGGGCCCGCACCGTGGTGCTCAAGCTCAAGCACGACGATTTTCGCCAGCTCACCCGCAGTCGGACCCTGGAGGCTCCCACCCAGAGCGCTCATACCTTGTTCGGCGCCGCCGCGGCCCTGCTGGATGCCTATCGCCTCCGGCAGCCGGTGCGCCTGGTGGGGGTGGGCGCGGCCAACCTGGTGCCGGCAAACCGGCCGGTGCAAACGGCGTTGTTTCCCACCGGCCGCGGGGCGGATGGGGCCTGGGAAAAGGTCGAGCGGGCCCTGGATGCCATCGAGGCCCGGTTCGGCCCCCGTGCCGTGCGCCGGGCCGGCCAGGGGGATGTCGAACTCCCATGAGCCGTTTTCAGCTTTCGCACCGGCCGGCGGCCTCCAGCAGGGCATCGTAGAGAGGGGCCATGGTGCGCCAGTCGTAGCCTTCAACGCAGTGGCGAAAACCGCGCCGGCGAATCGTATCGATGTCTTTCACCGCGCTGGTGAGTTTCTCCACCAGCGCGTGGTCATCTTCGTAGAAAACTTCCGGGTACTTTTCGAAGGGCACCAGCTCGGGGTAGGTGAGGCGTTTGGGGAGCAGGGGATAACAGCCGCAGTACAGGGCCTCCACCAGGCTGATGCCGAAAAAATCCTGCCGCGAGGTCACCGGCAGCAGGTCGGCACGGTGCAACCAATCCGCGTATTGAGCCCCGTTATCCACGTAGCCGCAATGGACGATCCGGTGGGCGAGCCGGGCGCGGGCCGTTTCGAAGACAACGTTTTGGGTCTGTTGGCCGCGACCCAGGATCGCCACCTGGAAATCCAGGCCCAGTTGTTGCAGTCGGCCCAAGGTGTCGAAGAAGGCTTGGGGGTTCTTGTCGTGCTCCCAGCGGTGGTTCCAGAGAATCAGCGGCGGTCCGGACCGCTTTGGGGCCGCCGGCGTTTCCAGGCGCCTCAGGTCGATGCCCAGGGGCAGGACGCGGCTCTTGGCGGCGATGGCGCTTACCGCCTCCGGTTCGCGGTGGTCCGGAAACCGTTTGAAAAAGGGGGGAAGGGCCTCCAGAAAGCTGTCCTGGTGGTAGTGGGAGTTGAACAGCACCACGTCGGCGGCCAGGGCGGAGCTGAAGTTGATGAACCCGTAGTGGTGGTCGCGGCGCTGGGCGATGTCCCGGTCCCGTGGAGACCAGGGGTAGCCGATCTGATTTTCGTGGAAATAGAGGGCCACGGGGATGCGCGCCGTCCGGTGGCGGGTCATGGCCAGGAAGGTGGTGAGATCCAGCATGTCGGTGGCCAGGAGCAAATCGGGTCGGACGCCGCTGTTCAGGAACCGGCGGGCCAGGGTGACGGCTCCGCCGTGCATGCGCCACTTCCAGTGGTGACCGCTCAGGTGCAGGATGTCGATGCGGTGGCGGCTGGACCGCTGGTAGCCCTTGGCCCAGGCGGCATGGGAACTGGTGAAAAACGGTTCGATGAGGCTGATGTGCATCGATGGGGTCAAGGCGGCGCTTCCCGTTTGCCGGTGGGCCATCTGCCGTGGTTGGCCAAGATGCCATCCGGGGTTCAGTCGGTGATGGTCTTCTGGAGGTGGGGCAGGGTATCGGGTTGGCCGCGGCGCATGTAACGGCTCTCGCCGTCCCGGGCGGTGACGTTCTCGTAGACCCCGTCGTCGCGTTTGACCAGCTTGGTGAACCCGAGGTCCCGCAGCTCGCTGTTGCCCTTGGGGGTGCAAATGCCCACCCGGGAGATCAACCGGCGCACCGGCTCCCCGCAGTCCGGACAGACCGCCAGCGCCTCGTCGTGGATGGACTGGACCACCTCGAAGACCCGTCCCCGAGCGCAGGCCGGGCCAAGATGTTCATACTCGTAAACTGGCATGGGAAAAAACACCCCCGAAGGTGATAAAACGTGTCATCATCGCGTTGCCCATGGTGCTTAGACCGCGAGTACCGCTTTCTCGTAGCGGACGACGGATGCGTCGGCGGTGACCAGGGACATCCCCTCGGCGCCGGCCTGGGCCAGCAGCAATCGATCGAAGGGATCCTTGTGCACGATCGACTGCCAACGCGTGCTCGGAGGTTATGGGTAACTCCGTGTATCCGTGCAAAACAAGCATTCTGCGCAAGCGAAAGGGGTCCACTTTGAAATCATCGCGGCCCAGGCCCTTCTTGATGATGATTTCCCAGATATTCGCTGCGCTGAAAAAGAGGGCGTTTTCAGATGCGGTCAAGAGGGATCGGGCGGATGGAGAAAGCTTCTTTGGGCATCCGGCCGCCCACAGGAGGATGTGGGTGTCCAGCAGGAGTTTCATCACGAGCCCCGTTCGAACAACTCACGGATGTCATCGGCGCCCAGGGTGTCGAAATCGTCCGGCACCGATATTTCGCCTGCCATGAAACCAAACTTTTCGCGTGCGTCGGAAGCGGCCGCCGACAAAGGCATCACCTTGACCAACGGTTTCCCCGCCTTTGCGATGATGAAGACATTGCCCGCTGCAGCCACCTCGACCAGAAGCGAAAGATGGGTTTTGGCTTCATGAATATTGATTGTTTTCATTTTGTGCCCGCCAGAAGATGACTTGGTTCGGTAAACTTAATTTAAAGAGCTGGGGCGTTGCTGTCAATCGGGCCTCTAGGTTTTTTCAGAACTCGAAACCGGGGGGCAGTTCCGCCATGATCCGCAGCGCCACCGGCTCCGGGGAAAGATCGCCGCAGTCGATGACCCGGTCGGCGAAATGCCGGTAAAGCGGGTCGCGTTCCCGGTGAAGATCCGCTATGCTCTGACCCGGGGCGTGGATCACCCCCCGCTGATCCAGGTCGCCCAGCCGCCTGGCGAGCACGACCGGGGGGACGTCCAAATAGACCACCGGCCCCAGCGTCTTGAGGCGGGCCATGCCCTTCGGCCGGTAGACCACCGAGCCGCCGGTGGCCACGACGCCGGCGCCGTCGGGCAGGGCGGAGAGGTAGCGGGCTTCCAGGTCGCAGAAGCCCTCGATGCCGAGGCGCCGGATGATTTGTTCCAGGCGTTGGCCTTCGCCGGTCTGGATCAGCAGGTCAGTGTCGGTGAAGGCCAGGGCGCACAGCTTGGCCAGCAAAACACCCACGGTGCTCTTGCCGGCGCCGGGCATGCCGATGAGGGTGATATTGCGGAAAGACGGATCGGAAACCATGAAAAAAACCACCGGGCGTCGTCGCGCCGTCACAAAAGCCGGCCGCGGCGCCGCGGAAGAAAAGTTGATCTTGCTCGGGGCCCATTTTTCCATCGCCGGCGGCCTGACGCGGGCCCTTGAAGAGGCGGCCGCCTACGGCTGTCCGGTGCTTCAGATGTTTACCAAAAACGCCTCCACCTGGAAAGAGCGGGAGGTGAGCGAGGCGGATGCCCAAGCGTTTCGCCGCCGGCGCCAGGCGCTGGGCATCCGGTTTGTCGCCGCCCACACCGCCTACCTGATCAATCTGGCCGCCGCCAAGGAGGAATTGCGTCGGCGTAGCCGGGAGGCGCTGCGCTGCGAGATGGCCCGCTCGGCGCTGCTCGGTCTGGACGCGGTGGTGCTTCACCCGGGCAGTCACACCGGCGACGGGGTGGAAACGGGCATCGCCCGCATCCAGGAAGAGATCGATGCCGTGATGGCGGCGGTGCCCGACACCGGTTGTCGCCTCCTGCTGGAAACCACGGCGGGGCAGGGGACGGGGATCGGCCACCGCTTCGAGGAGTTGGCCGCCATCCGGGACGGCCTTGCATCACGGCGGCGCGTCGGCTTTTGCCTCGACACGGCCCACATCTTTGCCGCGGGCTACGATCTGCGGGACGCGGCGAGCCTGAGACAGACCCTGGCCGACTTCGATGCGACCTGCGGCCTGGCGCACCTCGTGCTGATCCATCTCAACGATTCGCTCAAACCGCTGGGCTCCCGGGTGGATCGCCATGCGTCCATCGGCGCCGGCTACATCGGGATCGGGGGGTTTGGCGCCATCATGCGGGAGGAGCGCTTGGCCAAAATTGCGAAGATTCTGGAGACACCGAAGAGAAACGAGGCCGGGCGGGACATGGACCGGGTGAATCTCGATTTGCTGCGATCATTGGCCCGCCCCCCGCTTTCCGCCCGTGTTGCCGACCGAAAAGATTGAACGGCGAGGCACCCGATTCCTTCCTGATGGAGCTCTAGTCCGCGGGGCACTGTTTTGCTCAGTTGATTTGATTTGCACTAAATAATGCGAAAACAATAATTGTTTGCATTGGGTTCTCAACTGCTTTAGATCAGCGGCGACTGACCCCCCGAGTCGACGAGAGACGCTGGAGGAGATGGATTCATGGATCGAGTGACCCTGCGCGCGGACCCTTACCGAACGTTTCGTGGCAGCCGTACCCCGCCGGGGCTGTACGCCCGGCAAAAGTGGCTCCAGGAGGAGGGGGCCGCCGAGTGGCGCAGTGATTTCGACGCCACCGTGGCGGCCTTGTATTGGGGTCAGGCCCCCGACGGCCTCTGGAATGACTCGGTGGTGGAGACCATCCATCGCCTGTTCGGGCTGCATCTGACGGTTCGCGCCCCGGACAGATCCATCCATGCCGCCCTCGACCGGCTGTTGGCACTGAGCGTCGCACTGGACCGGAAGGGATCCGATGA
>JAQVTF010000286.1 GCA_028700185.1 Desulfobacteraceae bacterium | reverse complement strand
AAGACAACGGGTTGAATCCTTTTGCCACGAGGAGAGCCGTGAAAAAACAGCCGACTGCCAACCATGACCGCGAAAGAAAATCCAAGGGCCGGGTGCACCAGCGGGCGCGTTTCCGAACAGTCCTCATAACCTTGGCGACCCTGATGTTGGTCTTGTTCCATGCGGTGGCGCTGCCGGCCGCCCAACCCGGGGTGGATGATTTCGTCGATGAGATCAATGCGAAAATCACCGCCATCCAGGCGGAAATCCAAAAAGGCCCCCAGGCCCAGTTCGCCTTGGTGGAAGAGCAGATGGACTGGGTGATCCGTCACCTGGACCTGAACTGGCACACCCTGTCGGCCGTCATCTCGGCGGAACGGGAAACCAACCCTTCCTATACCCCCAAAAAGATTCTTCCCCTTCCGCCGGAACTCCAGGAAGACTATTTCGCCGGTGAGCTGAAAAAGCTCGGCGACGTGTACGACGATTTGATCACGAAAATCGACAAGCTGAAAATAGAGGTGGGGATCAAAAAATTCGCCACCCTGGTGAATATCCTCTACGCGGCCTATGAGACGGGGGCCACGGCAAAGGATCTGATGGATCCGGGGATTCTCAATCTCTACAATCTTCCGGGCAAGGTGGACGAGCTGAAGCAACTGGCCGATCAGATCAACACCTCGGCCAACAATCTGAAGAGCGCCAAGGAAGCGCTGCGCCAGGTCATGGACGCCAAGGAAAAAACCATGGCCTACTTTCGGGCCATTCGCAACACCCGCATTGAGTTGGTGAAGCACGACGTCAAGCTGAAACGCCTGCAAACCCTTCGCCTGCTGGCCGTCGACGGCATTGCCGGCGGCGATGTCATCCTCGATCCGCCCCCGGCGCCGGGTATCGACTTTATCGCGGATCCCTTCATCGCCGACATCGATGCCTTGAAACAGAAACTCAGCCTCGGCGCCATCCGCTGGCCCGCGGCCGAACCGATCAAGGCAATCCTCTACCGGCAGGCCGAAGCGGCCTATGCGGCCAGCGACAAGGATGCGGCCGACAGGGACGAATGGGCCGATTTCACCGCCGCCTGGGACCGTCTTCAAGCCCTGTTCACCCAGCGAGAAACGCACCTGGCCCATCTTGCCGGCCTGGGCGCGGAGTGGCAAAGCCTCGTCGCGGCGCTTCTGGAAGCCTACCGCCAGATCAGCGCCGGCACCGATGACACCCTCCTGACCGACTGCGCCGCGGTCCACGACGTCGACCCGAATCTCGTGGCCGACTACGATGGGTTTTTTCCGGGCTGGTGGCAGAGCAACAGCCCCATCCTGGCCGCCTTGAAGCAAACCGGCCTGCCGGCGCGCCAGAACGAGCGCACCCTCGATCTGAACACCGGTTCCTGGATCGATTTTATCCTGGCCTATCCCGGCCGGGTCAAAGCGCAACTGCTCGATCCCTACCATGAGGCGGCGCACACCATGGTGGCGAGCATGAGCGCCGCCACCGAACGCAACGCCGACATCCCCAGGGCCTACCAGATGCCCCTGCTCACCCGGCCGTCCCTCGATACCCTGCGGGGCAATCTGCGCCGAATCCAGGAAAACCTCGTGGACTTCGAAGGCGATCTGAAAATCATGGTCGCGGACATGGAAAGCCTCGCATCACGCTTCAAGCCCATCGCGGACCAGGCGGCGGCGTACCGGGCCTATATCGAAGCCAACGCGCTGTATCTGGACCAGGGGGATCTGGTCTTTTCCACCGCGGCAACCCACGATGCCGGCCTTACCGTTTTTGAAACCGACCATCTCATCGGGGCCCTGGAGAGCGAAATCCGCAGCCTGCCGGTGCTCCTCGGCGTGGCCGGCGATGCCGTCACCACGGTCTGGGACCAGGCCTCGGCCCTGGAAAAATGGCTCGACGACCTGTTCCGTTTCAACGATGCCCTCGCAACCCGGGGAGACCTGGCCGAACGGATGGCCCCCTATATGACGGGGATCTACACCGGGTACGGATCGCCGGGGTATCTCTACGACAGCCTGGCCATTCTGGACAACACCCTCTGGCGGATCTTGCGCTACGAGCTGGAAGGCCAGGCCTATGACGGCTACCAGGCGGACAAAAACGCCCTCCAGATCCATCTGGCCAACATCGCCGCCATGAGCCCCGCCATGCTGGCCGATTTCGCCTCACTGACCGAGGAGATCCGCCAGTGGACCGCCCGGCTGGCCTATGTCGGCTTCTATCTCCAGAGCAATCGGCCGTACAAAACCGATGCGCTGACCCGGGGGCGGTATCCGTTCTGGGCGGTGCAGCCGCCTCCCCCGGGATGGCCGGTGTTTTCCGAAAACCGGGCCGCCGCCGATCGCTTGAACGCCGTTCATTGGCCCGGGCACGGATTCGGCGGCTCCAGCGAACGTTACGGCTACATGACACCGGCGGACATCCGGGCCGGACTGCCGGCCGTGAAGGATTACGTGGCGGGGCTGGCCCCGTCGCCGGTGAAAAAGCGCTACCACATCGTGCGCCTGGAAACCGGAATGCCCCGGCTGACCGCCGACGCCGCCTCGCT
>JAQVTF010000107.1 GCA_028700185.1 Desulfobacteraceae bacterium | reverse complement strand
TCGAGGGCATCGCTGGCCGCGGCGGCCTCCAGCAACGGGATGGCCGCCGGGATGTTTCCTTGGTGAAAACGCACCACCCCCAGCAGTAACAAGACATTGCCGCCGGCTTCGGCCTGAGTGTTCGGTTGTCCTTCGAGGCGCCGAATCTCTTCGTCGGTTCCCACCTGCTGGAGAATCGGCTCGTAGCGGCCTTGGTGAAGGCAAAGATCCAGGTACCGGTCCGTCAGATCTTCCGCCCCGGGACGCTGCCGGAGGGCGGCGGCAAACTTCTCCAGGGCGCCTTCGCCGTCTCCGGCCGCCAGCCGCTCCTCGGCCTGCCACACCAGCGCTTGAGCCGCCCGCCGCGCCGGGCGAACTCCTCCCAGGACCGAAACCCAACGCGAAAGCCGCATCTTCCAGTTTCTCAAAAACAATGGCCCCGTCGCCGTCGGCGCTTCCAGGCAGGTGCCGGCAATCATCTGCTCGGCCAGGGTCCGCGCCTTGGGCCGGCTGTCGGCCAGGACCGTTTCGCACAGGAGGAGCCAACGGGCCTGGAAGGCGGGGTTGGTGCTGGCCATCAGCGTCGCCAGGGCCGCCAGGCGACCGGTATCCGGCCGGGGCAGTTCTCGCCGGATCGCCGCCAGGTGCGCGTAGGCGGCGGCGAGCCGGTTGGCCGGCGACATTTTGCAGGCGACCGCGAAGGCCTCCATGGCCGCGGTCAGATCGCCGGCATCGTAGGAGATGATCCCCTGCACCAGGCGGTAGGCGGGGCGCCGGGGATCCAAACGGACCGCCTGCCGGGCGCTGGCCACGGCGGCGGCGTGATCCTGTTGCGCACTGAGCCCCAGCGCCCGGTAAAGATAGGCCGGGCCGTAGTCGGTGCACCGGACAAGGGCACGCTCATAGAACGCCAGGGCCGCCGCCGGATCACCGGCCGCCGCGGCCCGTTGGCCCTTGCCCAGCAGCCGTTCAGCTTGAAAACACCAACTCATGCGTCCCCCCTGTAAAGATAGCGGGTCAACCAGGTATCGCCCGTCCCCAGCGCCGAAGGCAATTCGGTCCCGCAACATTCGACAAGCCCGAGTTGCGCCAGGATCGGATCCAGGATCGCCGGCTGCCACCGGTAGAAGCGCCGGCCGGTTGGGTCATCCTCGATGCCGTCGCCTTTTTTCAGACTGAGCAGGACAATTCCTCCCGGTCGCAGGGCCTTCAGTATCCCACCGAGCACTTCTGCCAGCTCGCGGTGGGGGACATGGACGAGAGCGGCCACCAGCAGGAGCCCGTCGAATGAAAGCACTGAAAAATCAAAAACCTTGAAATCTCCACGGATCACCGGGCAGCCGCTCCGGGCTTCGGCCAGTTCGGCCAGGCGTTCGGATCCTTCAAAACCGGTCATGCCAAACCCGCGTCGCGCCAGCCACACCAAGTCTCGACCGCTGCCGCAGCCCACATCCAGAATCCGGCTGCCCGCCGGCAGCATCTCCAGCAGTGGTTTGAGAAATGGGGTGGGATCCACTGAAAAAGTCCGCCCATCGTAGGCATCGGCAAAATGCTGGTAATAATCGGCCATCGGCATCGTCTCGTCGTTGGGCCGCATCGTCCTTGGCAGTGCGGCAATGGGGTCTGCCGCATCTTAGCCTCGAAAAACCGCCAAGATCCAGTCGATTCTCGGGGCGGCGCCTTTGACAGGCCCATCGGTGTACGGTACGAAATGGGCGCGAACCCTACCGCTGCCCTCGCTGGCCAGGCGATGGGGCACCGAATCGTCAAGATCAGAACAAAACGGTGTCAACACCGAGAAAGGAACCGGGATGGAAGAAGCGGATCGACCCACCGACGACGAGGCCCTCGATTGGGAGAACCGGCGCTTGTGCCCCGACGAAAGCTGCATCGGCATCATCGGACCCGACGGCCGCTGCACCGAGTGCGGTCGTCCGGCGGATCTCGACAGCGAACAGATCCCCCCTGATGACCTTGCGCATCCCACGGTGGATCAACGGCCCGAACCTCCGCCGGCGCCCTCTGCCGCCGAAACCGAGGAGACGGCAGGTCGCCCGGAACCCGTCGAAGACGACGATTGGCAGTCGCGGCGGCTTTGCCCCGACGAGAGCTGCATCGGCATCATCGGGCCCGACGGTCGCTGCACCGAGTGCGGCCGCCGGGAAGACGACATCCCCTGAAAACGCCGCCCCACACGCCTTTTCGCGGATGTCTCGGACTTGAACGCCGGTTGACCCCGCACCGTTGCCTTCCGAATAACACCAAGCGTGGAATGGAAAACCTGACGGTTTTCTAATTTGACAGGTTTCCCGCGGCGATGTTAGGGTGGCGCCTCCCTGAGCCATGGGCCGGGGGTCACCGTCGCTTTCGGACGCAGATTTAACTTATCGGAAAAATTAGGTAAAATGCAGATCGAAGTTCGATCCCTGCAAAAAAATTACGGCCGGGTCAAGGCCGTGCGGGATGTCTCTTTCGATGTGGCCGAGGGGCAGCTACGGGTCATCCTTGGACCGTCGGGATGCGGCAAGACCACCGTGTTGCGCCTCATCGCCGGCCTGGAGCCGGTGAGTGCCGGATCCATCCGCATCGCCGGCGTCGATGTCACTCTTCTGCCGCCGGACCGACGCAACATCTCCATGGTTTTTCAATCCTACGCCCTGTTTCCCCACCTGTCCGTGCGGGAAAACATTATCTTCGGGCTCAAGGTGCGCAAGGTGCCGGGGCCGGAAATCGAAAAACGCCTGGAGCGGGTCATCGAGTTGCTGGGGCTCGGCCAACGCCTGGACGCCAAGCCCGGTGAGCTCTCCGGCGGCATGCAGCAGCGCGTCGCCCTGGGACGGGCCATTATCGCCGAAAAACCGGTGACCTTGATGGACGAGCCGCTGTCGAATCTCGATGCCAAGCTGCGCAACACCATGCGCCGGGAAATCTGCGCCCTGCAACGCCGCCTGGGCATCAGCATGGTCTACGTCACCCACGATCAGGTGGAGGCCATGACCATGGCCGACCGGATCCTGCTGATGCGCGAGGGCCGCATCGTCCAGGACGATGTGCCGGAAAGTTTCTACGAGCGGCCGGCCAACGTCTTCGTGGCCCGCTTCATCGGCACCCCGCCGATGAACATCCTGCCCCTGTGCAATGGGGGCGGGGGCGCCGCCCTGGCCCCGGACGGCCCCGTGCTCTACCCCGGCCTGGACGGCAGCCGTTTCAAGCTCGGTATCCGCCCGGAAAACCTCCGTCTCGCCGACGAAGGCCATCCGGCCGTGGTTACCGGAAAAGAGTACCTCGGATCGGACACCTTCATCGCCTGCGCCATCAACGGCCACGAAGCCATCGTGCGCACCCGGGGGATGAGCGACCTGGCACCGGGCGTCCCGATCCATTTGACCTGGGACTCGAAGACCTTGTGTCTTTTCGATGCGCACACCGAGATGCGCATCGAAGATGCACCGGAGGCCGAACCGCTGCCATAACGGTCCAGCGACCAGGTGCGTCAGACCTCAACCGATATTGACCATCAAAACAGACTGGAGGTGGGCCATGAACCGGTTCAAGAAAGGAATTTGGATGGCGGCCGCGGCGCTGGTCCTGCTGGCCTCGGGGGCGGTGAGCGCCGCCCAGATCGAAATGACCATGTATTATCCCATCGCCGTGGGCGGCAAACCGTACGAACTGATCAACGGGCTCATCGGCGAATTCGAGGCCCAGAACCCGGACATCAAAGTCAAGGCGGTGTACTACGGCAACTATGATGACACGCGCACCAAGTGCCTGGCGGCGGTGAAGGCCGGTGAGAAGGTGCAGATGTCGGTGCTCTTTTCCATCGACATCTTCGATCTCATTGACGCCGACGTCATCCTGCCCTGGGAGGAGGTGGTGCAAACCGACGCGGACCGCGCCTGGCTCAAGGGATTCTATCCGGCCCTGATGGCTAACTCCATGGCCGATGGCAAAACTTACGGCATTCCCTTTCAGCGTTCCACCATCGTGATGTATTACAACAAAGATGCCTTCCGCGAGGCAGGACTCGACCCGGAAAAGCCACCCGCCACCTGGGACGAGCTGGTGAGCATGGGCAAGAAACTGGTCAAACGGGACGCGGGCGGCCAGGTGACCCGCTGGGGGCTGAGCATCCCATCCACCGGTTACCCCTACTGGATGTTCCAGTGCCTAGCCATCGAAAACGGCATGGAACTGATGAACAAGACCGGCGACGAGGTTTACTTCAACCATCCGGACGTGGTGGCGGCCCTTCAGTTCTGGCATGACATGGCCTACAAGCACGAGATCATGTCCAAGGGCAGCACCGACTGGGGAACCCTGCGCCAGCAGTTCCTCGGCGGCGCCACCGCCATGATGTGGCACACCACCGGCAACCTCACCCCGGTGCGCGACGGGGCCAAGTTCGACTTCGGCGTCGCCATGCTGCCGGCCAACAAGCGCCGCGGCAGCCCCACCGGCGGCGGCAACTTCTACATCTTCAAGAACACCACCCCCGAGGAACAGGCCGCGGTGCTCAAGTTCGTCAAGTTCATGACCTCGCCGGTCAACAGCGCCAAGTGGTCCATCGGCACCGGCTACGTGGCCACCACCCCGGCGGCCTATGAAACCGACCTGCTCAAGAACTACGTGGCCGAGTTTCCCGCCGCCGTGGTGGCCAGGGACCAGTTCGAGTACGCCGTGGCCGAGTTTTCCACCCATGAAACGGCCCGGGTGAAAAAGTTTCTCGATGACGCCATTCAGTCCGTGCTGTCCGGCAACGCCACGCCCCAGCAGGCTCTGGACCAGGCCCAACAGGGCGCCGACCGCATCCTGAGACGCTACCGCTGATTCAGCTACCGGAGGGCTAAACCTCGATCCTTCCCACCAGTCGGGGCCGCTGCGGCCCCGGCTGGCCCCGAATGAAGCCATGAACCCCAAGATCGCACGACATGTCTATGGATGGCTGCTGTTTACCCCGGCGGCCATCTTCTTCATCCTCTTTACCCACTATCCCATTGTGCGGTCGTGTTTCTTGAGCCTTTTCAGCAACTCCCGGGGCGGTCGGCCACCGGAGTTCGTCGGGCTGGAAAACTATCACTATCTCATCGACGACCCGATCTTCTGGCAGGCCCTGAAAAACAATCTCATCTATGCCTTCGGCACCATCCCGGTGACCATCTGCCTGGCCATGCTCATGGCGGTGTGGGTCAACCGCCAGATGGCGGGCCGGGCCTTCGTGCGGGCCGCCTACTTCACCCCCACCATCCTGCCCATGATCGCCATCGCCAACATCTGGCTCTTCTTCTACACCCCGGGGATCGGGCTGTTTGACAACATCTTGCAATACTTCGGCTACCCGGGCCGCAACTGGCTGGGCAATCCCGACACGGCCCTGGCCTGCCTCATGGTGATCGCGGTGTGGAAGGACGCCGGGTTTTTCATGATCTTCTACCTGGCGGCCCTCCAGGGGCTGCCCAAGGATGTCATCGAGGCGGGACGCATCGAGGGGGCCGGGCGCTTCTACTTTTTTCGGCGCGTGACCTTTCCGCTGCTGATGCCCACCACGGTCTTCGTGGTCTTCAACGCCCTGATCAACACCTTTCGCATCATCGACCACATCTTCATTTTGACCAAGGGCGGACCGGACAATGCCACCGAACTGCTGCTCTACTATCTTTTTCAAACCGCCTTCGAGTTCTGGGACACCGCCTATGCGGCGGTGCTCACCGTGGTCATCATGGCGATCCTGATGACCCTGGCCCTGGCCCAGTTCAAGGTGCTCGAGCGCCGAACCCACTACCAGTAGGACCGATGGAACCTTCCGCCTTCTGGCATCGCATCGAAACGTTGGCCGCCTGGCTGCTGGCCCTGATCTGGGCCGCTCCGCTGCTCTACGCCTTCTGGGCCGCCTTCCACCCGCCGCACTACGCCGTGCACTTCTCGCTGACCGCGCCGCTGACCCTGGCCAACTTCGTCGAGGCCTGGCAAACGGCCCCCTTTGCCCGGTATTTCCTCAACACGATCCTTTACACCACCACGACCACGGCGCTGCAGTTCGTGCTCTGCACCCTGGCGGCCTACAGCTTCGCCTGCTACGACTGGAAGGGACGCGACATCGCCTTCGCCCTGATCCTGATCCAGTTGATGGTGATGCCCGACCAGTTGCTGGTGGTCAACTACCAGACCATGACGGCCCTGAAGCTGGTGGACAGCATCCCGGCCATCTCACTGCCATACATCGCCTCGGCCTTCGGGGTCTTCCTGCTGCGCCAGAACTTCAAGCAGGTGCCCATCGCCCTGGCCGAAGCGGCCCGGGTGGAAGGGGCCGGACCGCTGACCATCCTGATGAAGGTCTATGTGCCGCTGTCCAAATCGGTGTACCTGGCCTACGGGCTGGTATCGGTGAGCTGGCACTGGAACAACTTCCTCTGGCCCCTGGTAATCACCAACTCGGTGACCACCCGTCCCATTACCGTGGGCCTGTCGATTTTCGGCTCACCGGAAAACGGGGTGAACTTCGCCATCGTCTCCGCCGGCACCCTGATGTCGGTGGCCCCCCTGCTGGTGGGGTTCCTCCTTTTTCAGCGCCAGTTCGTCCAGAGTTTCATGCGTGCCGGCATCAAGTGAGGGATGGATCAGGAAGCCCAGCGCTGGGGAAAATCGGTGATGAGGCCGCTGACCCCCCAGCCGGCCAGCTCGTGCATCCGCTCGCCGGTGTTCACCGTCCAGACATTCACCTGCCTGCCGGCATCCCGGATCTGGTGCACCAGCGCCGGGGTGACCATGAGGTGTCCGGGGTGGTAGGCGTCCGCTTGGAGTTCGGCGAGCAGCCCCAGGGGATCCGGGTGGGACTCCTTTACCAGGGCGGCGGTGGCATAGGCCGGCCGCAACGCCTTGATCCGTTTCAGGTAGCCGAAGTTGAAGGACGATATCAGGACCCGCTCGGCCATGTCCATCCGGTCCAGCACCGCCACGGTCCGCTCTACGATGGCCTCACCCCCTGAAAGCCCGGTCTGATCCTTCAGCTCCACGTTGACCACCAGGTCCAGCTCCCGGGTGAGGGCCAGGGCGTCTTCCAGGCTGGGCAACGGCTCGCTGCGATAGCGCGCGAGGTCGGCAGGGGATACGGCGCCAGCGGCGATCTGACCGTGGCGGTCGCGGCGGGCAAAGGCTTCCCCGGTGGACAGTTGCCGCAGTTCGGCAAGGGTGAATCGGGAAACGATGAACGGCTCCCTGCCGGCGAAGGCGGGGTGGGTGGCCACGTTGGTGAGCCGCAACAGCCCGCGATCGTGGATCACGATGGGATGGCCGTCGGCGGTGAGCTGAACGTCCAGTTCCCAGCCGTCGGCCCCCACCCGATGGGCCGCACGGGCGGCGGCCAGGGTGTTTTCAGGTGCCAGGGAGCTGCACCCGCGGTGAGCGATAATTAGCGGCAAGCGCCGGTTCCGGAAAACCATAACGCCCCTTTTTACAATTCGCCCAAGGGGCGCTGGAAAGTATAGCCGGCCGGCGCTTCAACGAGCTTTTGCCGCGCCTCATCGGCATTGCCGCCGGCGGCGGAAAACGGTAGGGACACCACGAAGAGAACCCCTCCAATCACCGTCGCCGCCAACCCCAGGGGACGCAGCAACAATAAATCGACGGCCATGGCGCCGCCGGATCGGCCTTCTTCCGCCGATCCGGCCGCCTCGGCAGCCAGGGCCGGCGTCATCGGCAGCCCCGCCAGACAGACCACCAGGCTCAACATTACCATGGGACGGATCAAGGCACGCATTGCGACCGCTCCTTTCGATTCGTTGGCGCCGGACTTGCCAGGCGCCTGGCTTGGCGATATACCGAAACCGGTTTGCCCGGTTGTGGACAACGCCCGGATCAAACCGCAATGCCTTTAGGAAAGCTAAATAAATCCCCAATGCCTGTCAAGCGAAAAGAACCGGCGGCACCGGTGGTGGAAGTAGCCGTGGCCCTGCCGGTGTTCGGCACCTTCAGCTATCGCGTGCCGGAGATCTGGGCCGATGCGGCCGAGGCCGGCGTCCGGGTCCTGGTCCCCTTCAAAAACCGCCGGGCCACGGGGTACGTGCTCGGCCCAGGTGAGGCGCCGGCGGGCATCGACCTGTTGCCCATCGAAGACGTCCTCGACCCGGTGCCGCTGCTGCCGGAGAGCATGCTTCCCTGGCTGCGCTGGATGGCGGACTACTATCTGCACCCACTGGGCGAAGTGATTCGCACCGCCCTGCCCGGCGGCCTCACCGACGCCGAAGTCACCCTCTGGCACCTCACCGATGATGGTGCCGCCGCCCTGTCAGACGGTCGGATCGAAACGCCGCACCAAGAACTTCTGGAAATCCTCCGTCGCCAGCCGACGAGCATTCGGTCCCTGCGCCGGCGCCTGAAGGGATCGGCATTGACCCGGGATCTGGCGGCTCTGGCCCGACTGGGCTGGATCGCGTGCCGCCAGACCTTGGTCCGCGGCGCCACACGCCCAAAGATCGAGCGTTTCATCCGCTTGACCGAGGGGGTGGATGCCTCCGCCGTCGGTCCCAAGGCCGGCGCCCTGCTGCTGCCGCTCCTGGAAACCGGCGAAGCCGTGTCCATGGCCGACCTGAGGGCCAAGATCCCCAACGCGGCCAGCCTGGTCACCCGCCTGGCGGCCCGGGGACAGGTGACGGTGGAAGAGCGGCCAATCTTCCGGGATCCCTTCGGCCTGCCGGTGCGGCCCGATCTTCCCCGACGCCTCAACCCGGACCAGCAGCGGGCGGCCGACGCCATCGTGTCGCGCCTCGGCGACGGGTTTGACACCTTCCTACTGGCCGGCGTCACCGGCAGCGGTAAGACCGAAGTGTACCTGCAAACGGCTGCCGAGGCGGTACGCCGCGGGCTCAACGTGCTGGTACTGGCGCCGGAAATCGCCTTGATCGCCCAGCTTGAACACCGTTTCCGGGCCCGTTTCGGCGCCGACATCGCCCTGTTGCACAGCGGCCTGTCCGCCGGTGAGCGTTACGACCAGTGGCGCCGCATCGTGGCCGGCGAAACCTGCGTGGCCATCGGCGCCCGCTCGGCGGTCTTCGCTCCTTTTCCAAGTGCCGGTCTCATCATCGTGGACGAGGAGCATGACGGGGCCTTCAAACAGGAAACCGGGTTTCACTACAACGGCCGGGACATGGCCATCCTGCGCGGCCGCTACGATGGCGCCGTGGTGGTGCTCGGTTCGGCCACGCCCTCCATGGCGGCCCTCCACGCCGCCGCCGCCGGCCGCTACCAACGCCTGGATCTGCCCCAACGCATCGAAGCGCGGCCGTTGCCATCGGTGGAAATCATCGATCTGCGGGCCGACCGCGACAAGCGCGGGGCGCGGCGCTTCCTCAGTGCGCCCCTGCTGACGGCGATGCAGGAAACCCTGGACCGCGGTGAACAGGCACTGCTGTTTCTCAACCGGCGCGGGTTCGCCGCCTGCCCGGTTTGCGCCTCCTGCGGCGAAGCCCTGCGCTGCCGCCACTGCGATATTTCCTTGACCCTGCATCAGGCCCGAGGCGTTTACCAGTGCCACTACTGCGGCTACCAGCAGCCGGTCAACATCCGCTGCCCTCACTGCGGGGCCGACAAGATCCGTCCCATCGGTCTCGGCACCGAGAAGTTGGAAGCCCTGGTGCAAGGACTCTTTCCCCGGGCCCGGGTGGCACGCATGGATCGGGACACGGTGGGCCGTCGGCGCCAACTGCTCACCATGTTGCGCCAGCTTCGCGAAGGGGCCATCGACGTGCTGGTGGGGACCCAGATGGTGGCCAAGGGACACGATTTTCCCGGCATTACCCTGGTGGGAATCGTTTGCGCGGACCAGACCTTGAATTTTCCGGATTTTCGCGCCGGGGAACGGACGTTTCAGATCCTGGCGCAGGTGGCCGGGCGGGCCGGCCGCGGCGTCTCGCCGGGACGGGTGCTGCTGCAGACCTTCAATCCGGATCACTTCAGCATCCGGGCGGCCTGCGCCCAGGATCCGGACCTGTTTTACCAGGAGGAAATGACGCTGCGCCAGGCCCTGGCCTATCCGCCGACCACCCGCCTGGCCATGGTGCGCCTGGCAGGCCGGGACCCGGAACGCACCGCGGCGGCCGCGCGGCAACTGGGCGAGGTATGCCGACAACAGGCTTCAGGGGTGGGAGGCGGCATCGAGGTCCTCGGTCCGGCACCGGCGCCCATCGAGAGAATCGCTGGCCGCCACCGCTGGCAGATCCTGATCAAGGACGCCGACGTCCAGCGCCTGCGCCGCCTTTTGAACCGGGTTCAGGCCGAAGCACTCGGAGCCCGGCGCCCCCGGGACATCCAGGTGGTCATCGACGTGG
>JAQVTF010000285.1 GCA_028700185.1 Desulfobacteraceae bacterium | reverse complement strand
CGACACCGCCAAAGGGCCGGGTACGACGAAACGGGTCGGAAAGGAGGAAATCGAATCCGATATCCTTGCTGGGGCCGAATTCGTTGCGCACGAACTCCCCCGCCAAAACTCCCTGCCCCAGCCCGAAGGTAAAATCGAAGTCGCCCCACATCTTGGACGCCACGATATACCGGGACCCGAAAAGGGCGGTCCCGGTGGCGTCGAAAGCCCCGATGGCGACCTGGGGCAGGACATCGCCTTCCTTCATCAGGACCAACCGGGCCCCGGCGGATCGGTCCTTGTAGTAACCGTACCCCTCACCGGGGAAAGCAACGAGGGTGTCCACTTCGGTGAACTGACCGTGGATTTCAAACCGGTCGAAGAGCCCCACGGCCCCGCCGTAGTAGCGAAACGGCTCAACGTAGCCGAACTTGAGCCGGGTTCGCCAGTCGGGCAGGACGCGAGCCGTGGGCATGTCCCAGATCCCGGTGTAGGATTGCAAGGAGGCCTGGGGTCGAGGTGTTGAGGGAGCCGCCCGCAGAAGTTCCGGGAAGGTCCCCAGAAGGACCAGGACCACGACCGGCCCGATGATGGCGGAGGATAAGCGCATCACCTTGGATCAGGCCGATGGGGTCGTTGAGGTGAGATCCGTACCGGCAGCGCGCTGCCGCGCCTGAATCCAGAAATTGTGCCCAATGACCAAAAAAACCGCCATGAACCCAGTCAGTACCAGCGTCAACGCGCAAATCAGGCTCCGTTTGGGGCTAGCCCTCTGGACCGGCACGAAGGGGTTGTCCAGAACCCGGAAGGAAACGATCTGCTTGGCCTCGGCGATCTTGGCGATCTCGAGCTGCTTGCGCAGCTCGGTGTAGACGGTCTGGGCGGCGAAGCGCTCGCGCTGGATCTTGTCCAGGGTCAGGTTCTGGGAAGGTACCTGGCGCTCCCAGTATTCCAGCTCGGCGGAGGCCTTGGCCAACTGGCTCTCCACGAATTCCCGCTCCCGCCGGGCGTCGGAAACGTACTCGTTGTCCAGGTAATACTGGAGTTCGGCGATGACCCGATCCACCATGACCTTGGCAAAGGCCGGATCCTGGTCGTCCCAGTAAATGGTGATCAGACCGGTCTTATCGTCCTTGGAGACACTGTAACGGCCACTGAGGGCCCCCGACTGCAAGGCCAAAATCGTGGACGGCACCGCTTCAGGATCATCGCTTTTCCAGCGCTTGGCCGTTTCGTCCCAGGCATCGGGATAGAGCCGGGGCAAGAGGTCGTACTTGTCGATGAGCCGCTGTTTGAGGGTGCGGGAATTGAGAAAGTTGGGGATGTTCTGGCTTTCGCCCCCGGTGTCCAGGCCGGGGATGGAAATGGGAAGAGACCCGGCCAGGGCGGCAAGCTTGCTCGTCTCACCGGAGCCTTCCGCCGGCATGAGCACCGCCGAGGACTTGTACACCACCGGTAGCACCCAGAGCACCACGACGACGGCCACCAGGGTACACGCCAGGGGAAAACCGAAGATGAATCGCCAACGGCGCTTCAGCACATTGAACAACGCCAACAGATCGATTTCATCGTCCTCCTCCTGGCAGGGTTGCGGGTAGAGGATGAACTGCGCCGGTTGCTTCTGGCTGTCGTCGGAATTTGGCATTTATGAACCTTCGAGACCGTTGACGTTGTTGTTCTTAAAGGGCCGCGATGGCGACGCCGGCCGTCGTGGCAATCTTGAAGACGATGTCGGCGATGTCCTTGCTCAGCCGCAGGAAGGACAACCGTTCGAGATTTTCGGGCACCACCAGGGTATCGCCGGGCATCAACTGCTGGCTGAGAAAACGATTCCAAAAGGTGCCGGCGTTTTCTCCGGAGAAGACTTCCCCATTGGCCTTGAGCACGTACATGTACTCTTCGTCGGCGGTTTTGGTAATCCCTCCGGACTGGGCCAGGTAGTCGCCCAGGGTCAGGTTCGGCTGATAGAGATAGGCCGAGGGGGAATAAACCGCCCCCACCACCGTAACATAACTCGGCTTTTTGGGAACCTGGATCCTATCCCCATCTTCCAGCACAAAATCCCAGGAGGAGCCCTTGAACGAGGCCAGATCCGTGGCCTTTATGGCCACCCGGCCATTGGCGCGCACGGTGCGCAGCTTCTGGATGAAAGCATCCAGGCCGAGTTGGGTGGTACGGGCCGCTTCAATATCGGCACTCGAAACCCCGGCCTGAGCCTGTTCGGACATAAACATCTTGGCCCGGATTTCCAGATCGTCCAGGAGCTTGTCGAGGCTTTCCTGCTGAATCTGTTTTGCCCGCTCACTCAGAAACTGAATGCCGTAAAAATAGGCATCGCCGGTGTACCCGCCGGCCCTTTCGATCAGCTCGGAGAACCGTTCCCCCTCTTTCACCGTATAGGTGCCGGGAAACCGGACCTCGCCACTGACGGTGACTTCGCGCACCAGGTTGGCATCTTTCATGATGGGGACAAAGACGTAGTCATAGGGCCCCAGGGCCAAATCCCCCTCCCGGGCCAGGTCGATGACCCGGTGCTCCACATCCATTCGGTCTTCGGTCTGAACCTTGCGGGTCACGGTGACCTGTCCCTCGTTGGCCCCGA
>JAQVTF010000106.1 GCA_028700185.1 Desulfobacteraceae bacterium | reverse complement strand
TCCCCAACTGCTTGGTGATCGCCGCCGTCAACGTCGTCTTGCCGTGGTCGATGTGCCCGATCGTCCCCACGTTCACATGCGGCTTCTTCCTCTCATACTTTTCCTTCGCCATCTTCCCGTCCTCCAGATCATCGTTGGAATTATGGAAAATATGTCCGGCGGCACCGCATCGGGCACCCACATGGTCGGCGGCACCATCGCTGGGCAGAGTGTCGATGGCGCCTGCAAGACCCCTGAAAATGAATGGAGCCCACGACCGGAATCGAACCGGTGAACCTCTTCCTTACCAAGGAAGCGCTCTACCTGCTGAGCTACGTGGGCACGACAGCGCCCTCCACAGAGGGCGTCGACAGGACTTGAAAACGACGTGGCGTCGTGGTTGAGGCGGGCGCCAAAGGGATGGAGCGGGAGACGAGATTCGAACTCGCGACATCCAGCTTGGAAGGCTGGAGCTCTACCAACTGAGCTACTCCCGCTTCGGTCGTCGACATCCGCGTCAGCGGAATTTCACCCGTCACCTCTGCGGGCAAGCCCACCGCTGATCTCCCCGCATCCGACCCGCCAACGGCAGGTTCGGCGAAAAGCCACGTAGTTTCAAACGACTTCGTCCTGTTTGAACGAAATCTTCTACATCCAGCTATTTCGGTAAAAATGGTGGTGGGGGGAGGATTTGAACCTCCGAAGGCATTGCCGACAGATTTACAGTCTGTTCCCTTTGACCGCTCGGGAACCCCACCATGTCGTGTCTTTCCAATCGGTTCGCCGACGCTCGGCAGCGATGGAGCCAGAGACAGGAATCGAACCCGCGACCGGCTGATTACAAATCAGCTGCTCTACCGACTGAGCTACTCTGGCCCGGATGGTCGGCGTCAAGCGTCAGGATCTGGACGGAACCGATCCTTACCGCACAGAATCAGTTTCTTTAACTGCGCTTCTCCAAAAAAGCAAGAAAAAAATTTCATCGAGGCTCAGAATTGCTTTTTTTGCCCTTGCCATGGAATCGCTCAAACGGCATCCAGGCGCTTCCGGCGCCTTGATCACGGGCTTCCTTCCCTTGACAGGCGGCTTCAGGTTGTGTAATCGGACGACTCAAAGCAGAGGCGCCGACGTCGTCTCACCCATTTTGCCAGTGCCACCGCCGGTGCGGATGAACCGATGGCGCCGGCCAAGCGCTTGCCGCCTCTCTTGGCCGACCGTTGTAACTCGTGCGCTCCGCTGCCCTCACTGAATACCCCATTGACAAGGAAAAAAGAAAAGTGCCACGCAGACGAAAATCCTGTTGGACGCTAATGATGATCGTATGGGTCATGACCGGCTGCACTGCCCTCTCAAAGTCCCCGTCCTCATCACCGGTCATCATGGACGAGACCCTGGCACAGGCGCAGGAAGACCCGTCCAAGACCGGCAGCGACTGCACCGCGGGTGATCGCGCTTCAGGCAAGCGCCATCAGGTACTGATGGATGAAGCCCTGGAATTCTGCCAGGTCGCCCAGGAGTTCTGGCAGAAAGGCGATCCGGACAACGCCCTCGAGGCGTTGGATCAGGCCTATTCCCTCGTTCTGCAGGCCAACGGCGACGACGATCCCAAAATGTCGCAGCAGAAAGAAGACCTGCGCTTTCTCATCGCCAAACGGATCATGGAAATCTACGCGTCCCGCCACATCGTGGTCAATGGCCAGCACGACGCCATTCCTCTGGTGCGCAACGCCCACGTGGACGCCGAGATCAAGAGCCTCACCGGCCCCGAACGATCTTTTCTCATCGCCTCCATCAAGCGCAGCGGACGTTATCGCCCCCAGATCGTGGCGGCGCTACAACAGGCGGGGTTACCGGAGGAGCTCTCTTGGCTTCCGCTTATCGAAAGCGGCTTCAAGGTGGACGCCCTTTCCCGCGCCCGGGCACTGGGCCTCTGGCAGTTCATCCCGTACACCCGCTATAAATTCGGCCTCAAGCGGGATGTCTATATCGACGAGCGCCTCGATCCGGAAAAAGCCACGGCGGCCGCCATCGCCTACCTCAAGGAGTTGCACAGCATCTTCGGGGACTGGACCACGGTACTGGCGGCCTACAACTGCGGCGAAGGCCGGGTGCTGCGAACCATTCGAGCACAAAACGTCAATTACCTCGACAACTTCTGGGATCTGTACCAACGATTGCCACGGGAGACAGCCCGTTACGTCCCCCGTTTTCTGGCCACGCTGCACATCCTGAAGGATCCCCGGGCCCACGGCATCGCGGACATCTTGCCCGAAACGCCTCTGGTGTATGAAACCGCCGTGGTGTCACGTCAAGTCCACCTGAAGGACATCGCCCAGGCGGTGGGAGTCGACGAGGAGATGCTCCGGCAGCTCAACCCCGAACTACGGTACCGTATCGTCCCGGGAGACGAATATATCCTTAAAGTACCTCCGGGAACCACCGAGCCGCTTCTGGCGGCCCTGGACGACCTTCCGGTTTCGGCACCGGTCATTTCGAAGCCGTCCCCGAAACCGAAGGCGCCACCGAAGGTGGTCTATCACCGCGTCCGCAAGGGAGAGACCCTCTCGACCATCGCGCATCGCTACAACACCACCGTGACGACCCTGATGAAGGCCAACGGCTTGCGCCGGAGCAATCACATCATGGCCGGCCGTAGCCTGAAAGTGCCCGGCAAGGGCGTGGCGGTATCCGCCCCGGCCCGCTCCTCACGCCCCGCTCTCACCACTCACCACACGGTGCGCAGCGGCGATTCGCTGTGGATCCTGGCCCGCCGTTACGGTACCACCGTTCCCAAGATCATGGCGGCCAACAACCTGTCGGGGCAAACCCTCACCATCGGCCAGCGCCTGGCGATTCCCAGCGCCCAAGCTGCCCCCCAGGCCACCAAAGGGCTCAAAACCTACAACGTCCAACGGGGAGACACCCCTTTCATGATCGCCAAGCGCTTCAAAATGCCCCTGGAAAGCCTGCTGCGGATCAACCGTCTCACGCCGCGCTGCACCATCTTCCCGGGCCAGACCTTGAAGGTCCAGTAGCCACCGGCCGGATCGGTCGGTCAACCGGAACCCCCTGGAGCATTCTTGACGAACAGGGCTCCTTTGCAAAACGAGTGGTCAGGCGACGGAAATTCGCCTATAAGGGTGAGGCGTTAACCGAGGCTGCCGTTTTGGCCCCCGTAGCTCAGTGGATAGAGCAATGGATTCCTAATCCATGTGCCGCGTGTTCGATTCACGCCGGGGGCACCACTTTTTTCCGCTTTGCGCGGGGCGGTCACCGCATCAACGTCGGATCCCGTTCGATGATGGGAAGCGGCTTGGACTCGAAATCGACGGAAACGATCTGGGCGCAGATCTCCCGCAATCGGGCCACCACGGCCTGATGGTCCGGGTGGTTCTGATAGATTTGCATGGCGGTGAGGTTGGCGAAGCCCGAGACCAGGGCAAAATCCCAGGACCGCTCCCCGTGCAACACATCACGCCCGAACTCGTAAGTCTGAATCTGGACGATCCGGTTGGGCAGATCGTCCAGGGCCGCTTCCAACTCATCGACGAGACCATCGCGAACACCGGGCTTGAACTTCATCAGCACCACATGATGCAACATGCAAACCTCCCGGGCGACGACAGGTCATCGCCGCTCCGCTGAATTTTTGTTTCGGGACGTTGAAGCCCGCGTCACCCCCGACCGGTTGACTTTTCCTTGAGGGCGGCAACCGCCTCTTCGGCTGCTTCGCACACGTCGGCATGGGTCTCCTCCCGTGTCATGACGGCCACGGCATCCGCCAGTTCCGGCGTTCCCACCATCCCGATCACCTGGAGCAAGTCGCCGCGCACCGCCACCCCCTGCTCACCGTAGCGTGCCATCAATACCGGCGCCAGGGTTGCCGCCACGGCCGGCGCCTCATCCGCCAGGCTCTCGGCAGCCACCATGGCACCGAGCCGCACGGACCAGCGCTCATGCAACAGCAGGTCGATGAAGCCAGGAAAGACCCCGCCGGCCCGGGCCATCATGGCGGCCAGTTCGAAGGCGGCCCCGCTCTCGAGCATCCGCCGGAACACCGCCGGCCCCAGGCGGGCCGGGTCCCGGGTGCCGAGAGCCGGCAGGATTTCGTCCAGGCCGGCCTCACCGGTCCAGCGCAGACCATCGTCCAGCACCAGGGTGGGCACTGAGCGAATCTCCCGGGACTGGGCTTCCGCGGCGAACATGCCCGCGTCGATCACCGCCACCATCAACTGCGTCGAGGCTAGGGCCAAGTCCACCAGCCGACGGGTCATCACCGGACAGAACGGACAATGGGGACTGACGTAGAGTTCCAACTGCGCCGGCACGTCCACGGCCTGGATCAACCGGCGCTGATCAGAGGAAAACGGCGGCACCGCATGGGCCGCCAACCGGGTGATGGTTTCGAGAAACACCGGCAGCTCGGTACCCCGGGGAGCGGCGTAGAACACGAGATTGGGGGCCAGACGCAGCCCGGGGCGGGCAACGTCCGCTTCCTCGTCCCGCCGGACCTTGATTCCGGGCACCAAACCCTCCAAGGCCTCGCCAAAAGCCGTGATCTCAGCCAGGGCCCCACCACCACCGGCCGGCAGCAGGTCGATGCGCACCTCGCCTTGCAACTGAGTGGCCCACTGGCCGATGGTTTCGGACTCCTTGTCACTAAAAAAACCGGATGCCTTGTTTTCGATGGGCATAAATTCGAATTCTCCACCGCCCTGGCGGCACAAGCGGTGATCAGGGCGGGTTTGCGGGGTTCAACTCGAGTACGTGCCGCTCCTCGGTGAGTTTTTGCCCCCAGATGCGACGGGGACAGCGTTGGTCCACCTGGAAGCCGAAGTGCCGATAGACGTCCAGGGCTTTTTCAAGGTGCGCCAGGGTCCAGAGAAACACCGACGCATACCCGCTACGGCGGCAAAAAGCCAGCGCCTCGCCCACCAGTTGTCGGCCCAGTCCCCGGCCCCGCAACGCCGGCGCCAACAGCAGCCAACGCAGTTGGGCCTCACGTGCGGAGGCGGCCACGATGGCCAACGAGCCTTCCACCTGCCCGCTCCGGGTCACGATCCAGATCCGCTCCCGCTGGTCGGTCCGGAGAGCAAACTCCGCCAGGGGCGCGGCCACGTACGGTTCAAAGGTATGGTCGAAGCCGTATTCCGCGCCATAGCACTCCCCATGCAACCGAACAATGGCTCCGAGGTCTCCCGGGCGCAGATCGTTTCGGATTTCGATTTCCGAAACCGTTGGGTTCATCTCATCCGCCCTTTCCCGAAATCGGCGCCCCGGGGTCAAGGCATCCGCCGTTGTCGATATCGAGGTCTCCGGCACCGGGACAGAGTTGGGTCAAGAGCTCCCTGAATGTCGCCGGGGGCGGTGCCCAGATCGTGCAGGGATTGCCGGCGGGCAGCCGGAAACCGATCCGGCAGGCGTGCAGCATCATTCGGGGAAACGCCCGTTGCCGGGCGATATCCCCGTAGCGCGGATCACCCACGATGGGGTGGCCGGCAGCGTAGAGGTGCACCCGGATCTGGTGGCGGCGCCCGGTAACCAGGGCCACGGAGAGAAATGTGGCGGCTTCGCTGCGCCAAAGCACTCGAAAACGGCTCAGCGACGCCTTGCCCCGTCGACGGTCCACCCCCATGCGGCCCGATCCGAAGGCACGCAGCGGCAGGTCGATTTCGCCTAGGTCATCGTCGACCCGGCCATGCACCAGGACCAGGTAACGTTTGTCCACCAGGCGGGCGGCGAACTGATCGTTGAGGCAGCGGTGGGCCAAAGCATTCTTGGCCAACACCACCACGCCGCTGGCCGCCTTGTCCAGCCGGTGGACGACGAACAGGCGCATCCCCAATTCACTGCCAAGAACCTTCACCAGGCACCCGCCGGTGGGACACCGCTCGGGAATGGTGGCCATCCCCTCGGGCTTGGAGACGGCCAACACGTCGGCATCGCTGTAGAGCAACGGGCCGATGGCGGCAACACGCCCATGGTTCAGGTCTTCCATGGCACCATCTGACGGCGATGTCCAGCCGGCGGTGGAAAAAATAAGCACCCCGGCGCGCCTTTTATGGTATCGAAAAGAAACACGCCAGCCCCGTTTCTCGACACAGATTCATTTTTTCCAGGCGAAATTTTCATGGACCGTCATCTTGCCGATTTTTTGAACCGTCCCCTGCACATCGGGAACCGATCCATCCCCGGGCGCCTCGTGCTGGCCCCCATGACCGATCTGGGCCATGTGGCGTTCCGCCAGTTGCTGTCCGAATTCGGCGGGCACGGGCTGCTGTGGGCCGAGATGGCCGACGCCCGGCGCCTGCCCACGGAAAACCCGACGGTGTCCAACTGCTTCCGCTGGCGAGAGGCGGAAAAGGACCATCTGGTGTTCCAGATTGTCGGCCACGATCCGCAGCAGATGGCCTTGGCGGCCCGACGCATCCAGGCGGAGGGGCTTTTCGGGGTGGACATCAATTTCGGTTGTTCGGTGCAGGCGATCTGCAAGAAGGGGGCTGGCGCCGCCCTGCTCAGGACTCCCGACCGGGCCGAGGCGGTGGTGGCGGCGGTCCGCCGGGCAGTGTCCTGTCCCGTCCTGGTCAAGTACCGCACCGGCTGGCAGGATGATCCCCAGCCGGCGGTGGACCTGGCCCGGCGCTTTGAGGCCGCCGGCGCCGATGCCCTGACCTTTCATCCCCGGGTCGCTCCGGACCGCCGAACCCGGCCACCCAGATGGCCCATTATTGCGGCGGTCAAAGAGGCCGTGACCATCCCGGTCTTTGGCAACGGCAACGTCTTTTCACCGGCTGATTGCCGCCGGGTCCTCGACACCACCGGCTGCGACGGGGTCGCTCTAGGCCGCATGGCCATCGCCCGCCCCTGGAGCTTTGCCGAATGGACCGGTCGCCTCGACCCGGATCCCGGGATCTACCGACGCACGGCCCTGCGGTTGATCCATCTGCTGCGAATTCATTTCGAACCGGCCAAGGCCCTGGTACGCTTTCGCCGCTTTGCCCGCTACTTTGCCGCCAACCTGCGTTTCGGCCACAGCCTGTGCCGCCGTCTGGCCACGGCAAACGACCTGGATGCCGCCGCCACCGTGGTGGAAGCCTTTTTCGACACTTCCCCGGAGCTGACGGCATCACCCAACCCGAACTTCTTTCACTGACCCGGTCTGGAAATTTCCAGCTTGAGAATAGACATCACCCGGCGTCGATGATCATGATCACATCCCCGGTGGACACCTCGCTGCCCTTCTCCACCCGTACCTCGCGCACCGTCCCCGTGGTCTCGGCCGCCAGGTTGTTCTCCATCTTCATCGCCTCCATCACGGCCACGATCTGCCCGGCCTTCACCGGGTCACCGGGTTGGACCAAAATCTGGAGAATGATGCCGGGAATCGGCGCCATCAGGGCCCCCGGTTCCCCGGCCACCGGTGTCCGGGGCAGTGGCGTTCCACCGCTGGCAGCGGCCGGCCTGGGCGGCGGAGAAACCGTCGGCACGGCCGCCGGTTGGCCGCCACTGTACGTCACCTCATAGGCCGTACCGTCCACCGCCACCCGGGCACGGCCGTCGGCCGCCTGGAGGATGTCGACCTCAAATTCCTTTTCTTGAATGCGGATTTGGTATTTCATCGGTGTCGGTCTCCGTTGGAAGAGGCGTCAGGATTTCGACGGAAGAGTCGATCCCGGGCCACCATCATCCCCTGCCGACCGGCGCTGGCCCAGGCGGAAGCGTCCCAAGGGCAAGAGGTGGCAAAACTGGCTGTGGAACGGGTGGCGAGGTTCAGGTGCAGGGCCAGGGCCACCGCTGCGGCCAGTTCCGGAGCCGGGACGGAGACCTCGGTGGCCGGAACATCTTTCCCCGGTTCCGGAGGCCCCGTCTTTTCCACCTTCCGGGGCCGGGCCCGCCGGGCCTCGATCCACCGAAAGATCCAACCGGAGGCAAACATGCCGGACATCAGGATTCCCAGCACGATGAAAATGCCGAAAAAACGGATGAAGAGGGTCCCGATGGCATAGCCCCAGAACGAGTCCCGCGGGCCACCGATCACCGTGACCCGGCCGTCGATGCGGCCGTCGCTGTCCAGGGGCCCGCCGTCGACCACGGTGAGGGACAGCGTCCGCAGGGTCGGGCCCTGGGCGCGGGAATCGGCACCGGCGTCTTGCCACAACGGCATGGTGGTGGGGTTGAAGACATACCACCGGGTGCCGCTGGTAAAAAAATCCGAGCGCATCATCAGCTTTACCCGCCCGCCGGGTTCCGGGAGAGTGGCCTGAAGCCAAAAAAGTCCCGTCTTGAAGTTCTTGGAATCCACGCCCTCGCGGGAAGTGTCGCTGAAATCTCGGGTGGACGGTTCGGCGAGAGTCCCTCCGTCGGCATCGAAAAAGATGCGCACCTGGGTGCTGCGACCCCGGGGAATCAACTCGGCCGCCCACCCGTCCGTTTCCGCGGAAAATGCGGGCGCCGGCTTCTCCAAATCCTGCCCGCTCACCCCCATGGCCAGCGCACCGCCAGCCAGGGCCACGAACGTGGCCGTCGCCCAGAGGAGACACCGGCCGATGGCGTTGATCCGAATCCATCGCAACCGCATGCGGCCTCCTTTCATTGGAACATGGCGATGAACATGCCGGCGGCGGCGGCCGAACCGATCACGCCGGCCAGATTCGGCCCCATGGCATGCATCATGAGCCAGTTGTTCGGATCGGCCTTGAGCCCCTCGCTGTGGCTCACCCGGGCCGCCATGGGCACCGCCGAGACCCCTGCCGAACCGATGAGGGGATTGACCTTTTCGGTGAGAAAAAAATTCATGATGTGGGCCGTGAGAATACCCCCGAAGGTACAAACGATGAAATCGAGGAGCCCGAAGGTGAAGATCAACAGCGGCTTGAGGCTCAGGAAGGCCTCGGCCTGCATCGTGGCCCCCACCGAGAGCCCCAGAAAAATGGTCACGATGTTCATCAGGGCGTTCTGGGCCGTATCCGACAGACGCCGCACCACCCCGCATTCACGCATGAAATTGCCGAACATGAACATCCCCATCAGCGGCGCCACCGCCGGGATCAGGAGAATGATGAGCACCGAGGCGATGAGGGGAAAGAAGAGTTTTTCCCGGGCCGAGACCGGCCGCAGTTGGCGCATCTTGATCCGCCGCTGTTCCGGGGTGGTGAGCAGACGCATGATGGGCGGCTGGATCAGGGGCACCATGGCCATGTAGGAGTAGGCCGCCAGCGCGTTGGCACCCAGGAGATGGGGGGCCAGTTTGGCCGTCAGGTAGATGGTGGTGGGTCCGTCGGCACCGCCGATGATGCCCACCGAGGCGGCCTCCTTGAGGGTGAACCCGGCCAGCAGGGTCCCCAGGTAGGTGATGAAGACCCCCAACTGGGCCCCGGCACCGATGATCAGGGTCTTGGGATTGGCGATGAGGGGGCCGAAATCTGTCATGGCCCCCAGACCGAGAAAAATCACGCAGGGAATGATCTCCCATTCCACTCCGTATTTGTAGAACGCCCGGATCAGCTCGGGATGCCCGCTTTCCGTGTAGCCCATCAGGGGCGCCAGGGGAAAATTGACCAGGAAGATGCCGAAACCGATGGGTACCAGCAGCAGGGGTTCATAATTCTTGGCCACTGCCAAATAGAGAAAGAAAAAAGCGACCGCCATCATGACCACCTGCTTGAAGACCAGGTTGGGCATGCCGGTCTGGGTAGTGAGGATGCTGATGATCAGTTCAAACACTTGATCCCAGGACATGTGCCGTCTCCTCGGGGGCTAGGCATCAAAGCGGCATGTTGCCATGTTTTTTGGCCGGATTGGAATCCCGCTTGCTGCGCAGCAGGGCCATGGCGCGGATCAGTCGGCGGCGGGTGTCGGCGGGGTCGATGACCTCATCCACGTAGCCCAGTTCGGCGGCCCGGTAGGGGTTGGCAAAGCGCTGGCGATAATCGTCCACCAGACGTCGGCGTTCTGCCGCCGGGTCCGCGGCTGCCTTGATCGCCTGACGATGAATGATCCCCACGGCGCCCTCGGCCCCCATGACGGCAATCTCGGCGGTGGGATAAGCCAACACCAGATCACCCCGGATGTGACGCGAGTTCATCACGCAGTAGGCGCCGCCGTACGCCTTGCGGGTGATGACGGTCACTCGCGGGACCGTGGCCTCGCAGAAGGCGTAGATCAGTTTGGCGCCGTGCTTGATGATCCCCCCGTGCTCCTGGTGGATGCCGGGTAGAAAGCCGGGAACGTCCTCATAGACCACCAGGGGGATGTTGAAGGCGTCGCAGAAGCGCACGAAGCGCGCCCCTTTGAGCGAGGCGGCGATGTCCAGGCATCCGGCCGCCACGGACGGCTGATTGGCCACGATGCCCACCGGGGCCCCGTCCAGCCGGGCGAAGCCCACCACGATGTTGCGGGCGTAGTGGG
>JAQVTF010000284.1 GCA_028700185.1 Desulfobacteraceae bacterium | reverse complement strand
GTCCGGGCTTACGGACGGTTGGCGGCGAGTTTTCCGGGGCGCCGGATCCAGAGCGGCTTGCGGACGTCCGCGGCTCGGCATTCGCTAAGCATTCTGCTTTGCTTCAGTCTTCTGAAACCACCGGGGCGGCCAGGGAATATGGGGCTTACAACCCCAGATCGGCGTTGACCAGGATTACCTTGATGCGGCCCGGCGGGTAGGACTTTTCGGTGATGGTCCACGTGTTGCATATGCGGTGGGGGCTGTTGCAGTCGATGCAGCGGCCGGTTTTGCGGCAGGGCGTTTGCCAGCCCTCGTGGCGGATGGCGTTGAGGGGGGCCGCGTAGTGTTTCACTCGCTCCATGGCTCGGGCAAGATCCGGCACGATCTTGTTCCGGCCCACCACGATCACCACGTGGCGGGGACCGAAGGTGATGGCGCCGGTGCGATTGCCGACCATGTCGAGATTGACGAGTTGGCCGGCTTCGGTCACGGCGTTGGAGCCGGTGAGAAACAGATCCACCAGCAAGGCTTCGCGCCGGCGCGCCATGACTGTTTCCCGGGAGACCCCGCGATCGAAGGTCTCGATGAACGAGACGCCGGCATCCTGGCGCAGATCGTCCAGGATGCCGGTGGCCAGCAGGGTCATGGAGTCGCCCCAGGAGGCGCTGCGCACATCCAGCTGCGGCCGGATAGTTTCCGAAAAGAGCCGCCGCGCCGAGTGGAGGTCTTGGGCGACAAAGGCCTCGAAGCGGTTGGCCTCCAGGGACTGTCGGCACGCCTCCAAGCGAAGTTCCCAAAAATGGTCGATTGCATTTGGCACGGGTGAGTCCTTCTCAAAGAGTGAAGTGGATGCCGAATGTTTCTAAAGCAACAAATCCCTTTGCGTCTGTCAAGGTGCTGTTTTTTTCACCGCCAGCTCGGCTGGTTATTGCTGCCAGCCGGGTTTCGTGTTATCGGCGAAGAGCTCCAGAAATGGGTTGTCGCTCACTTGCATGATACGCGACAGCCATCCAACCATAAATTAAGGCACTGAAATTGAAAACTTTCACCAAAGGGCAATCCGCCGAATGCGAGAAAAATCCGCAGGATCGAAAGGACATTTTCAGGCTCGCTGCGATCATTGACTCTTCTGACGATGCCATTATCCTCCTCGACCGCCACTGTTACATCGAATCGTGGAATGCCGGGGCTGAAAAGCTTTACGGGTATACGGCGGCGGAAGTCGTCGGCCGCAATGCCGCTTTGCTCGTTCCCTCTGACAAAGAGAACGAACTGCTGAAAAACGTCGAGCGGATTCAGCGCGGAGAGCGCATAGCGCCCTATGACACCATCCGGATGCATAAAAGCGGCAAGTCCATCTACGTTTCTCTGAGCCTTTCGCCCGTCAGGGACTCCCAAGGGAGGATCACCGGCGCTTCCGCCATTGCCAGGGATATCTCCGAGCGCAAACGCATGGAAACACGCCTTGAGGGGTCTGAACGCTTTGCCCATGCCATCCTCGATTCTCTCACGGCCCACATTGCCGTTTTGGACGAAAACGGCCAGATCATCGCCGTCAACAAGGCTTGGCGGGATTTCGCGGCGGCCAATTCTGCGGTGATGGACAATGTGTGTGAGGGGGCCGATTATTTGGCTGTCTGCAATGCCGCCGAGGGCAAGGAACGGCTTGAGGGGCGGACTTTTTACGATGGTATCCGGGCGGTGATGGAGGGACGGCAAAAAGTTTTCACCCTAGAATACCCCTGCCACTCCCCGGAGGAAAAGCGGTGGTTTGCCGGCCGCGTCACCCGTTTTGCCGGCTCGGAATCGGTGCGGATCGTCGTGGCCCACGAGAACATCACGGAACGTAAACTGGCCGAAGATGATCTGAAGCATTACCGCGAGCATCTGGAGGAGCTGATCAAGGCCCGCACGGCCGAGCTGGAAGAAAAAAACGCTCAGCTTGTCAGGCAGGTGGCTCAGCTGGAACGCGCCGAGAAGGCCATCCGCGAAAGCGAAGAACGTTTTCGTACCCTGGTGGACCTGGCACCGGATATCATCTACCGGCTCAACGACGATGGCACCATCGATTTCATCTCCACGGCGGTGCGGCAGTTGGGATACGACCCCGAGGATCTGATCGGTGTTTCTTTCGAAAACCTGTTGCATCCGGACGACCGTCCCGGAATGCGCCACATCGTGGTGGAAAAGCGCATCGGTGAGCGACGCACCCGGAACATCGAGGTCCGCCTGCTCAACAAGGCCCACGAGGACCGGACGTACACCCTGAACTATGTCTTCATCGAACTTTCCGCCCGTGGATTATGGAACGTTCCGGACGACGAGATCAATCGCTCCGATAAACAGTTTCTCTACACCCTGGGCGTGGCCCACGACATCACGGCCCAAAAGCTTCTTGAAAGGGAGCTGCGGGAAAAGGAAAAAGGCCTCGCCCTGCTTAAAAACGTCGCTTCGGCGGCCAACGCGGCGGCCACGGTGGACGACGCGCTAAGGGTGGCCGTGGAGGGGATCGCCTGTCATATCGGTTGGCCGGTGGGGCATGTCTATGTCAGGGACGACGAACTTCCCGGCGTGATGAAACCGACGGACATCTGGTATCTTGAAGACGAG
>JAQVTF010000283.1 GCA_028700185.1 Desulfobacteraceae bacterium | reverse complement strand
GAGGCGCTGGTGGCGGCATCCGGCGACCTGGTGCTGCTGGACGAGACCGTCATGAGTTACGACCAATGGCAGGGCGGGCGATTGGCCCCGGTGGAAATCGCCGGCTTCCGCATTGTCGCTCCGTGGGCTGCGGAGCCCACGGAGCCGCCGGAGGCCATCGTCCTCGATCCAGGGGTGGTTTTCGGCAACGGTCTGCATCCCACCACCCGCGATTGCCTGGAGGCCGTGGCCATGGCCTGCCGCCGGCATGCGGTGGACGTGGCCATGGACCTGGGAACCGGGACCGGGGTGTTGGCGTTGGCCATGGCCCGCGGCGGCGCGCGGCGGGTGCTGGCGGTGGATCTCAACGGGCTCTGCGTTCGTACCGCGGCCGACAACATCCGCCGCAATGGTCTGGAAGACCGCGTGATGGCTCTTCAGGGGCGGGCCGAGGATTGGATCGGCGGGGAGATGGACCTGATGGTGGCCAATATCCACTACGCGGTCCTGCGCCACCTGGTGTCGGCGGCATCTCTGGCCGGAAAGCGCTGCATGGTGTTTTCGGGGCTGCTGCGAAGCGAGGCCAAGGCGATCCGGGAACAACTGGCGATGCTTCCCGTGGTGATCCGGCGTCAATGGGTCGGCGACGGGATTTGGCACACCCTTTATGCGGAGCGTTGCTGAGCCCTGAGATCACCGGCCCGACTTGGACCCGGCAGGGCCGAGGCAGAGGGCGGGAAGGAAAACGGCATGCACATTCGATGCTGGGGGTCGAGGGGGGCGATACCGGTCTCCGGTGCCGAGTACCTTCGCTATGGCGGGGACACCACCTGCCTGGAAATCCGCAGCAGCGACGGGGAAACCATCATTGTGGACGCCGGCACCGGGATCCGTCGCCTCGGCAACCGCATGGTGGCCGAGAATCGCCTGCATTGCCACCTGCTCTTCACCCATGCCCACTGGGACCATGTGATGGGGTTCCCCTTTTTCAGGCCCATTTTCAATCCCCGCGCCGAGTTGATCCTTTACAACTGCCCGTTTGAGGATCGTTTTGTTGAAACCATTTTAAGCGAAGTGATGTCGCCGCCGACGTTTCCGGTACGCTACGCCGAACTGAAGGCCAAAATTGATTGCCGCCACGACTGTTCAACCCGTTTTGCCATTGGTTCCGTCACTGTTTCACCCGTGCCCCTGAGCCATCCCAACTCGGGGACCGGGTACAAATTCACCGAAAACGGTCGGTCCTTCGTCTTCCTGACGGATAACGAATTGGGTTTTGTTCACCCCAACGGCTTGAATTTTGATGGATATCGCGATTTTTGCAAGGGGACCGATCTGTTGATCCACGACGCGGAATACACGCCCGAGGAGTATCGCCGCGCGCGGCAATGGGGCCATTCGGTGTTCACCGACGTGGTGGCCCTGGCCAGAGAGGCCGGCGTCCGTCGATTGGGGCTCTTTCATCTCAACCAGGACCGCACCGACGACGCCATGGACCGGATTGTGGCGCAATGCCGCCAACTGTTGGCCGGCGCCGGCATCGAGTGCTTTGGGGTCGCGGCGGACATGACCTTGGAGGTGTGACGATGATACCGGACCTCTGTCACCGTGCCGCCCGGGACATCGCCGGTGCGCACCACATCGTGGCGCTTACCGGGGCGGGGATTTCGGTGGAGAGCGGGATTCCGCCATTTCGCGGTCCTGGCGGCATCTGGGAGAAACTCGATCCCATGGAATACGCCCACATCGACGCTTTCATGCGCGATCCGGGCCGGGTGTGGCGGGTGCTCATCGCCGATATGAAGACGCTCCTGGATCAAGCCCGGCCCAACGATGCCCACATGGGGCTGGTCCGGCTGGAGCGGATGGGCAAGCTCAAGACGATCATCACCCAGAACGTCGACGGACTGCACCAGGCCGCGGGCAGCCATGACGTCATCGAGTTTCACGGTAACTTCGCCTGGCAGCGCTGCCTGGCCTGTGGCCGACGCATCAGCACCACCGACGTGGAGATGGCCGAGATGCCGCCACGGTGTTCCTGCGGCGGGATTCTTCGTCCCGAATGCGTGTTTTTCGGGGAAATGATCGAGCCGGTGAACCTTTCCCGTTCCCGGGACGCCGCCGCCCGGTGCGATGTCATGCTGGTGGTGGGGACCTCGGCCATGGTTCAACCGGCAGCGCTCATGCCCACCATCGCCAGGCAGGCCGGCGCCACGGTGATCGAGATCAATTTCGAGCCCACCCCCCTCACCGGTCAAGTGGCCCACTACAGCCTCCTGGGTGAGGCCGGCGCCACCTTCAACGCCATCTTGGCCGCGCTGGAAAGGGAATTCCAAGGCGACCGGAAAGGATAAAAAGCGCCGGTAAACCAATAAGGTCCGGGGCTAGGAGCGGCAGCGTCGCTGGTGACGCTGCCGCTTTTTTGAGCCTTCTGGATGTTTTTCCGGGGGAGGGGAAGTGACGCTTTTCAAGCCGATATTTGAGTTTTTGTTCTGAAAACCCTTATCCGAAATTAAGAAGATGGATGGTCATGACGGATGCTGCATCATTGAAACACTGGATCGTGGATATCGACCTGCAACCGCCGACGCTGCGCAACAACACCGCCGACAGCGAACGGCTC
>JAQVTF010000105.1 GCA_028700185.1 Desulfobacteraceae bacterium | reverse complement strand
TTTAGTCACTCGTAATTTTAGTCACTTTTAATTTTAGTCACTTTTAATTTTAGTCACTTCAAAGGATTTCCCTTGAACACGACCGACCGCCTCATCGAACTGGCCCTGGACGAGGACCTGGGCTCCGGGGACCTCACCACCGATGCGCTGCTGGGGGACGACGACCCCGGCCGGGCTGAGATCGTCGCCAAGGAGCCGTTGATCCTCTGTGGCCTCGAGGTTGTCAAACGGGTCTTCGCCCGAGTGGACAGCCGGGTGGCCTGCCAAAGCGACTGCCGTGACGGCGATCCGATCGCCCACGGTACAACGGTGATGCGCCTGGAAGGGCCTCTCAAGAGTCTGCTGCACGGCGAGCGCCCCGCACTGAACTTTCTCCAGCGCCTTTCGGGCATCGCCACCCATGTGCGCACCTGGGTGGATGCCCTGGGACCGAGCCGGGCCCGACTGGTGGACACCCGCAAGACCACTCCCGGTTGGCGCGTCCTGGAAAAGTACGCCGTTCGCATCGGTGGCGCCGCCAACCACCGCATGGGCCTCTACGACGGCGTGTTGATCAAGGACAATCACATCATCGCCTGCGGCGGCATCGGGCCGGCGGTGGCGACGCTGCGTCGTCACATCTCCCACCTGGTCAAAATCGAGGTGGAGGTCGCCGACTTGGCCCAGGTGGAAGAAGCCCTCACCGCCGGAGCCGACGTGATCATGCTCGACAACATGGATCTGGAAACCATCCGCAAGGCGGTGCAACGCATCGACGGCCGCGCCCTGGTGGAGGTTTCCGGCCGGGTGCGCCGGGACACCCTGCGGCCCCTGGCCGATACCGGGGTGGATCTGATCAGCGCCGGCGCCCTGACCCATCAGGCCCGGGCGGTGGACCTGAGCATGCGGGTGTATGGTGACCGGTGAAGACAAACGTCTTCGAAGGTTGGTCATCGGTCATCTGATAGGGGGCGGCGCGTTCACTTGTCGGAGCGGCGCTGCGCTGCCCCCCTTTCCGTCGATGTCGTGGCAAGCTCACCCTGCGCAACGGTGTGGCCGCGGATAGGCGGCGATCCGACAGGATAGCCTACCCCCCGCTGGCGCACAAAATGATGAAAGCCCGCATCCCATGATCCCCATTCGCGATACCCAGTCCTCCCACAGCGTAGCCGTGGTGACCCGCACCCTCATCGCCATCAATGTGGGGGTGTTTCTGGTGCAACTGGCCCAGGGCGAGGGAATCCTGCGGTTCAATTACTTTTACGGCCTGGTGCCGGCGCGTTACACCGTGGAACGCATCTCGGCCCACTTCTCCCTTGCGCAGCAGGCCTTCGCCCTGCTTTCGTTCATGTTTCTGCATGGCGGGTTTTTGCATCTGCTGGGCAACATGTGGTCCCTGTACATTTTCGGTGACAATGTGGAGGAGCGCCTCGGCCCGTTTCGTTTTCTCGCCTTCTATCTGCTCTGCGGGCTGATCTCCGGCCTGGCCCACATGATTTCCAATCCGATGAGCAACATTCCCACCGTAGGGGCCAGCGGGGCCATCGCCGGCGTCATGGGCGGCTATTTTCTCCTCTTTCCCGCCGCGCGGATTCTCACCCTGGTCCCCATTGTTTTCATACCGCTGTTTTTCGAAATCCCGGCCTTCATTTTCATCGGCATCTGGTTTTTGCTTCAGGTGTTCAACGCCACCAGCGGCGGCCAGGGCGCCATTGCGTGGTGGGCGCATATCGGCGGGTTTATCGCCGGCATGCTGCTGGTCAAGCTGTCCGGTCGACTGCCGGCCAGCGGACTGAGCCAACGCATCAAGCCCTTGACGGCCAGGCACCACACCGACCGGCTTCAGGTGATTCGCCCCACCGCGGAAACCGACGACGCCAACCTCTACGGCACCGTCCGTGTCACCGAACGGGAAGCTCGTCAGGGCACCACCAAGATGATCAATGTGCCGTGGGGTTTTCACAAACGCCTGCTGCGGGTCACGGTGCCGCCCGGCGTCAGCGAAGGCAACCGCTTGCGTCTCAAGGGGCTGGGCCGCTGGACCGCCGATGGGCATCGGGGGGATCTGTACCTTCAGGTGGTTTACGACCGATAGGCGGGATTGAAGGCGACATCGCGATCATGGATCCACAGGACTCCAATCGCCGGCGGTTTCGCGCTCAGGGCTCAACAGTTTTCTTGGCCGGTCCCTGGTTTTTTGATGCGGACTTTCTTGGATAGAGATCGTAATCAGGAAAATACTTTTTGGCGCATTCCGGGCAAATGCCGTGGCTTAAATCCGCATCGGAATGCGCTGAGATATATTCCTCCACCTGAGTCCAGAATCCTTTGTCATCCCGGATCTTTTTACAGTAGCAACAGATGGGAATAATTCCTTTTAGGGTTTTAACTTCGGCCAGTGCGTTTTGCAAATCCAGCACCAGGCGATTTCGTTCCGCCTCGACTTCTTTCCGCTCGGAGATATCGAGGGCAACGCCGCTCCATATGATTTGAGAATCATATTTTTGCGAGCTTGCCATGGAAGTGATCTGAATCCACTTCACCTGGCCACTCGGCAAAACAACCCTCAGTTCTGATTGAAATATCTTGCCGGCAACAGTTGCTTCGAAGTCTTCTTTATCCAGACGATCGAAATCTTCAGGATGGACCATATTCCATAGTATATCAGGCTGTTCCATTATTTCTTGAACGTTGCACGTGAAAATTTTTTCAGCCTGAGAGCTCATATAAATGAACTTGCTTCGTCCATCGGGCCAGCGGACATAATCATAGACCGCACATGGAATCGTATTGACGATCCTTTCGTATCTTTCTTTTTCCTGGGCCAGCTCCTGGTGTCTGTCTTCTAAGAGGTCTTTTTCCAGTTTGAGGGCATCAATCATTCTCTCCAGGTCTTGGTAGGTTGGCTTTCTGGCCATCTAAGTTCCCTGCCTGCACCACGAACGGTTGAGGGTATACATCCGATATGAAAAATCAGTCGGTCGATTTTCTCGTTGCCCAGTACCAAAACCGAAGCCACAAGTCAAAGCGTTCGATCACCCCATGGTGGCCCGTAAAACATCCTGGGACGCAATGACGGCCGAAGCCGCCCTTTCCGCGCTGGAGAGCGCCCCTTCGAGATAGCCCCCCAGATCATCGGCCGTTTCGGTACCGGCAAAGTAGACGGCGCCATCCCAGAAACTCGTCTTGCCGGAGGGCGGCAGGAATTCCGGATGATTGTGAGCCGACCGCATGTCATACTCCGTGGCGGTGAATTCTTCCCTGGCCCAATCCTGGTAGTACAGCTTCAGCGGTTCGCCGGCCGCCGGGCCGAACATGAATGAAAGCTGGCCAAGCATGGCCCGGATGATGGCGTCCCGATCGTTGCGCCGTAACGCCGGAATGCCGAGGAATCCGGTGAGCCCGTAAGGCTGCTCGGTCTCGTTGGATGCATCGTGAATCTCCCCGAGAGGACCGCAGAGGCTGAACCCTTGGCCGGAAAGACCGAACCGACGCCAATCGGCCCGATCATAGAGGGCGAAAAATTTGGCATGCCCGGCCATCCAGGTACTCGCTCTCAACATGGCCTGGGCCAAATCATAGGGCAGATCCGGTGTAAACAGGATGGAACGGGCCGCCAGCCGGGGCGGCAAGGCGAGAATGACCCGGGAGGCCTTCAGCCGGCACCGGGGTTCCTGGTCGAGATGCCCCACGGTGACCCGAACGCCGTCGTCGCGCCGTTCAACCTCGCACACCGGATGATTCAGCCGAATCACACCTTCGGGAATCCGGGCGCGCAGCCCCTCGACCAGCGAGATCATGCCGCCGTCCAGCCGCCATGCCGGCGGCTGCATGGGATAGCCGGCGATGGTTTCGGCATGGCCGTCCTTGGCCTGAAATCGTCCGTGGCCGGTCTCGAATTGGGGGTATCCCTTCAGGTTCAACACCTGGATCAGGGCATTGATCCTCGGGTTCATCATGGGCCAGTACCAGGACGGCCCCAAATCGGTAAAGAACCCCTGGTGTTCCGGACACAAGATCCGGCCGCCCACGCGGGACCGGGCTTCGAGCAGGACCACCGATGACCTTGTCGGCGCCAGCAAGGAAGCGGCATAAATCCCGCTGAGGCCGCCCCCGATGATGATGATGTCCACTTTTTCCGTATCCATGCGGTCCGACATCCTCGCTTTTTTTCGATTCGCATCCGGTCAAACTTTTTAAGAAAGCACTCCGCGACTGCAAAATCAACCCAATTCAGCGCCGAAAGATTCGATGGGCGCCGGTGAAGAAAAACCACATGGGCCGCCAACCCGCGTTCACGTGAAGGCAACCGACCTTAAATCCTCTTCCTTGGCGGCGCAGTCGTCCCCCAGCACTTCTTCGAGGTGACCGCCCGCGGCCTTGAGCAGGTTGGCGCCAGGGGGATAAGGCAACCGTTTCAACGATTTGTGGTTTGAGAAAAGACTTGATTTAAAGTGGTGCGCGCTATTAGGTAGTGTCCATCCATAAATGGTCTTTTTCCGCGATCTCAGCGTTGGGCACCAAGATTTAAATCCTCGAAATAGCTCTGCTATTCCTCCGGTTTAAATCGGGCGCCCGCCGTATCTCACGAAAAAATCCTCATTTCTGGACGAACACTAGGTAGGGGCCGTCCAGAAATTGAAAAAACAGTGAAAGGAAAAAATGATGAAAAAACGAAGCTCCGCCTTGGCCGCCCTGTTCGCCGCGGTTGCCCTGTTCTTCGCATTGCCGGCGGTTGCCGCCGATCCGATCTTGATCGGCATCTCCAAGATCGTGACCCACCCGGCCCTGGACGCCATCGAAAAGGGGATCCAGGAAGTGGTTCGGGAGGAGCATCCCGACGCGCGCTTCGATCTTCAGAACGCCAACGGCGAAATGTCCACGGCCTCCTCCATCGCCCAAAAGTTCAAGTCCCAGGATGTCACCCTGGCGGTGGGCATCGCCACGCCCACGGCCCAGGCCCTGGTCAACGTCCTCAAGGACCGCCCGGTGATCTACAGCGCCGTCACCGATCCGGTGGGGGCCGGCCTGGTGGCCTCCACCGAGAAAGGCGAGCGCAACGTGACCGGCATCTCCGACATGACCCCGGTCAAGGCCCAGATCGAACTGCTCAACCGCCTCAAGCCCATCAAGGTCCTGGGGCATGTGTACACCAGCAGCGAGGCCAACGCGGTGAGCCTGGCCGCCATCGCGCGGGAGGTGTGCCGGGAGATGGGGATCGAATTCGTGGAAACCACCGTTTCCAACTCCGCCGAGGTCAAACAGGCCGTTCAAACCATCGCCGGCCGGGTGGACGGCATCTATATCTCCAATGACAACACCGTGGTGTCGGCCCTGGCCGCCGTGTCCGGCGTGGCCCGGAAGCACAAAATTCCGGTGATGTCGGCCGATCCCAGCAGCGCCCGATCCACGCCCGTGCTGGCGGCCTGGGGGCACGATTACTACAAGATGGGCCGGGCCACCGGGCGGCTGGTCAATCGCGTGCTCGAGGGGGAAAAGCCGGAAACCATCCCCACGATCTTCATGACGGACGCCTCGGATGTGGACCTGCTGGTCAACCTGGATGTGGCCGCGGAACTGGGCCTGGTCTTTCCCCAAGATGTCATCGACAAGGCCAACACCATCATCGAGAACGGAAAACTGGTAAAGCCGTAACACATCATGCTTGAAGGCATCTTCGTCGAAGGACTGATCTACGCCATCATGGCCCTGGGGGTGTTTTTCACCTTCCGCATCCTCGACTTCCCGGACCTCACCGTGGACGGCAGTTTTCCCCTGGGGGCCGTCATCATGGCCACCTCGCTGACGGCCGGCCAGAACCCGCTTGCCGGGCTGCTGCTGGCCTTCGGCGGCGGCGTGCTGGCCGGATTCGTCACCGCGGCCATCCACAACCGGCTCAAGGTGCCCCACCTGCTGGCCGGTATTCTCACCATGACGATGCTCTATTCGGTCAACATCCGCATTCTGGACAACCGCGCCAACCTCCCCCTGCTGCGGGTGGACACGGTGCTCACCCATGTGGCCGCCTGGGCCGAGAACCGGATCCCCGTCGAATGGGCCGCGCTGATTTTTTTCATCCTTGTGGTGCTGATCATCAAGCTGGCCCTGGACCTCTTCTTCCATACCGACATGGGACTGGTTTTCGGCGCCCTGGGCAACAACGAGCAGATGGTGCGGGTTCAGGGCGTCAATCCGGCCACCCTCAAGCTCATCGGCGTGGGGCTTTCCAACGGCCTGGTGGCCCTGTCCGGCGCCTTTGCGGCGCAGTACCAGGGCTTCGCCGACGTCAACCTGGGACAGGGGATCGTGGTCTCCGGTCTGGCATCGGTGATGCTGGGCGAGTTCATCATCAAGTCCAACCGCATCGGCATGCTCACCCTGCGCGTGATTCTGGGCGCCATCCTGTTCAAGGCCATCATGTACCTGGGACGCTTCTACGGCTATTACATCAACATGACGCCCAACGATCTGAAGCTGATTGCCGGCATTCTCATCATCGCCTCCCTGGCGGTGACCAACTACCGCCGCATCCGGGGAAAGGGGGGCACGGCCGCATGATCCGCCTGGAAAACCTCGCGTGTACCTTCGATGCGGGCACGCCCAACGCCAAGACGGTGATCAAGAACTTCAATCTGACGGTGGCAGCCGGTGAATTCGTCACCATCATCGGCAGCAACGGCGCCGGCAAGACCACCCTGTTCAACCTGATTTCCGGCAGCCTGATGCCCACTTCGGGCCGGGTATGGATCAAGGACCAGGACGTCACCGCTCACCCGGAGTACAAACGGGCGCGCTATCTGGGACGCATTTTCCAGGACCCGTTGGCGGGCACCGCCTCCAACATGACCCTGGAGGACAACATGATGATCACCTGCAAGAAAGGGTTCAAATGGCCGGTGATCAGTCTCAACCGCAAAATGCGGGCCTATTTTCGCGATCAACTGATCCATCTGAAAATGGGCCTCGAAGGCCGCATGAAAGAGAATGTCAGCAGCCTTTCCGGGGGGCAACGCCAAGCCCTGACCCTGCTGATGATGGTGCTTTCCAGACCGGCCATCGCCCTGCTGGACGAACATACCGCCGCCCTGGATCCGCGCAACGCCGCCGTCGTCATGGACCTGACCACCCGCTTCATCCGCGAGCACCGTCTCACCACCCTGATGATCACCCACAACATGAACCACGCCATCGCCTACGGCAGCCGTCTGTTGATGATGGACGCCGGAGAGATCATCATCGACGTCTCCGGCGAGGAAAAGGCGCACCTCACCGTGCCCCGATTGCTGGAGATGTTCGCCGACATCCGCCGCGAGGCGTTCGGCAATGACGAGATGCTGCTGACCGGCGGGCGGAATTTGGGGCACTGAGGCCTGAAGACGCGGACGGTCAGAGGCGATACAACTTTTCGGCAAATTCTCCGATGCGGTCCCCCTGCGCCAGGCGGGCCAGCCATTCGGCGACGATCTCGGGGCAGAGGGGGATGATGTTCCCAATAGCCAGGCACCGGGCAGAATCGGGGCGTGACATCGAAAACGCCAGGTGATCAGGCGATAATTTTCGCCAGGGCGTCGAGTCCCGCATCCACAGTGGCAACATGCGCCTGCGCCCCCATGTGCCCGATGCGGAAGACCTTGCCGGCCAGGGGGCCGATGGACCCGCCCATCACCACCCCCTCGGCGCGCAGGCGCCGGTCAAGATCCGCCCAGGACATCCGCTCCGGCACCCGCACCGCCGTCACGGTGGGGGCCGAATCCGCCGCCCGGCGCGGAAAGAGGGAGAGCCCCATCTCCCCGAGCCGCCTTCGGGTGTGGGCGGCCACCTCCGCATGGGTCCGGATCACCGAATCCAACCCGAGGGAAAGGATCCGGTCGCAGGCCGCCTCCAAACCCGCGATGGCATGCCAGGCGGGGGTGTAGGGAAACCAGCGGCGGTCCAGAGCCTGCCGGAACGGGGCCAGGGCGTCGTATCCCTGATAGCCCGTCCGGTCAATCTGGGCCCAGGCCCGCTCGCTCACGGCCACCATTCCCAGGCCCGGCGGGGCCGAAAAACATTTCTGGGAGCCCAACAGGCACAGGTCGATGCCCCAGTCGTCGGTGGCCAATTCCGCTCCGCCGGCACCGGCCACGGCATCCACGTAAAAAAGGGGCACGCCAAAAGCCCGCACCGCCTCTCCCACCGCGGCCACCGGGTTCACGACCCCCGAGGGGGTTTCCACATGGACCATGGTGACCATCTTGGGCCGGAAGGCCTCGATGGCCGCCGCGACCTTCTCGGCGTCAGCCGCCTCGTCGTATTCAAACCCCACCACCTTCACCTCGGAGGTGAGGGTGCGGGCCATCTCGGCGATCCCGTAGCCGAAGACCCCCGTGGCCACCGACAGGACCCGGTCGCCCGGAGACAGGGTACTCTTGAGGGCCCCCCATAGAACCACCATGGCCTCGCCGCTCATGACGGCGATGGGATGGCGGGTCCGGATGATGGACCTCAGCTTCTCCGCCACCCGGGCGTACTGGTAGAAGAACTCCGCTTCGATATCCCCGGAGCCGAAATCGTAACGACCGGCGTCCAGGACCGCTTCGGGGACCGTGGTGGGACCGGGGACCAGAGGAACCGGATAGCGTTTCATCTTTTCCTCCTTCACGCCTTCCTCTGATGAAAAATCCGGAGATTGCGGCCGGGGAAGCGACCATTTTCCCCCCGGAAACAGATCAGCAAACCAAAATAACGAAAAAAGGCAGCGTCTCTGAGGACGCTGCCTTTTTTAAACCTGCAATCGAGAATTCAGCAAGCTGGATTTTCAGACGTTGAATTTTTTCCCTACGGCCTTGCCGTATTCCTGACAGGCCTTGTTGCCATCCGGGGTGTCCAGCATGGCTTCCTTGAGGTTCAGGGCACCCAGGTCCACCATGTCCATCTTGAAAACGTAGAGCATGGTATCGTAGACCATGCCGCCGGCCTCGCCACTGTGGGTGTAGGAGCCGAAGGCGCCGCCCATCTTGCCCAACAGGGACGCTTTCTCCGCGAGGAACAGGAAGGTTTTCATGCCGGCGGTCATGTCGCGGTGATAGGTGGGACAACCGAAGATATACCCGTCGTATCCCTCCAGGTCCTTTTCGCTCTGAATGGCGCCGATCTTCTTCAGATCCGCCTGGTTGCCGGTGAAGCGAACCCCTTCAGCGATGTACTCCGCCATCTTTTCCGTGTTTCCCGTTCTTGTCGCATAGGCCACCAGTACTTTTTTCATCCATCGTCTCCTTTGTTTACTCGTGATTTCAAACGTTCCCTGCCAGGCGCATCCCCCACCACCATCGACGTCAATACCACCGCCAGATGAAATTCATTGGACGAATGAGCAAAGATTGATAATAGTTATTATCTTTAATGTCAAACCTAAAGAAGGAAAATCTTGCGATCCTCCAAGGCCTTCTGATAACGCAGAGGCCGGGTCCTTTGCCGTGATATCGGTTGTGGCATCAGCAAACCCGGGTGAGGCAAAAATCGGCGAAGTGATTCGGGATAGGCTGTGGCGGCGTGTCGGCAAGGAAGACGAGACGATGATACTGGCAGGTGACATCGGGGGCACCAAAACCAACCTGGCGCTTTTTACCCCTGGCGCCGGACGGCCGCGGCCGGTGGAAAGCCGGCACCTGGCCACCGCCGATTACCCCTCGCCGGAGGCGATCATCGCGGATTTTCTCCGGGGACGGCATCACGAGGTGAAAGCCGCCTGCCTGGCGCTGGCCGGTCCCGTGGTTGACGGCCGGTGTCGTTTCACCAATCTGCCCTGGCGCCTTTCGGCGGAGACCCTCGCCCGCCGCTTCGGCTGGCAACGGTGCCGATTGCTCAACGATGTCGAGGCCACGGCCCATGCCCTGCCCGTGCTGGCAGCCCCTGAATTCGAAGCGTTGCGTCCCCCGGCGCCGGCGCCGGACGGCAACCTCGCCATCATGGCCCCGGGCACCGGCCTGGGGATGGGCCTGGCCATCCAGCTCGGCAGCGAGGTGATTCCCCTGGCCTCGGAAGGGGGGCATGCGGATTTTGCCCCCATCGATGAAGAAACCGTGTCGCTGTGGCGCTACATCCAGGCCCGGCGCGGCCGCGTCACCCTGGAAAGCGTGCTCTCCGGCGCGGGCCTGCAGCGCATCTACCAGTGGCGCCGGCATTTGGGCGAGACCCATCCCGATCCCAAAACGGGCCAACGCATCGAAGACAGCGACGATCCCCCCGCCCAAATTTCAGCTCTGGCCATACAGCAGCAGGATCCGGTCTGCGTCCGGGCGCTGGCCTGCTTCGTTCGCTGCCTCGGGGCCGCCGCCGGCAATCTCGCCCTCACCGCCACTACCCGGGGCGGTATCTATCTGGCCGGCGGTATCGCACCCAAGCTCTTGCCGGCACTCAAGCGCGGCGGATTCACGGATGCCTTCCTGGATAAGGGCCGCTTCAGGGATTTCCTCACCACCGTACCCGTGCGGGTGATCCTCACCGAATCGGCCCCGGTGCTGGGGGCGG